>NC_016745.1:2520449-2851812 GCF_000243075.1 Oceanimonas sp. GK1 | reverse complement strand
GGACGAGCTGAAGTCGCGCAAGCCGGCCAAGCTGGACGATCTGCTGACCATTCCGCTGCTGACCCAGGCCGACCGTGATGCCCTGACCGCAGAAGAGATCCAGAACGAGCTGGACAACAACGCCCAGGGCATTCTGGGTTATGTGGTCCGCTGGATTGACCAGGGGGTGGGCTGTTCCAAGGTGCCCGACATCAACAACGTGGGCCTGATGGAAGACCGCGCCACCCTGCGCATCTCCGCTCAGCACATCGCCAACTGGCTGCGCCACGGCATTCTGACCCAGGAGCAGGTGATGGAGTCCATGAAGCGCATGGCCGCCATCGTGGACCAGCAAAACGCCGGTGACCCGCTGTACCGCAACATGGCGCCCGACTTTGACGGCATCGCCTTTGAAGCGGCCTGTGCCCTGGTGTTTGAAGGTACCACCCAGCCCAGCGGTTACACCGAGCCGCTGCTGCACGCCTACCGTCGCAAGCTGAAAGCCCAGGGCTAAGCGCGCGCCTTTGGCAAAGTACAACCCCCGGCCTCAGGCCGGGGGTTTTTGTTTGGACAAGAAAAGTGATCCACTCCCGATATTGAACGGTCAAGGCTTGTTCAGGGCCGCCCTATGCTGTCAATCTGAGCGTCTTTCTTTTTCGTTCAGACTGCCGCCATCATGATAAAACGCCTGGTCATTTCCCTGTCTTCGCTGATCTTCAGCGTGTTTCTGCTGATGGGAGGCAACACCTTTGTGATGACCCTGCTCGGGGTCAACCTGGGGCTGAAACAGGTGGAGCCGACCCTGATCGGCAGCATCATGGTGTGTTACTCGGTGGGCTTTGTGCTCGGCTCCCTGTACGGTCCCGGGGTGATCAAGCGGGTGGGACACATTCGCGCCTTTGCGGTGTTCAGCGCCGTACTGGCCAGCTCCACTCTGATCTTTCCGCTGACCGACAGCATCATCATCTGGGCCCTGCTGCGGGCGCTGAGCGGCATTGCGGTGGCCGGCAGTTTTGTGGTGATTGAGAGCTGGTTCAGTGCCGTGGCCACCAGCGACAACCGTGCCACCCTGTTTTTTGCCTACCAGATCTGTGCCTACCTGGCGGCCACCGCCGGCCAGCTGCTGATTGGCTTTACCGATCCGGCTGCTTTTGTCCCTTTTACTCTTGGCGCCATTTTGCTGACGGCCGCCCTGGTCCCCCTGTCGCTCACTCGAATGGAGGCGCCCACGGTGGAGCACAGCGAGCGCATCAGCCTGAAGTCCATCGTGCGCAGCGCCCCGGTGGGGCTGCTGGCGGCACTGTGCAGCGGCGTGCTGATCAGCAGCTTTTATGCCATGGCCCCGGTTTATGCCATTCAGCTGGGCCTGCCGGTGGATCAGCTGTCGTATTTTATGGCGGCGTCCGTTTTTACCTTTATTCTGTTTGCCTGGCCGCTGGGACGGTTGTGTGACCGGCTCGACCGGGGCCGGATCATGGTCGCCATTAACCTGGTGATCGTGCTGAGCGCCGCCGGGGTGATCGCCGGCGGCGGTGTTCATCTGGGTATTCTGATTGGTTTTTCCGCCCTCTATATGGGCATGGTGGCGTCCATCTACCCGGTGGCGGTGGCCATTACCAACGACCGCATGGAGGCCCATCATATCGTGGCTGCCAGTACCACCCTGCTGCTGAGCTATGGTCTGGGCAGCTCCCTGGGGCCGCTGTTCAGCTCCGCCATGATGACCTGGCTCGGGCCCCAGGGCCTGTACATCGGCTGCGGTGGCGTCGCCTTATTGCTGGGCAGTTACACCTGGTGGTGGCAGTGGCGCACGCCGGCGGTACCGGTGGCGGAGCAGGCGGCCTATATTGCCACCCCGGTGGATACCGCCGGTGTTATTACCGAGCTTGACCCCCGGAACGAGGAGTTTGTGGACCTGCCCATGGAGGAGGTATTTCCCGACCTGGAGGAAGAAGCCATTGCCGAGGCCCAGGCGGGCCAGATGGAGCTGGATTTGAGCGAGCCGGAGCCGCTGAGGGAAGAGGACGCCATGGTGCAGCCCTAGGTTGCAGCCTACTCGAGTGGATCCGGCCTCAATTGGCCTTTGCTGGTTAAATCATGTACTGTCATCAAACCGTCAATCGGGACGGTTAACCTGAGTGCGGTTTCATCAGCGAGGACAGATCCATTGAATAATGTATCGCGTATGAGTGCTGTCTCCACCCCGTCGACCTGCATCTGGTCGGCGGACGACACTTACCCGGCGACCGTGCTGTGCTGGCTGCAGCAGCAGGCGGAACTGGCCGAGCCGGTCGCAGTAGTCACCGAGCCGGAGCCCGAGCTGGAAGTTGTCTGAATTTTGCCCCGTTATTGCCGTCCCGGCCGAGCCAATGGCCGGGATTTTCCTTTTTAGGGCTCCATCACTGCCTTCGCCATTCCCCTTGCTTTCAATCCTCGCTAGACTTGGGCCTGAATTCTGATACCGGGCTCACGCCCTCAGCCCTGCAGGAAACAGACAGCAATGATTCGACTCGCCATTAATGGTTATGGCCGCATCGGCCGCAGCGTGCTGCGTGCTTTCTATGAGCGTGGCCTGCACCGGCGCATGAAAATCGTGGCCATCAACGAGCTGGCCGAGCCCGAGGCCATGGCCCATCTGACCCGCTATGACTCCAGCCACGGCCGGTTTGGCCATACGGTCAGCCTGGACAACGGGAACATGTGCATTGGCGACGATACCATTCGCCTGTGCCACGAGCCCGATGCGGCCAGGCTGCCCTGGGCTGAGCTGGCGGTGGATCTGGTGCTGGACTGTACCGGGGTCTTTTCGAGCCGGGCCGATGCGGGCCGGCATATGGCGGCCGGGGCGGCCAGGGTGCTGTTTTCCCATCCGGCCGACAGCGATGTGGATGCCACCATCGTCTACGGCGTGAATCATCACCAGCTCACCGGTCATGAGACCATCGTCTCCAATGCCTCCTGCACCACCAACTGCGTGGTGCCGGTGATCGAAACCCTGCACCGGGTGTTCCATATCAAGTGTGGCAACATTACCACCATTCACTCGGCCATGAACGATCAGCAGGTGATCGACGCCTATCATGCCGATCTGCGCCGCACTCGGGCCGCCAGCCAGTCCATCATTCCGGTGGACACCAAGCTGGCCAAGGGGGTGGAGCGCATACTGCCGCACTTTGCCGGCAAGTTCGAGGCCATTTCCGTGCGGGTGCCCACCATTAACGTCACTGCCATGGATCTTAGCGTGATCGTGGAACGGCACGCCTCCGTCGACGAGGTAAACCGGGTGCTGCGCGAGGCTGCCCAGGGCCCGTTGAAAGGCATTCTCGATTATACCGAGGCGCCGCTGGTGTCGGTGGACTTTAACCACGATCCCCATTCTTCCATTATCGACGGTACCCAGACCCGGGTGAGCGATGCCAATCTTATCAAGATGCTGATGTGGTGCGACAACGAGTGGGGCTTTGCCAACCGCATGCTGGACACCAGCCTGGCCTGGCTGGCGGCGAGCGAGTCGGTGTAACCGTTTCGATTTAACAACAGTACTGCCAATGTAGAGGACGTATTATGTCTGTCATCAAAATGAATGAACTCGATCTGTCCGGCAAGCGGGTGCTGATCCGCGCCGACCTGAATGTGCCGGTGAAAAACGGCAAGGTCGGCTCCGACGCCCGCATCCTGGCCTCGCTGCCCACCATTGAGGCGGCCCTGGCCAAGGGTGCCAGGGTGATGGTGACCTCCCACCTGGGTCGGCCCACCGAAGGGGAATACGCCGACGAGTTCTCTCTGCAACCGGTGGTGGACTACCTGGCCGGCAAGCTGAGCGTGCCGGTGCGTCTGGCAACCGATTACCTCAACGGCCTGGATATTGCCGAGGGTGAGTTGGTGGTGCTGGAAAACGTGCGCTTCAACAAGGGCGAAAAGAAGGACGACGAGACCCTATCCCGCCAGTATGCCGCCCTGTGTGACGTGTTCGTGATGGATGCCTTCGGTACCGCCCACCGGGCCCAGGCCTCTACCCATGGTGTGGCCAAATACGCCCCCGTCGCCTGTGCCGGCCCCTTGCTGTCTGCCGAGCTGGAAGCCCTGGCCAAGGCCATGGACAAGCCCGCCCGCCCCATGGTGGCCATTGTGGGCGGCTCCAAGGTATCCACCAAGCTGACCGTGCTGGAGTCCCTGTCCAAGGTGGCGGATCAGCTGGTGGTGGGGGGCGGTATCGCCAACACCTTTATCGCCGCCGCCGGCCATTCGGTAGGCAAATCGCTCTATGAGCCCGAGCTGCTCGACACCGCGAAAAAGCTGGCCGCCGAGTGTGCCATTCCCCTGGCCACCGACGTGGTGGTGGGCACCGAGTTTTCCGAGCAGGCCGAAGCCGCCACCAAGCCGGTGAATGAGGTGGACGCCGACGACATGATCTTCGATCTGGGTCCCGACTCCGCCGAGGCCCTGGCCAAGATCCTGAAAGAGGCCAAAACCATTCTGTGGAACGGTCCGGTGGGCGTGTTTGAGTTCGACCAGTTCGCTCACGGCACCGAGGTGGTGGCCCGGGCCATCGCCGAGAGTGACGCCTTCTCCATCGCCGGCGGCGGCGACACCCTGGCGGCCATCGACAAGTTCGGCATCAAGGACAAGGTATCCTACATTTCCACCGGCGGCGGTGCCTTCCTGGAGTTTGTGGAAGGCAAGACCCTGCCGGCGGTGGCCATCCTCGAGCAGCGCGCCCAGGGCTGAGCCCACCCTATTTATTTAACATGGCCGGTGCAATGACGCCGGCCGTGGTCAAGCATACAGGAGCAAAAAATGTCCCAGAAAATTTCCGACGTGGTCAAGCCGGGTGTGGTCAGCGGCGATGACATGCAGAAGATCTTCGCCATCGCCAAGGCCAACCAGTTCGCCCTGCCGGCGGTCAACGTGGTGGGGACCGACTCGGTCAATGCGGTGATGGAGGCCGCCGCCAAGGTGAAGGCGCCGGTGATCGTGCAGTTTTCCAACGGCGGCGCCGCCTACTTTGCCGGCAAGGGCCTGAAGCTGGAAGGTCACCAGGCCGCCATTCTGGGTGCCATTTCCGGTGCCCGTCACGTCCATGCCCTGGCCGAAGCCTACGGCATTCCGGTGATCCTGCACACCGATCACGCCGCCAAGAAGCTGCTGCCCTGGATTGACGGCCTGCTGGATGCCGGCGAACAGCACTTTGCCGAAACCGGCAAGCCGCTGTTCAGCTCCCACATGATTGACCTGTCCGAAGAGAGCCTGGAAGAGAACATCGAGATCTGTGCCCAGTACCTGGCGCGCATGAGCAAGATCGGCATGACCCTGGAAATCGAGCTGGGCTGCACCGGCGGTGAGGAAGACGGCGTCGACAACACCGGCATGGACAGCTCCCTGCTCTATACCCAGCCGGAAGACGTGGCCTATGCCTACGAGAAGCTGAGTGCCATCAGCGACAAGTTCACCATTGCGGCTTCCTTCGGCAACGTGCACGGCGTGTACAAGCCGGGCAACGTCAAGCTGACCCCGAAAATTCTGGATAACTCCCAGAAGTATGTGTCCGAGAAGTTCGGCCTGGCCCCCAAGTCCCTGGACTTTGTGTTCCATGGCGGCTCCGGCTCCTCTGCCGAGGAGATTAAGGAGTCCATCGGCTACGGTGTGGTCAAGATGAACATCGACACCGACACCCAGTGGGCCACCTGGGCCGGGGTGATGAACTACTACAAGGAAAAGGAAGCCTATCTGCAGGGCCAGATCGGCAACCCGGACGGCGACGACAAGCCCAACAAGAAGTACTACGATCCGCGGGTCTGGCTGCGCGAAGGCCAGCTCAGCATGATTGCCCGTCTGGAGCAGGCGTTCCGCGAGCTGAACGCCGTCAACGTGCTGTAAGGCATTAATTGCATGAATAAAAATACCGGCCAGTTGGCCGGTATTTTTTTAGATGTTGTCTGGAGCGCAGGCTGCCAGCCTGCATTAGCGCCGCAGGCGCTCCAAAGATTTACCCTTCCAGCTCGCCGCAGAAGCGGTAGCCTTCGCCATGAATGGTGGCGATGATCTCGGGGGTATCCGGCACCGACTCGAAATGCTTGCGAATGCGGCGAATGGTCACGTCCACGGTGCGGTCGTGGGGCTTGAGCTCGCGGCCGGTCATTTTCTTCAGCAGCTCGGCGCGGCTCTGGATCTGGCCCGGGTGCTCGCAGAAGTGCACCATGGCACGAAACTCGCTGCGGGGCAGCTTGAATACCTCGCCGCTGGGGCTGACCAGAGCGCGGCTGTTGATGTCCAGGGTCCAGCCGTTGAAGCGGTAGGCGTCCACCTGCTTGTCATCTTCCTGGGCATCGGGCGCCTGCATGGTGCGGCCCAGCAGGTTGCGAGCGCGAATGGTCAGCTCACGGGGGTTGAACGGCTTGGTGATGTAGTCGTCGGCGCCAATTTCCAGGCCAAGGATCTTGTCGACCTCGTTGTCGCGGCCGGTGAGGAACATCAGCGCCAGGTTGTGCTGCTCGCGCAGCTCCCGGGCCAGCAGCAGGCCGTTTTTGCCGGGCAGGTTGATGTCCATGATCACCAGGTTCACCTTGTGATCGGACAGGGCCTTGTACATTTCCTCACCGTCGGTGGCTTCCAGCACGGTGTAACCTTCCGCCTCAAAAATGCCTTTAAGGGTGTTACGGGTGACCAGTTCGTCTTCAACGATAAGAATGTGTGGAGTCTGCATGAGCTTACCTGTTCTCTGAATGTAAAAATACTGTCATCGGCACCACGGTTCAAAAGCCGGCCGTCCAGGCGGGGTTTGTGTAACAAACTTACGTATGCAAGCCGTTCACGCTGCCGAAGCCTGTCCGTTTTGTGGTGCTGTTATTGTTTTTATATGCATCCCATGCAGTTACTGCATCATACCCAACAGATTTCAAACGGGAAGAACAGAGGTCCTTTTGCCAAATTGGTGTTATTTTAACAGTTAACAGGGGCATAACAACAGTTTGCAACGGATATTGTTAAATAGTTTTATGAAGGGGCTTGATCCAGGTCAAGTGCCAATTTAACAACATCGGCGTCGGTGCAAGCCCTGATGTCGTTGTTGGAAACCCGGACCTTTGCCAAAGACGAAGGCCGAAAAATCTGTGCAGAAAACGGAGGATAAGATGCTCGATTTGTTGCCGGACTTGTGTGATGAACATGCCGATCTGGTCAGGATGCTGGACCCGGTATTTCGCGATTTTGGAGGGGAATCCCTGTTCTGGGGCCAGGCGGTAACGGTGCGCTGTTACGAAGACAACTCCCGGGTACGGGAGCTGGTATCCGAGCCCGGCACCGGCAAGGTGCTGGTGGTGGACGGCGGCGGCTTGCTGCGCTGTGCCCTGATGGGCGACATGCTGGCGGAAAAGGCGCTGGAAAACGGCTGGGAAGGCATCGTCATTCACGGTGCGGTTCGCGATGCCGGCACCCTGGGTGAGCTGGCGTTGGGCATCAAGGCCCTGGCGGCCTGCCCCATCCGTTCGGAAAAACGCGGTGAAGGCGTGGTGGACGTACCGGTGACCTTTGCCGGCGTGACCATTTACCCGGGAGACTACATCTACTCGGACTTGAACGGCGTGCTGGTGTCCCGCGAGCCCCTGAGCCACCCGCAGCTGTAACATGGAGCGCAGGCTGCCAGCCTGCATTAGCGCCGCAGGTGCTTTTTAAGTTGCCGCACGGCGGCAAGTTGCGGGCTGGCAGCCCGCGCTCCAACAGGCGATGTGACTTCCTTCACTTCTCACCCCTTTCCGTCTTCCCATCCAACGTCTCCCCGTACTTATATTTAAACCGCTGCCGCCGGCGGTAGGGGAAGATGTCTTCCACCCGGCCCTGCTCAATGTTGTGCTGCAGTTGTCGCCAGTAACCGGCGGTAAACAGCTCCAGGTGCCGCGGGTCAAAGGCGGCCCGAATGCGCGGTTTGTACAGCAGAAAGGTTTTGAACTCTTGCGGAAACACATCGTTCGGCCCCACCGAGTACCAGGGCTCGGGGCTGAGTTGATCCTGCAGGTGGTCGGTTTTGGGAATATCGCGAAAGTGGCACTCGGTCATGTAGGCGATTTCGTCGTAGTCGTAGAAAATCACCCGGCCGTGGCGGGTGACGCCAAAGTTTTTGAACAGCATGTCGCCGGGAAAAATATTGGCGGCGGCCAGCTGTTTCAGGGCATTGGCGTATTCATCCAGGGCATGTCTGAGCTGTTCGTCGTCGGCCTGCTCCAGATACATATTCAGGGGCGTCATGCGCCGCTCGGTATACAGATGATGAATAATCAACCGATCGTCCTTTTGGGTGAGCAGGGACGGCACTTCCCGTTGCAGCTCTTCCAGCAAGGCCGGGCTGATGCGGTGAAGCGGCAGTTCAAAGTTGGTGAACTCCATGGTGTCGGCCATGCGGCCCACCCGGTCGTGCTGCTTGACCAGCCGATATTTGGCCTTGACGGTATCCCGGTCCACGGTTTTGGGCGGAGTAAAGCGGTCCTTGATCACCTTGAACACCACGTCAAGTGAAGGCAGGGTAAACACGCACATCACCATGCCCTTGATGCCGGCGGCGGGCACGAACTGATCCCGTGACTGCTGCAAATGCTGCAGAAAGTCCCGATAAAAGATGGTCTTGCCGTGCTTTTGCCAGCCAATGGCGTTGTAGATTTCATAGTCCGACTTGTTGGGCAGCAGCGGCCGCAGAAACTGCACCAGCAGCGAGGGCCGCGGGCACCACACCATAAAGTAGGCCCGGGCAAAGCCGAACAGAATGGAGGCGTCGTCCCGGCTGAGCAGCAGGGTGTCGATGATCAGGCCACCGTTCTCGTGCAGTATGGGCAAAATAAAGGGCAGGGGGCCTTCCGGGCGCTCCAGCCGGCCAATGAGATAAGCGCCCTTGTTGCGGTAGAACAGGGTGTTGATCACGGTCAGTTGCAGGGGCTCTCCGGCCAGTCCCTGCTCGGCCAGGGTGCGCTGCACATGATTTAAATCCCGCTCCAGCCGCAGAAAGGGCAGCTCCAGCCCCAGGCGCGCCAGCAGGCCTGGCAGTATGGTGCCCAGCTCATCGGGAGCAAGGTGGTAGTGCCAGCTAACGGGGCCGAGATCCTGCTCGCCGGGCTGGGGAACAAAGGGGTGCACATACAGGTTTTCGGCGCGAATGCTGCGATGGCGGGTGGAGCGGCGATATACCGAGTTGTAGAAGGACTCGGCCATGTCCGCATTGGGATGGGTGAGCAGCAGATCGTTAAAGGCCTGCTTGAGCGCCTTCAGCTCCTGGTGGCGCAGCGGCCCCCGGTTATAGTCGAGCACGGCACGCACCGTATTGTTGACGTGCTCGTCGTAAAGCCAGATGCGCCGGCGCGAGGCCAGTTGCACCCCGCTCCAGTCCTGGGCTTCAAAGCGGGCCTTGGCCCCTTGCGTAATCACCAGAAAATAGCGATGAAAGGCGTCGAAACCGCGCATGACAATGTGCGCCATTTCCCGTGTGCGGCTATTCATGACAAGCGGGCTCCCGTGGATGACTGGAAGCATGTTAATGAAACAAAAAGAAAAAAAGCGAAGGGAAAATGCCGGTTTTGTGGGCTGCCGCAAGCTGCGGTCTGTTCAGGCGGGAAATGTGTGAAGCAGGGCGAAGCGCGACCGCTTCGCCCCTTCAGGCTTACTTCAGCTCGTCGGTCAGCTGCACCGCGCGGCCGATGTAGCTGGCCGGGGTCAGTTGCTTGAGCTCGTCTTTTACCGACTCGGGCAGTTCCAGGGTATCGATAAAGGCACGCATGCCGGCCCCGTCCACCCGCTTGCCCCGGGTCAGCTCTTTCAGCTTCTCGTAGGGCTTTTCAATGCCGTAGCGGCGCATCACCGTCTGTACCGGCTCGGCCAGCACTTCCCAGTTCTGATCCAGATCGGCAGCCAGTGCCTGAGGATTGGCTTCCAGCTTGCTGATGCCCTTCAGGGTGGCCTGATAGGCGATGAGCGAGTAGCCCACGGCCACGCCCAGGTTGCGCAGCACGGTGCTGTCGGTCAGATCCCGCTGCCAGCGGGACACCGGCAGCTTGGCGGCCAGGTGGTTGAAAATGGCGTTGGCCAGGCCCAGGTTGCCCTCGGAGTTTTCAAAGTCGATGGGGTTGACCTTGTGGGGCATGGTGCTGGAGCCGATTTCGCCGGCCACGGTTTTCTGCTTGAAGTAGCCTACCGAGATGTAGCCCCACACGTCCCGGTCGAAGTCGAGCAGTATGGTGTTAAAGCGGGCCAGGGCGTCGAACAGCTCGGCGATGTAATCGTGGGGCTCAATCTGGGTGGTGTAGGGGTTCCAGGTCAGGCCCAGACCGGTCACGTACTGCTCGGAAAAAGCATGCCAGTCCACTTCCGGATAGGCGGAGATGTGGGCGTTGTAGTTGCCCACGGCGCCGTTGATCTTGGCCAGCAGCTCCACGCTCTGAATTTGCTTGAGCTGGCGTTCCAGACGGTAGGCCACGTTGGCCATTTCCTTGCCCAGGGTGGTGGGCGAGGCGGGCTGGCCGTGAGTGCGGCTCAGCATGGGCAGATCGCGATACTGGGTGGCCAGCCGTTTTACTTCATCGACCAGCTGCTGGCAGTAGGGCACTACTACTTCGTCGCGGCCGGCTTTCAGCATCAGGGCGTGGGCGTTGTTGTTGATGTCTTCACTGGTGCAGGCGAAGTGAATGAATTCGCTCACCGCGGCCAGCTCAGGTAGGGCCTCGACCTTTTCCTTCAGGAAATATTCCACGGCCTTGACGTCGTGGTTGGTAGTGCGCTCAATCTCCTTGATGCGCTGGCCGTCGGCCTCGCTGAAGTTGGCCACAATAGCGTCGAGCAGGGCGTTGGCGTCGGCGGAGAAGGCCGGCACTTCGGCGATGGCCGGCTCGGCGGCCAGGGCCTGCAGCCAGCGCACTTCCACCTCAACGCGAAAGCGCAGCAGGCCGAATTCGGAGAAAATGGCGCGCAGCGCCTCGGTTTTGCTGCCGTAACGGCCATCGACCGGGGAAATGGCCGTTAATGCTGACAATTCCATGAACTGAAACTCCTGAAGGTTGGGGGGTAATAACACAAAATCAGTCCCGCAAGGCGGCCTGGGCCTGGGCCACCAGTCGCTTGCGGGAAAACAGAATATGCCGGCGCTTGCCGCCGAGCTGGCGCCACAGCACACAGCTTCGAATGCCCGACAGCAGCAGGGCGCGGATCTGGTGCTGCACCACGGGCTGCTGCAAAAAGCTCGGGTTGCCGGCCACCTGAATGCGCGGCCCCAGGGGGCTGACAATGTCGCTGTAGATGCTGGCCAGGTTGGCCAACACCTGCTCGTCGAGCAGCTCGAAGTGGTGCAGCTGGCGCTTCACCTGGCTGATGCGCTCGCCCAGCATCGACAGCAGATCCCGGCGTTTGGCCAGTTTGCGCTCCAGTGCCACCAGGCCTACCAGGTAACGGGTGAGCTCGGCGTTCTTCTTGCTGCTGTCGGGGTTAAGCTGTTCGATCAGGGTCTGGTAGCCCAGCCGCAGGTTGTGGTGACCACCATAGATGTCCGCCGACTGCTCGGCATCGGTGACCAGTATGCTGTTCAGGGTCGAGGACAGCACCGCCTTGTCTTCAATGGTGCCCTGGCGGGCCACCTGTTGCACCAGGCTCACCGCCTGGCAGATGCCGGCAAAGGCCAGGGTCTGGTTTTCGAGACTGTGACTCACGCTTGATCCTTGTTGAACCGGGTTTCAATAATGCCGCCGCCCAGACACACCTCGCCCTGATAGAACACCGCCGACTGGCCCGGGGTCACCGCCGCCTGAGGCTCGTCAAAGATCACGCGAATGGTGTCGGCGTCCACCGGCTCAATGGTGCAAGGAATGTCGGTCTGGCGGTAACGGGTTTTTACGGTGCAGCGCAGGGGCTCGGTCACCGGGCGCCGATCCACCCAGTGCAGCTGGCGGGCAATCAGGCCGTCGGAATAGAGGCGGGGGTGATCCCCCTGAGCCACCACCAGCACGTTGCGCTCGACTTCTTTGTCGACCACGTACCAGGGCTCGTCGCCGGCGTTTTTCAGGCCACCGATGCCTAAGCCTTTGCGCTGCCCCAGGGTATGGTACATCAGCCCCTGATGCTGACCGATGACCTCACCGTTCACGGTTTCAATGTTGCCGGGCTGGGCGGGCAGGTAACGGGCCAGAAAGTCGGTAAACTTGCGCTCGCCGATAAAGCAGATACCGGTGGAGTCCTTCTTCTTGGCGGTGACCAGCTCAAGCTGCTCGGCAATGCGGCGCACCTCGGGCTTTTCCAGCTCGCCCACCGGGAACAGGCTTTTGGCCACCTGCTGCGAGCTCAGGGTGTAGAGGAAATAGCTCTGATCCTTGTTGCCGTCGAGACCGCGCAGCAGTTTAGGCTCGTCGTCAAAGCTGCGGCGCACGTAATGGCCGGTGGCGATATAGTCGGCGCCCAGATCCTCGGCGGCGAACTCCAGAAACGCCTTGAACTTGATTTCCTTGTTGCACAGGATATCGGGATTGGGGGTGCGGCCGGCCTGGTATTCCGCCAGGAAATGTTCAAACACATTGTCCCAGTACTCGGCGGCAAAGTTGATGGTGTGCAGTTCGATGCCGAGCTTGTCGCACACGGCCTGGGCGTCGCGCAGATCTTCGGCGGCGGAGCAGTACTCGTCGGTGTCGTCTTCTTCCCAGTTCTTCATGAACAGGCCTTCCACCTGGTAGCCCTGCTGTTGCAGCAGGTACGCCGAGACCGAGGAATCCACACCGCCGGACATGCCGACAATCACTTTCAGCTGACTGTTATCGCTCATAACGCCCATTACTCGATTGCAAAACGGGCGCTATTTTACCAGACAAATGCGGTAAGGGGGAGGGAGCTTTCAGCTCTCGGGGAATTGGGATTAGGGACTGGGGATGAGTGTTTACACCAGTCCCCAGTCCCCATTCCCTAGTCCCAGCCTTTCAACGCCGACAGCGGAAAGCGTTCACCGGCCAGGTAGTCCCGCAGGGAGGCCAAAATCAGCGGGCTGCGCAGTTGCTCGCCAAGCGCCTCGATTTCTTCAAGTGTCAGCCAGTGGCAGCGAATAATGTCACCGTCCGGATCCTGCGGGTGGGTGGCCAGGGGGGCGGCCACCTCGGTACAGAAGGTAAAACGCACAAAATGCTTGCCGTTGTCCGGTGCCGTGTACTGGTATACGCCCACTGCCTCTTCAAGGGGCAACTCCAGGCCGGTTTCTTCCCGCAGTTCACGCCTGGCCCCGTCCAGCAGGTTTTCGCCGGCTTCGAGGTGGCCGGCGGGCTGGTTGAACATCACTTGACCCTGTTGCCATTCTTCCACCATCAAAAAACGTTCACCGGCGCGCACAATCACCGCCAGGGTCACCGCATGACTCATACTTTTCTCCATTGTCCGGGTTGCAGGTCGTCGAGGGTCCAGTTGCCCACGGCGTAACGAATAAGCCGCAGGGTGGGAAAGCCGATATGGGCGGTCATGCGCCGCACCTGGCGGTTGCGCCCCTCGGTGATCTTGATTTCCAGCCAGGTGGTGGGAATGTGCTGGCGCTCGCGAATGGGCGGGTTGCGCGGCCAGACCGCCGGCTCGTCCATGCGCCTGACTTGTGCCGGCAGGGTGGGGCCGTCGTTAAGGGTAACGCCGTGGCGCAGTTTATCTAAATCGGCCTCGGTCGGGTCGCCTTCCACCTGCACCCAGTAGGTTTTCGCGGTCTTGCGCCCGGGCTGGGTCAGGCGGGCATTGAGGGCGCCGTCATTGGTCAGCACCAGCAGGCCTTCGCTGTCCCGATCGAGCCGGCCGGCGGCATAGACGCCAGGCACGTCCACATAGTCGGCCAGGGTCTCGCGGCCGTTGCCGTCGGTAAACTGGCACAGCACCATGTAGGGCTTGTTCAGCAGCAGGGTCACGGTTGGGCCTGACGGCTTTTTCGGTACGGGCTTGCGGGGGCGGCGGCTAAGGTTGGGTTTCATGGGGTAGCTGCTTTGTTATACAGATAGGCGGATGACAAAGGTTTGCTGTCTGGCCGTGCACTTCGTCGGACACAGGGCACTGTTTCGCCGGCACGCCGTGAATACGTCCATGTAGGCTCCACTGCGCCATCCATGGCGCAGAGGGCACGGCGAAACAGATGCCCTCTGCCCTCCTGGGTTTGACCTCGGAGCCGCCGGTCGTCAAACAGGCACCTCCGAGGCTTCACGAAGCAGCTGCGGGGATTGCCGTAGCCGACCGTCAAATGCCAAGGATGGCATTTGCCGAGCGGCCCATGGATGGGCTTGAAGCGTGTCGGCGGAGCGCAACCGCGCTGCTGCTTCGCATCGCGCTCAGGCGGTGATGATCCGCGGCAGGTTATCGTCCTGGCGCAGGGTCAGCACCTCACAGCCGGTGTCGGTCACCAGAATGGTGTGCTCATACTGGGCCGACAGGCTGCGATCCTTGGTGACCACGGTCCAGCCGTCGTTCAGCATCTTGCTGTGGCGCTTGCCCACGTTGATCATGGGTTCAATGGTCAGGCACATGCCCGCCTTCAGCACTTCACCGGTGCCGGCCTTGCCATAGTGCAGCACCTGGGGTTCTTCATGGAATTCTTTGCCGATGCCGTGGCCGCAATATTCCCGCACCACAGAGTAGTTATGGGCTTCGGCATGTTTCTGAATGGCGGCGCCGATGTCGCCCAGGTGCACGCCGTCCTTGACCATTTTAATACCGAGCTCCATGCATTCCTGGGTCACCCGGCACAGGCGCTCGGCCATGATGCTCGGCTGGCCCACGGTAAACATCTTGGACGTATCGCCGTGGTAGCCATCCTTGATCACCGTGATGTCGATATTGACGATGTCGCCTTCCTTGAGCTTTTTGTCCGACGGAATACCGTGGCAGATCACGTGGTTCACCGAGGTACAGATCGACTTGGGAAAACCGTGGTAGTTCAGCGGCGCCGGAATGGCATGCTGTTCGTTCACGATATAGTCATGACAAATCCGGTTGAGTTCGTCCGTGGTCACGCCGGGCTTTACATGGGGCTCGATCATTTCCAGCACTTCGGCGGCCAGGCGGCCGGCCACGCGCATTTTTTCGATTTCTTCCGGGGTTTTTATGACTATGCTCATACTCGTCTCTGTGAAATGGCTGGGCGATTAGCGGGCGTACCCGTGAGAGGGCCAAAAGTGTACCCTTGCCGGGCACTAACTTCCAGCACCGAAATCGGTCCCGGCGCTGGTGCGGGCGGGGCAATTGTGGTATAAAGCGCGCCGTGATGGCGGGTTTCAAACATTCGGCATTGCACCAACATTCACTTTATTTAACACACACACACATCGGCACATGCTCCAGGGTGCCTGCGGGTCGGAGTCATGGGATGTGTGGAGGCCTAACCCACTACATATTTGAGGAAATCATGGCACAAGTATCTATGCGCGACATGCTGAAAGCCGGCGTTCACTTTGGTCACCAGACTCGTTTCTGGAACCCCAAGATGAAGCCTTACATTTTCGGCGCCAGCAACCGGGTTCACATCATCAACCTGGAAAAGACCGTTCCCCTGTTCAACGATGCGCTGAACTACCTGGGCAACGTTGCTTCCAAGAAAGGTAAAATCCTGTTCGTTGGTACCAAGCGCGCAGCCTCTGAAGCCGTAAAAGAAGCCGCCACCAAGTGCGACCAGTACTACGTCAACCACCGCTGGCTGGGCGGTATGCTGACCAACTGGAAAACCGTGCGTCAGTCCATCAACCGCCTGAAGGATCTGGAAGCCCAGTCTCAGGACGGTACCTTCGACAAGCTGACCAAGAAAGAGGCGCTGATGCGTACTCGCGAAATGGAAAAGCTGGAGAAGTCCCTGGGTGGTATCAAGGACATGGGCGGTCTGCCCGACGTACTGTTCGTTATCGACGCAGATCACGAGCACATCGCCATCAAGGAAGCCAACAACCTGGGCATCCCCGTGGTATCTGTAGTTGACACCAACTCCAACCCGGACAGCGTTGACTACATCATTCCCGGTAACGATGACGCCATCCGTGCCGTTCAGCTGTACCTGAACGCCGCCGCTGACGCCGTGAACGCTGCCCGTGCGCAAGACCTGGCCGTGCAAGCCGAAGACAACTACGTCGTAGAAGAATAATAAAGACTGAGCCCCGCGCTCACGCCTTTATTAACCATACGCAAGTTATAGGTTAACAGGGGCCATGTGCCCCTGTTTTCTTAACAAGACCGAGGACATTACGAATGGCAAACATTACCGCCGCCCTGGTAAAAGAACTGCGCGAGCGCACTGGCGCCGGCATGATGGATTGTAAAAAAGCCCTGATCGAAGCCAACGGTGACATCGAGCAGGCCATTGAAGACATGCGCAAGTCCGGCCAGGCCAAAGCCGCCAAGAAAGCCGGCCGTATCGCTGCCGAAGGTATCATCCTGGCTCGCCAGGCCGGCAACGTTGCCGTGATGGTAGAAATGAACAGCGAAACCGACTTCGTTGCCAAGGATGCCGGCTTCCGCGCCCTGGGTGAGCAAATCGCTGACCTGGCCCTGGCCAACAAGATTGGCGACGTAGACGCCCTGAAGGCCGCCACCCTGGCCAACGGTGAAACCGTTGAAACCGCCCTGACCAACCTGATCGCCAAGATCGGTGAAAACATGAGCCTGCGTCGCGTAGTGCTGATGGAAGGCGACAACCTGATCACCTACCTGCACGGCACCCGTATTGGCGTTATCGCCAACCTGCAGGGCGGCGACGAAGAGCTGGCCAAAGACGTGGCCATGCACGTGGCCGCTTCCAGCCCGCAGTTCGTCAAGCCCGAAGACGTGTCTGCCGAAGTGGTGGCCAAAGAGCGTGAAATCCAGGTGGAAATCGCCGTTAACTCCGGCAAGCCGAAAGACATCGCCGAGAAGATGGTTGAAGGCCGCATGAAGAAATTCACCGGTGAAATCTCCCTGACCGGCCAGCCCTTCGTCAAGGATCCGTCCATCTCCGTGGGCGATCTGCTCAAGCAGAACGGCGCCGACGCCCTGGGCTTCGTCCGCTTTGAAGTGGGTGAAGGTATCGAGCGTAAGGAAGAAGACTTCGCTGCCGAAGTACAGGCTCAGATCGCCGCTTCCAAGGGTTAACTCCCGCCTTTTTAATGCTATTCAGGCCGCGACATTCCGTCGCGGTCTTTCTATGACCAGGAATAGAAAGCATGAGTACCAATCCGAAACCCGCATACAGACGCATTCTTCTCAAGCTCAGCGGTGAAGCGCTGCAGGGAGAAGAAGGCTTTGGTATCGACCCCGCCGTACTGGAGCGTATGGCTCAGGAAATCAAGGAACTGGTAGAGCTGGGCGTCCAGGTGGGCCTGGTGATCGGCGGCGGCAACCTGTTCCGTGGTGCGGGCCTGGCCAAGGCGGGCATGAACCGCGTGGTGGGCGACCACATGGGTATGTTGGCCACCGTGATGAACGGCCTGGCCATGCGCGATGCCCTGCACCGTGCTTATGTGAATGCCCGTCTGATGTCTGCCATTACCCTGGAAGGCGTGTGCGACAGCTACAATTGGGCCGATGCCATCAGCCTGCTGCGCAAGGGCCGAGTGGTGATCTTCTCCGCCGGCACCGGCAATCCCTTCTTTACCACCGACTCGGCGGCCTGTCTGCGCGGCATCGAAATCGAGGCCGATGTGGTGCTCAAGGCCACCAAGGTGGATGGCGTGTTCAGCGAGGATCCGGTCAAGAATCCCGACGCCGAGCTGTATCACCATCTGGGTTACGACGACGTGCTCGATCGGGAACTCAAGGTCATGGACCTGGCGGCCTTTACCCTGGCGCGGGATCACAACCTGCCGATCCGGGTGTTCAACATGAACAAGCCGGGCGCCCTGCGTCGTGCCGTGATGGGGGAAACCGAAGGCACCCTGATCAGCAATAAGCTCTGATATTTTGTAAGGAGTGAGGGGAGAGGAGTGAGGAGTAAAACACGAACCCGACAGCCATTGCTGGTGGGTTTACGTCTTCCGCCTCACGCCTGACCCCTCACCCCTCACTCACAAAAAAGGATAACGACCGTGATAAACGACATCAAAACCGACGCCAAGACCCGCATGGAAAAAAGCGTGGAAGCGCTGAAAACCCAGATGAACAAGGTGCGCACCGGTCGTGCTCACCCCAGCCTGCTCGACAGCATTCACGTGGACTACTACGGTGCCTCCACGCCGCTCAACCAGCTGGCCAACATCACCACCGAAGACTCCCGCACCCTGGCCGTGACCGTGTTTGACCGCTCCATGATCCAGGCCGTTGAGAAGGCCATCATGACCTCCGATCTGGGCCTGAACCCGTCCAGCGCCGGCGCCATGATCCGCATTCCGCTGCCGCCGCTGACCGAAGAGCGCCGCAAGGATCTGATCAAGGTGGTGCGCAATGAGGCCGAGCAGGGCCGGGTGGCCATTCGCAACATTCGTCGCGACGCCAACAGCAGCCTGAAGGCACTGCTGAAAGAAAAAGAGATCTCCGAAGACGACGATCGTCGCGCCCAGGACGACATTCAGAAACTGACCGATCTCTTTATCAAGCAGGTGGACGATGCCCTCGCTGCCAAAGAAAAAGAGTTAATGGAAATCTGATAGTTACATCAGGTATAGTAGCCGACGCCGTGTAGCTGCCTGCACGGCGTTTGTTTTTGTGCAGGAGTGACTATGCCAGCAACGGCAGCATTTGAAGGCCAGCCGCTGCCCCGCCATGTCGCCATTATCATGGACGGCAACGGGCGTTGGGCCGAGCAGCGAGGAAAATTTCGAGTATCCGGTCACAAGGCCGGGGTGAAATCGGTACGGGCGGCGGTCAGTTTTGGCTACCGGCTCGGCCTCGATGCCCTGACCCTGTTTGCCTTCTCCAGTGAGAACTGGCGCCGTCCCGAGGACGAAGTCAGCGCCCTGATGAGCCTGTTTATCGCCGTGCTGGGCTCCGAGGTGCGCAAGCTGCACCGCAACAATATTCGGCTGCGCATCATCGGTGATCGCAGTGCCTTTGCGCCCCATCTGCAGCGAAAAATCGAGGATGCGGAACGCCTCACCGCCACCAATACCGGCCTTACCCTGAACATTGCCGCCAATTACGGTGGCCGCTGGGATATTACCCAGGCAGCGCGCATGCTGGCTGAGCAAGTGGCTCAGGGGGAGCTGGCGCCGGCGGACATCACCGAGGCGTTGCTGAATGAGTGCATTCAGCTTGCCGACCTGGCGCCGGTGGATCTGCTGATCCGCACCGGCGGCGAGCAGCGCATCAGCAATTTTTTATTGTGGCAGCTGGCCTATGCCGAGCTGTATTTTACCCCGGTGCTCTGGCCCGACTTTGGCGAAGACGCCTTCAGCGATGCCATTGCCGCCTTTGTGGGACGGGAGCGACGGTTTGGCTGCACCGGTGCCCAGATCCGCGAGCTGCTGGAGCAAAAGGCCTGACGGCGTGTTTTGTCATTCGCGCAGGCGTGACGAACATTAAGGAGTCATTCCGCAGGGGTGACGGGGGTTGGGGTGTCATTCCCGCGCAGGCGGGAATCCATCGGTGCAGCGATAACAAATAAAAACGACCAGGGTGAGCACCCGGCCTGCGGCCCTCACCCCGAGAAAGAGGACATTTCTTGCTGAAGCTTCGTATTATCACGGCCCTGTGCCTGATCCCTGTGGTGCTGGGGGCCATTTTCCTGCTGCCCCTGCCGTTTTTTGCCCTCTTTGCCACCGCCGTTTACCTGTTGGCCGGCCGGGAGTGGGGGCGCTTTATCGATACAGACAAAACCAACGTGGTCATGGTGTTTCTGGCGCTGGTGCTGGTGGCGCTGATGGCCAGCGTGCCCATCGAGCAAATCTGGGCCGACGGCCTTCATGATCTGGTGGCCGCCATACTGGGGGCCGGGGCATTGTGGTGGCTGTGCGCACTGCCTCTGGTGCTGCGTTATCCCAATAGCCGAGCGCTCTGGCAGCAGCGGCCCTGGCTCAAGGCGGTGTTTGCCTTGCTCAGTCTGGTGCCCTTTTTCTGGTCGCTGCTGACCCTGCGCAGCTATCAATATGAGCAGGATCCCCATTACGGTGCCTGGCTGCTGCTGTTTGTCATGGCCCTGGTATGGGCCGCCGACACCGGCGCCTATTTTGCCGGCAAAACGCTCGGTAAACACAAGCTCTGCCCCCAGGTCAGCCCGGGCAAAACCATTGAAGGCATGATCGGCGGGGTACTCGCCGCCTGCGCCCTGGCGCTGGTGGTGACGCTGGCCGTCGAGCTGCCCGGTCCCCAACGTAATGCGGTACTGCTGGCCTCAGTGGTGGCGGTGCTGGCGTCGGTGCTGGGCGATCTGGTGGAAAGCATGTTCAAGCGGGCGGCCGGACTCAAGGACTCGGGCAACATACTGCCCGGTCACGGCGGCATCATGGACAGGATCGACAGCCTGACCGCCGCCCTGCCGATGTTTGTGGTGGTATACCAGCTGGCGGGGCAGGGCTGATGCAACAGCTGACCATACTGGGGGCCACCGGCTCCATCGGCCAAAGCACCCTGGCGGTGGTTCGCCGCCACCCTGAGCGTTTCTCGGTGTTTGCCCTGACCGCCAGCCGTCAGGTGGAAAAAATGCTGGTCGACTGCCTGGCTTTCACCCCCCGTTACGCGGTGATGGCGGAGCCGGCGGCGGCGGCCGAGCTCGGCCGGCGGCTGCGGGATGCGGGCAGCCCTACTCAAGTGCTGGCCGGCAGTGACGCCCTGTGCGAGGTGGCGGCGGCGCCCGAGGTGGACGTGGTAATGGCGGCCATTGTCGGCGCCGCCGGACTGCTGCCCACCCTGGCGGCGGTGAAGGCCGGCAAGCGGGTGCTGCTGGCCAACAAGGAGGCCCTGGTGATGAGCGGCGAGCTGTTTATCGACGCCGTACACCACAGCGGGGCCGAGCTGCTGCCGGTGGACAGCGAGCACAACGCCATTTTTCAGTGCCTGCCCACCGGGCTGCAGCGGGCTCCGGGGCGGGGCAGCCTGGCCGCCGCCGGTATCGGCAAAATTCTGCTCACCGGCTCCGGTGGTCCCTTCCGTTACACCCCGGTTGAAGACCTGGCCGCCGTCACCCCGGCCCAGGCGGTCAATCATCCCAACTGGTCCATGGGGCCCAAAATCTCGGTAGACTCTGCCACCATGATGAACAAGGGGCTGGAATACATCGAGGCGCGCTGGTTGTTTAACGCAGCACCGGCCCAGATTGACGTCCTCATCCATCCCCAGTCGGTGATCCATTCCATGGTGCAGTACTCGGACGGTTCCGTCTTGGCCCAGCTGGGGCAGCCGGATATGATGACACCTATCGCCCATAGCTTGGCCTGGCCCGAGCGTATCGAGTCGGGCGTGGCCCCGCTCGATTTTACCCGCCTGGGTGAGCTGAGCTTTATGGCGCCCGACATGGCCCGTTACCCGTGCCTGCAACTGGCTATGGATGCCTGCGCCGCCGGCCAGGGCGCCACCACGGCGCTGAATGCCGCCAACGAAGTGGCGGTGGCGGCCTTTCTGGAAGGCCGGCTGGGCTTTATGGCCATTGCCGGTATCAACCGGAACGTCATGGACCGGCTGGGGGCAACCCGGGCGCAGGCGCTGGAAGACATACTGGCCCTCGACGCCGAGGCGCGTCGGCTGGCCGGCCAACTGATCGGGACATGCGCATGATTGAAATATTGTGGAATCTGGGCGCCTTTATCATCGCCCTTGGCATACTGGTGGCGGTACACGAATACGGCCACTTCTGGGTGGCCCGCCGCAACGGCGTGCGGGTGGAGCGGTTTTCCATCGGCTTTGGCAAGCCCATCTGGCGCAAAACCGGCCGTGACGGCACCGAATACGTGGTGGCCATGATCCCCCTGGGCGGCTATGTGAAAATGCTCGACGGCCGGGTGGACGAGGTGCCGCCGGAGCTGGCGAACCAGGCCTTCAACAACAAGTCGGTGTGGGCGCGCATGGCCATTGTGGTGGCCGGGCCCATGGCCAACTTTCTGTTCGCGGTGTTCGCCTTCTGGCTGATGTTTCTGATTGGTGTGCCCTCGGTCAAGCCGGTGGTCCGGGATGTGGTCGCCGAATCCCCCGCCGCCCTGGGCGGGGTACAACCGGGCATGCAGATCACCGCCATCAACGGCAACGACATCCTGACCTGGGAAGACGTGAACTTTGCCCTGATCGGGCAGATCGGCGCCGAACAGACCACCCTGGTGGTGCAGACCGATGGCGGCTCGCAACAGCAACTGACCGTGCCCCTTGATCGCTGGCAGTTCAATCCCGACAGCGAGTCGCCGGTTACCGCCCTGGGGCTGCTGCCCGAGGGCCCCGTGGCCACCCTCACCCTGGAAAATGTGCTGGCAGGCGGGGCGGGCGCCGAGGCCGGCCTGCGTGCCGGTGACACCCTGCTGAGCGCAAATAATGAACCCCTGCGCGACTGGGAGCAGTTCGTGACGCTGGTGCAGTCTTCTCCCGAGCAGCCCATGGAACTTGTGGTGCGCCGTGAGGGTCAGAGCCTCGACCTGGTGCTGACTCCGGCGCTGCTTGAGACCGATGACCGGGCCATTGGTTACGTTGGGCTGGCCCCCTCGGTCACTCCGGTAGACGACCGCTATCGCTTTGAACTCAGCTATGGTCCGGTCAAGGCCTTGTGGGAAGGCGCGGAGCGCACCTGGGAGCTGACGGTGCTGACTTTTCAAATGATCGGCAAGCTGCTGACCGGCATCGTCTCCCTCGACAATCTGAGCGGCCCCATTTCCATCGCCAAGGGTGCCGGAACCAGTGCCGGCTTCGGGCTGGTGTATTTTCTGAGTTTTATGGCACTGGTGAGCGTCAACCTCGGCATTATCAACCTGTTGCCGCTGCCGGTGCTCGATGGCGGCCACCTGCTGTTTTACGGGGTTGAAGCCATCACCGGCCGGCCGGTGCCGGAACGAATACAGGAACTGGGGTTCAGAATCGGCGCGGCCCTGCTGATCTTGCTGATGGGGCTGGCGCTGTTTAATGATATTGGTCGCCTCTGAGCGACAAGACACAAGGACTAAGTCAGGCTATGGCAAAAAAAAGGGCAGTTAAACACACGCTTGTCGCTTCCTGCCTGCTGGGAGCCAGTATGCTGGCCCAGGCGCAGAGCGGCATGACCCCCTTTGTAGTAGAAGACATTCAGGTCAACGGCCTGCAACGGGTAACCCTGGGCGCGGCCCTGCTCAGCCTGCCGGTGCGGGTCGGGGAGGAAGTGGATCAGGCCCGGCTGGCCGAGGCCATTCGCAGCCTTTATGCCTCGGGCAACTTTGAGCAGGTACAACTGCTGCGCGACGGCGACACCCTGGTGGTGCAGGTCACCGAACGGCCCACCATTGCCGGCATCAGCTTCAGCGGCAACAAGGAAATCAAGGAAGAGCAGCTGCGCGAAAGCCTGGAAGGGGCCGGTGTGCGGGTGGGCGAGCCACTGGATCGCACTACCCTGAGCGAGCTGGAGCAGGGCCTGGAAGACTTCTACTATGGCGTGGGCAAGTACTCCGCCGAGGTCAAGGCGGTACTGACGCCGCTGCCCCGTAACCGGGTCGATCTGAAGTTTGAATTCGTCGAAGGTGAGGCCGCCGAGATCAAGCAGATCAACATTGTCGGCAACCGCGCCTTCAGCGAGGAGCAACTGCTGAGCCAGCTGGAGCTGTCCGACGATGTGCCCTGGTGGAACATCATGGGCGATCAGCGCTACCAGAAGCAGAAGCTGGCCGGCGACATCGAGACCCTGCGCTCCTTTTACCGGGATCGGGGCTACCTCAAGGCCGACGTTACCTCCACCCAGGTGTCCATGTCCCCCGACAAGGAAGGGGTCTATATCACCCTCAACGTCACCGAGGGAGAGCAGTACACCGTGTCCGGGGTCAGCCTGCGCGGCAACCTCATCGACCGGCAGCGGGAGCTGAACGAGCTGGTGCCCATCGAGAACGGCGACCTCTACTCCGCCGCCGACGTGGCCCACATGGAAGAGCTGCTGTCGCGCTTCCTTGGCCGCTTTGGCTATGCCTATCCGCGCATCAATACCTTTCCGCAGATCGACGAAGCGACCCGCAAGGTGGAGCTGGTGGTCAACATCGAGCCGGGCAACCGAGTCTATGTGCGCCGCATCAACTTCAGCGGCAACGAAATCACCAAAGACGAAGTGCTGCGCCGGGAAATGCGCCAGATGGAAGGCACCTGGCTGTCGAGCGAAAACGTCGAGCAGTCCCGTACCCGTCTGAACCGCCTGGGCTATTTTGAAAACGTCGAGGTGGATACCCAGCGCATTCCGGGCCAGGACGATCTGGTGGATCTCGATGTCAAGGTCAAGGAGCAGCCAGCCGGCTCCATCAACTTCGGCGTGGGCTTTGGTACCGACTCGGGGTTCAGCATTCAGGCCGGCGTGGAGCAGGACAACTTCCTCGGCACCGGCAACCGGGTGGGCATCAACTCCCAGATGAACGACTACTCCAAGAACGTGTCGCTGGACTTTACCGATCCCTACTTTACCGTGGATGGCGTCAGCCTGGGCGGCCGAGTGTATTACCGGTCGTTTGAGTCCGACGACGATTATCTGGGCTCCGTCGATTATGAAAGCACCACCTACGGGGTGCGCGGCCTCACCGGCTTCCCCATCGACGAAAACAACAGCCTGAACTTCAGCCTGGGCTATGAGCACAACACCCTGAGCCAGCCGGACAGGCCTTCCATTCAGCTGAAGAATTTCTGGGCCGATAACAATGTACCGGACAGCGAAAAAGTCAGCTTTGACGACTTCGATCTTACCGCCGGCTGGACCCGCAACACCCTCAACCGGGGCGTGTTCCCCACCGCCGGCAGCCGCCAGAGCGTGGGCCTCAAGGTCACGGTGCCGGGCTCGGATCTGCAGTACTACAAGCTGAGCTTTGACGACGGCCACTACTTCCCGCTGGATCGCAATCACAACTGGGTGCTGTACGGCAAGTTCCGTGCCGCCTATGCCGACGGTTATGGCAATACCAGCCGGCTGCCGTTCTTTGAAAACTACTACGCCGGTGGTTTTAACACCCTGCGCGGCTTCAAGAGCAGCTCGGTGGGGCCACGGGCGGTGTATGAAGATAACACCACCGACGGCAGCGCCATCGGCGGCAACGCCCTGCTGGCAGGCTCGCTGGAGCTGATTGTGCCCACGCCCTTTGCCGGCGAGGATCTGCAGCGTTCCCTGCGCACCAGCCTGTTTATGGACGTGGGCACGGTGTGGGATACCGAATACGATGCGTCGGAATTTGCCAATTGCGTGAGCGGTTGTTATGACTTCGGCGATCCGGGCGAGTATCGTGCTTCTGCCGGTGTCAGCATGCAGTGGCTGTCGCCGCTGGGCCCGCTGGTGTTCTCCCTGGCCACCCCGGTGACCGAGGTGGAAGGGGACAAGACCGAAGTGTTCAACTTCAACATCGGCCGTACGTTCTGATAAATGTGAGGGGGGAGGAGTGAAGAGTGAGGAGATTTTTCCCCTCACCTCCAACGCCTCACCCCTCACCGAACAAGGAGTCTGTAAATGAATAAACTGATTAAACTGGCCGGCGCCCTGGCGCTGGTGATGACCGCCACCCTGGCCCAGGCCCAGGGTAAAATCGCGGTGGTGGACACCGCCGAGGTATTTCAGAAAATGCCCCAGCGTGACGTGATACGTAACCAGCTGAAAAATGAATTCGCCTCCCGGGTGAAGGAAGTGCAGCAGCTGGAAGAGCAGGGCCGCAGCTTTGTGGAAAAGCAGCAGAAAGACATGGCCTTTATGAACGACAGCCAAAAGGCCGAGGCTCAGAAAAAACTCAATGAAATGCAGGCCACGTTCGTGCAAAAGGCCCGCGCGCTGGAGCAGGACCGGGCCCGGCGCGAAAACGAAGAACGCCAGAAAATGCTGTCGCGCATCAAGGGCGCGATAGATGACATCACCAAGGCGCAGGGGCTGGATCTGGTGATCGAGCGGGGAGCCGTGATCCATGTGTCACCTTCTCTCGACATCACTCAACAGGTGATTAGCCGCGTCAGCAAGTAACAAGAGCAAGCCCATGAGCATTACACTGCAACAACTGGCCCAGGCACTGGGCGCCGAGCTGCACGGCGATGCGGCACAGCCCATTCACAGGGTCAACACCCTCGACAAGGCCGGCCCCGGCGAGGTGGCCTTTCTCACCGACAGCAAATACCGGCATCTGCTGAACGATACCCGGGCGTCGGCGGTGATCCTTCGGGAGGCCGATCGCGCAGCCTGTCCGGTGGCCAGCCTGGTGATGAGCGACCCTTATCTCGGCTTTGCCCTGGCGGCCCAGGCTCTGGACACCACGCCGGCTCCGGCGGTGGACATTCATCCCAGCGCCGTGGTGGCAGACAGCGCCACCCTGGGTGAAGGCGTGGCCATCGGTGCCAATGCGGTGATCGAGTCGGGGGTGGTGCTGGAAGACGGCGTTATCGTCGGCCCCGGCTGCTTTGTGGGCAAGAACACACGCCTGGGCGCAGGTACCAAACTTTGGGCCAATGTCACCATTTACCACGGCGTGACCCTGGGCACCGACTGCCTGGTGCAGTCGGGCACCGTCATTGGCTCCGACGGCTTCGGCTATGCCAACAACAAGGGCGAATGGATAAAGATCCCTCAGCTCGGTGGCGTGGTGATCGGCAACCGGGTTGAAATCGGCGCCTGTACTACCATAGACAGGGGCGCGCTGGAGGACACCCGCATTGCCGACAACGTGATTATCGACAACCAGTGCCAGATAGCCCACAACGTACAAATTGGCTACGGCACCGCCATGGCGGGGGGCACCGTGATGGCCGGTAGTCTCAAGGTCGGTAAGTATTGTATTATTGGCGGCGCCGCCGTGTTCAACGGCCACATGGAAATCTGTGACGGCGTCACCATTACCGGCATGTCCATGGTGATGCGCCCCATTACCGAGCCCGGTACTTATTCCTCCGGCATTCCGCTGCAACCGAACAAGGAATGGCGCAAAACGGCGGCGCGCGTGATGCGCATCGACGATATGCACAAGCGGCTGAGCCAGCTTGAAAAAAAACTGAACAACAACGACTAAGCACATTTTTGGTAGGGTTAAATTTTGAGTAACGAACTGAATCAGTTGGACATCCAGGAAATCCTGGAACTGTTGCCGCACCGCTATCCTTTCCTGATGGTCGACAAGGTGGCTCATTACGAGATAAGCCCGGAGCGCAAAACCCTGCGCGGCATCAAGAACGTATCGTTCAACGAGCCCATGTTCACCGGCCATTTTCCCAACAAGCCGGTGTTCCCCGGTGTGCTTATCCTGGAAGCCATGGCCCAGGCCACCGGCATTCTGGCATTCAAAATGGTGGGCAAGCCCAAGCCCAACGAGCTGTATTATTTCGCTTCCATCGACAACGCCCGCTTCAAGCGCCCGGTGGTACCGGGAGATCAGCTGGTGCTGGACGTGGTTTATCTGAAAGAGCGCAGAGGCATCGCCAAGTTTACCGGTGTTGCCAGCGTCGACGGCGAAGTGGTCTGTACCGCCGAGCTGATGTGCGCCAAACGCGAGGGTTGAGTGTGAGTGAACAAGGTGCAGTGATCCATGAAACCGCCATCGTCCATCCCGACGCCGTGATCGGCAAGGGCGTGGAAATTGGCCCCTGGACCCTGATCGGTCCCGACGTGGAAATCGGTGACGATTGCCGTATCGCCTCCCATGTGGTGATTAAGGGCCCGACCCGCATCGGCAAGCGCAACCGCATTTTTCAGTTTGCCTCCATTGGTGAAGACTGCCAGGACAAGAAATACGCCGGCGAGCGCACCGTGCTGGAAATCGGCGACGACAACATCATTCGTGAATCCTGCACCTTTCACCGGGGTACCTCCCAGGATGAAAGCCTCACCACGGTCGGCAGCCGCAACCTGTTTATGGTGAACGTGCACGTGGCCCACGACTGCCGCATTGGCAGTGACTGCATTTTTGCCAACAACGCCACCCTGGCCGGCCATGTGCACATTGGCGATCACGTCATCTTTGGTGGCCACGCCGCCATTCACCAGTTCGGCCGGGTCGGCAGCCACGCCTTTATTGCCGGCTGCGCCGCGCTCAATAAAGACGTGCCGCCCTACGTGATGGCCGCCGGCCATTATGCCAAGCCCTTTGGCATCAACTCAGAGGGCCTGCGCCGCCGGGGCTTCAGCAAGGAGGCGATTTCCGCCATCAAGCAGGCCTACCGGGAGCTGTTCCGCAGCGGCAAAACCGTGGAAGAAGTGCTGCCGGCGCTGGAAACCATGGCCGAGCAACAACCGGAAGTGGCCATCATGGTCGATTTCCTCAAGGCCAACGAGCGCGGTATTATTCGTGCCTGAGGTTCCGCTTCGCATTGGCATTGTCGCCGGCGAAGTATCCGGCGACACCCTGGGGGCCGGGCTGGTTCGCGAACTGCGCCGCCGCCATCCCGACGCCATTTTTGAAGGCATTGCCGGCCCGCAGATGCAGGCTGAGGGCTGCCGGGCGCTGTTCGACATGGACGAGCTGGCGGTGATGGGCCTGGTGGAAGTGCTGGGCCGGCTGCCGCGCATTCTGCACATTCGTAAACGCATCATTGCGCACTTCATCGACAATCCGCCCGATGTGTTTGTGGGCATCGATGCCCCCGACTTCAACATCGGCGTGGAGCACCGGCTGCGCAAGGCGGGCATCGCCACCGTGCATTACGTCAGCCCCTCGGTGTGGGCCTGGCGGCAGAACCGGATTCACAAGATCAAGGCCGCCACCGATCTGGTGCTGGCGTTCCTGCCTTTTGAAAAAGCCTTTTACGACCGCTTTGACGCGCCCTGCCGTTTTATCGGTCATACCCTGGCGGACCGCATGCCGCTGGTCCCCGACACGCGCGGCGCCCGGGAGCGGCTGGGCCTGGATCCCGACGGCCGTTATCTGGCACTGCTGCCAGGCAGCCGCCATGCGGAAGTGACCCTGCTTACTCCCGTCTATCTTGAGGCCTGCAAGCAGCTCAAGGTGCGCCACCCCGAGCTGGAATTCGTGGTGCCCCTGACCAGCGACAAGCGCCGGCAGGAGTTTCTCGCCATCAAGGAAAAGGTGGCGCCGGGGCTCAAGGTGACCCTGGTGGAAGGCCGTGGCCGCGAGGTGATGACCGCCGCCGACGTGGTGTTGCTGGCCTCGGGCACCGCCACCCTGGAAGCCATGCTGGCCAAAAAGCCCATGGTGGTGGGGTATAAACTGAAAGATTTCAGCTACTGGCTGGCCCAGCGGCTGGTGAAAACCGAATACGTGGCGCTGCCCAACCTGCTGGCGGATCAAACCCTGGTGGCGGAGCTTATTCAGCACGAGTGCACCCCCGGCCACATCGTGGACGAAATCGGCAAGCTGCTCGACCACGACACCAGCGAGCTGGTTAACCACTTTACCCAACTGCATAAACGTATCCGCTGTAATGCCGACGAACAGGCCGCCCTGGCGGTCTTGGAGCTGGCCCGAAAACCATGACCGAGATTATTTACCCCAGCGGCGTGCTGGTGGCGGGGGTCGACGAAGTGGGGCGCGGCCCCCTGGTCGGCGACGTGGTCACTGCCGCCGTGATCCTTGACCCCAACCAGCCCATTCCGGGGCTGGCCGACTCCAAAACCATCAGCGAGAAAAAGCGCGAGCAGCTGGCGCCGCTTATTCGCGAGCGTGCTTTGGCCTGGGCCATTGGCCGCTGCACCGCCGCCGAAATTGACCAGCTTAATATACTGCAGGCCACCATGCTGGCCATGACCCGGGCGGTGGCAGGCCTGTCCGTGCAGCCCGGCTTTGTGTTGATTGACGGCAACCGCTGCCCACCGCTGCCCATGCCTGCCCAGGCGGTGGTGAAAGGAGACAGCCGGGTGGCGGAGATCAGCGCCGCGTCCATTCTGGCCAAGGTGGAGCGGGACCTTGAGATGTTGGCCCTCGACGCTTTGCATCCACAATATGGCTTTGCCCGTCACAAGGGCTACCCCACCAAGGAGCACCTGGCGGCCCTGGCCTTGCACGGCGCCCTGCCTGCGCATCGCAAAAGCTTCAAACCCGTGGCCCGGGCGCTGGAGGGCGCATGACCCCGAGCTTTATTCATCTGCGAGTCCACTCCGACTTTTCCATGGTGGATGGCCTGTCCAAAATCGGCCCCATCAACAAGCGGGTGCAGGAGCTGGGCTATCCGGCCCTGGCACTGACCGACGAGATGAACCTGTGCGGCCTGGTGCGCTTTTACGGCGATGCCCACGGCAAGGGGCTGAAACCCATTGTCGGCACCGATGTGTGGGTGCAAAGCGAAGAGCTGGGCGAGCAGCTGTTCCGCCTCACCCTGCTGGCCATGGACAACACCGGTTACCAGAACATTACCCTGCTGATCTCCCGAGCCTACGAGCGCGGCCACATTCAGCACCGGCCGGTGATCGACAAGGCCTGGCTGGCCGAACACAGTGACGGGCTGATCATTCTGTCCGGCGGCCGGGAAGGGGACGTGGGCACCTATCTGCTGAAGGGCAACCAGGCCCTGGCGGAGCAGTGCCTGGCCTTTTACCATCAGCACTTTGCCGACCGTTACTATCTGGAGTTGCTGCGTACCGGCCGCGCCGATGAAGAAAGCTACCTGCATATGGCGGTGGAGCTGGCGGCGGCACAGCAGTTGCCGGTGGTGGCCACCAACGAGGTGGTGTTTCTCGACAAGAGTGACTTCGACGCCCACGAAATTCGCGTCGCCATTCACGACGGCTACACCCTGGACGACAAGCGCCGGCCCAAGCGCTACAGCCCCGAGCAGTACCTGAAAAGCCCGGAGGAAATGGCCGAGCTGTTTGCCGACATTCCCGAGGCGCTGGAAAACAGCGTGGAAATCGCCAAGCGCTGCAATGTCACCGTGCGCCTGGGCGAGTACTTTTTGCCGGACTTTCCCACCGGTGACATGAGCATTGAAGACTTTCTGGTCAAGCGCTCGGAAGAGGGGCTGGAGGAGCGGCTCGAATTCCTGTTCCCGGATCCGGCGGTGCGCGCCGAAAAGCGGGGCGAGTACGACGAACGCCTGAAAATCGAGCTTCAGGTGATCAACCAAATGGGCTTTCCGGGCTACTTCCTCATCGTGATGGAGTTTATTCAGTGGTCCAAGGACAACGGCATTCCCGTGGGCCCGGGCCGGGGCTCCGGTGCCGGCTCCCTGGTGGCCTATGCGCTGAAAATTACCGATCTCGACCCGCTGGAATTTGACCTGCTGTTTGAACGCTTCCTGAACCCGGAGCGGGTGTCGATGCCCGACTTCGACGTCGACTTCTGCATGGACCGGCGCGACGAGGTGATCGAGCACGTGGCCGAGCTCTACGGCCGGGATGCGGTATCCCAGATCATCACCTTTGGCACCATGGCCGCCAAGGCGGTGGTGCGCGACGTGGGTCGGGTGCTGGGCCACCCTTACGGCTTTGTGGATCGCATTTCCAAGCTTATTCCCCCCGATCCCGGCATGACCCTGGCCAAGGCCTTTGAGGTCGAGCCCAAGCTGCCCGAACTCTATGATCAGGACGAGGAAGTGCGGGCGCTGATCGACATGGCCCGCATCCTGGAAGGGGTGACCCGCAACGCCGGCAAGCACGCCGGCGGGGTGGTGATTGCCCCCACCAAGATCACCGACTTCGCGCCCCTTTACTGCGACGCCGAAGGCCGCCACCCGGTCACCCAGTTCGACAAGAACGACGTGGAATACGCGGGCCTGGTCAAGTTCGACTTTCTTGGCCTGCGCACCCTGACCATCATCGACTGGGCGCTGGGCATGATCAACCCCAGGCTGGAAAAGGAAGGCAAGCCCCCGGTCGACATTGCCGCCATTCCCATCGACGACCAGGCCTCGTTCCAGCTGCTCAAACGCTATGAAACCACGGCGGTGTTCCAGCTCGAATCCCGGGGCATGAAGGATCTGATCAAGCGGCTGCAGCCGGACTGCTTTGAAGACATGATAGCCCTGGTGGCCCTGTTCCGTCCGGGCCCGCTGCAGTCGGGCATGGTGGACAACTTTATCGACCGCAAGCACGGTCGCGAGGCGGTGTCCTACCCCGACGCACAGTGGCAGCACGAGTCCCTCAAGCCCATTCTGGAACCCACCTACGGCATTATTCTGTATCAGGAGCAGGTGATGCAGATTGCCCAGGTGCTGGCGGGCTATTCCCTCGGCGGCGCCGACCTGCTGCGCCGGGCCATGGGCAAGAAAAAACCGGAAGAAATGGCCAAGCAGCGGGCCGGCTTTGAGGCGGGGGCCGTGGCCAACGGCATCGACGGCGAGCTGGCGATAAAAATCTTTGACTTGGTGGAGAAATTCGCCGGTTACGGATTCAACAAGTCACACTCCGCCGCCTATGCCCTGGTGTCGTACCAGACCCTGTGGCTGAAAACCCACTACCCGGCGGAGTTCATGGCGGCGGTGATGACCGCCGACATGGACAACACCGACAAGGTGGTGACCCTGGTGGACGAATGCCAGCGCATGGGACTGACGCTGATCCCGCCTGACGTCAACACCGGCCGCTACCGCTTTACCGTGAACGACGACGGCCATATTGTGTACGGTATCGGCGCCATCAAGGGGGTGGGTGAGGCACCTATCGAGTCCATTCTTGAGGCGCGTGAAAGCGGCGGCCCGTTCCGGGATTTATTCGACTTCTGCAACCGGGTGGATCTGAAAAAGCTCAACAAGCGAGTGATGGAAAAGCTGATCCTCTCCGGGGCCATGGACCGGCTGGGTCCGCACCGGGCCTCTCTGATGGCCACCCTGGAAGAGGCCATGAAGGCCGCCGATCAGCACGCCAAAGCCGAGGCCCTGGGCCAGGGCGACATGTTCGGCGTGCTGGTAGAGGAAGACAAGGTGGAGCACGCCTTTGCCGACGTGGCGCCCTGGCCCGACAAGATCTGGCTGGACGGCGAACGCGACACCCTTGGGCTTTACCTCACCGGTCACCCCATCAACCAGTACGCCCGGGAGCTGCGCCAGTACACCAGCGGCCGGCTCAGTGAAGTGCAGCCCGGCGGGCGGGATCGCGTCAGCACGGTGGCCGGGCTGGTGATCGCCTCCCGAGTGATGACCACCAAGCGGGGCAACCGCATGGGCATCCTCACCCTGGACGACAAGTCGGGCCGGCTGGACGTGACCCTGTTCTCCGATGCACTGGAACGCTATGAGTCTTTGCTGGAAAAAGATAAAATTCTGGTCATCAGCGGACAGGTCAGCTTTGACGACTTCTCCGGCGGCCTTAAAATGTCGGCCAGGGAAGTGCTTGATATCAGCGATGCCCGGGAACGTTTTGCCCGCGGGCTCGCACTGTACATCGACAAAAGCCGGATTGATCAGGGCTTTTTTACTCAATTGCTGGACATACTCACGCCGGTAAGGGCGGGCGTATGTCCTGTGCGTGTGACCTATAACCGACCCGGCGCAAGAGCCGAGCTCACCCTGGGCACTGAATGGCGGGTAACCCCCACCGACCAGATGCTGGAATCGCTCAGGGCCTTGCTGGGGCAGGACAAGGTCGAACTGATTTTTGACTAGAGGGCAGCCATGAGCCACCATTTTCTGGATTTTGAACAACCCATCGCCGAGCTTCAGGCCCAGATTGAAGAGCTTCGTCACGTGGGCGAGGGCGACGGCCTCGACATCGACCTGGATGAAGAAATCAGCCGGCTGGAAGCCAAACGCGACGAGCTGACCAGAAAGGTCTTCAGCAACCTGGGCCCCTGGCAGATTTCCCAGCTGGCCCGCCACCCGCGCCGCCCCTACACTCAGGACTACCTGGAGCTGATGTTTGGCGAGTTCGACGAGCTGGCCGGTGACCGCGCCTACGCCGACGACAAGGCCATTGTCGGGGGCGTGGCCCGCTTTGAAGGTCGCCCGGTCATGGTGATCGGCCACCAGAAGGGACGCGAGACCAAGGAAAAGATCAAGCGCAACTTCGGCATGCCCCGCCCCGAAGGCTATCGCAAGGCCCTGCGGCTGATGGAAATGGCCGAACGCTTCAAAATGCCGATCCTCACCTTTATCGACACCCCCGGCGCCTACCCGGGCGTGGGGGCGGAAGAGCGTGGCCAGAGTGAAGCCATTGCCCGCAACCTCAAGGTGATGTCCGGCCTCAAGACCCCCATCATCTGCACCGTGGTGGGTGAGGGCGGCTCCGGCGGCGCCCTGGCCATTGGCGTGGGCGACCGGGTCAACATGCTGCAGTATTCCACCTACTCGGTGATCTCCCCGGAAGGCTGTGCCTCCATTTTGTGGAAGAGTGCCGACAAGGCGTCGGTCGCCGCCGAAGCCATGGGCATTACCGCCGGCCGCATTCACGAGCTGGGGCTTATCGACAACGTGGTGGAAGAGCCCATGGGCGGCGCCCACAGCAACCCTCTGCTTATCGCGGAGCGCCTGAAACAGCGCCTGCTCACCGATCTGGCCGACCTCGACCAGCTCGACACCGACACCCTGCTTGAACAGCGCTACCAGCGCCTGATGAAATACGGCTACTGCTGAGCCGTAATTGGAGCGCAGGCTGCTAGCCTGCATTAGCGCCCGTAAGGGCGCTTAAAGGAGTTGGCGCTTTGCACCAAAATGCGAACAGGCTGTCCGCGGCAGCTACCTGCGCCCCACCAGCGCCCTCAGGGGCGCTTTTTCTTTTTTGCTATACCTACTGTCTTATAACCTTGCCATTCCCTCACGTCCGCGGCTCAAAAACTGCTATATTCCGGCTCGAAATGGAGCCATTTACCAGGGAATGCCTTGATGAACCTTTGCCGTTTGCTGTTGCTCGTTTGTCTGCTGCTGGCCTGGCCGCTGGCGGCCGCCGACTCGCCATTGCGGGATTACTACCAGGACAGCTGGAACACCCGCAACGGCCTGCCTCACAACAGCATCAACAGCATGGCGCAAACCCCCGAAGGTTACCTCTGGTTCGCCACCTGGGAAGGGGTGTCCCGCTACAACGGGCGCGGATTTCATACCTTTGTGCGCGGCAAGCAAACCGGCCTGCCCGACTCCGGCATTCGTGGCCTGACCCCGGACGGGGACGGTCTGCTGGTGGTGGGGGCCCGGGGCGGGTTCAGCCGCTATCAATATCCCCAGTGGCAGCCTCAGTCCAGCCTGCCCGCCATGGTGAATCATGTGTTGCGCGACCGGCAGGGCCGGTTATGGTTCGCCACCGAAGGCGACGGCCTTTATATGCGTGACCCGCAGGGCACCCAGCACCATTTTTCCTCGGCCCAGGGCCTGCCGGGACTGGCGGTTTACCGCCTGCTGCAAACGGCCGACGGGCAAGTCTGGGCGGGAACTTCTCAGGGCCTGGCGGTGATCAGCGCTGACAATGGGATCACCGTGAACGAGCATATTCCCGCTGTCCCCGTGCTGGCGCTGTTGCAAACCCAGCAGGGGCAGTTGCTGGTGGGCTCGGGGCAGGGGCTGTACGGCAGTGATGGCAACGGCGGCTTTGCCCCTCTTCATCCGCAGCTGGCCGATGAAGCCATCAGCAGCCTGCTGGAAGACAACAGGGGGGATCTCTGGGTTGGCACCACGGACCGGGGGCTGGCACGGCTGAGTGAGCTCGGGCTGGAGCGCATGGGCATGGCCCAGGGCCTGCCCGACAACCGGGTGTTGTCGCTGCTGCAGGACACCGAAGGCAACCTCTGGGTGGGGACCAACGGGGGCCTGCTGCGCCTGCGCGATGCCCCCTTTACCAGCTTCACCCAGGAGCAGGGGCTGTCGGGCAACTATGTGCGTAGCGTGCTGGCCGACGAGGCCGGGCGCATCTGGGTGGGCTCGAGTAACGGCCTCAGCGTTATCGATGCCGACGGAGCCCGGCCGGTGCCGGTGCGCCTGCCGGACGGCAAGACCCCTTCCATTCTGAGTCTGGCCCGACAGGGCAACATCCTGTGGCTGGGCACCTATACCCACGGCCTCATTGCCCTTGAACCGGGCCGTGAGCCACGGATCATCGACCGCCGGCAGGGCCTCAGTGCCGATGAAGTGCGCGCCATACTGCCGGCCCGGGATGGCAGCCTGTGGGTGGGCACCGCCGAGGGGCTGAGCCGGCTGCAGCAGGGCAGGGTATTTACCTACGGCAAGCGGGACGGTTTGCCCGGCGAGTTTGTGATGGCCCTGCATCAGGCGGAAAACGGCGATATCTGGGTGGGTACCGGCGTGGGCGCGGCCATCATGGGCGGCGGGGATCCGGCGCACATTCGGGCGCTTGATCTGCACCGTCAGGAAAATGCCGAGTATGCCTTTGGGTTTTATCAGCAGCGGGGCACTGACGCGGTCTGGATTGCCACCGACCGCGGCCTGCTGCGTTACCGTTACCGGGATGACAGTCTGTCCATGGTGGGACGGCCTCATGGCCTGCCCATCGAAAAAATGTTTCAGCCGGTGGCCGACGAGCAAGGCGGCATCTGGCTGACCACCAACCGGGGCATACTGCGGCTGGATCTGGCCGAGGCGCACCGGGTGGCGGATGGCGAGCAGGACACGATTCCCTTTGACGTGTTCGGAGAAGGGGATGGCATGGCCAGCAGCCAGGCCAATGGCGGCTCGGGGCCGGCGGCCACCCTGGCACCCGACGGCAGCCTCTGGATTGCCACGGCCGTGGGCGTGGCGCGGGTGCAGCCAAAGCGGCTGGCCAGCTTGGTGCACAACAATCTGCCGGTGGTGCTGGAAAACATCAGGGTCAACGGCATGCCGGTATTGCCGGGCCGGCCTCTGGCCCTGCCCGCTGGCAGTGACCGTATTCAAATCGAGTTTGCCGGCCTGGGCTATGTGATGCCCGAGCGCATTCGTTACCGCACTCGGCTGGAGGGGTTTGACAAGCAATGGGTCGAGCGCGGCGGGCAGAACCTGGCGGAATACACCAACCTGGCCCCGGGCAATTACCGGCTGCAGGTGGCGGCGTCTTACCCCTACAGTCCCTGGAGCAACCGGGAAGCCGGGTTGAGCTTCAGCATTGCGCCCTTTTTCTGGCAGCGGCCCGCATTCTGGGGAGTGGCCGGCGGCGCCGGCTTGCTGCTGCTGTGGGGGCTGTTTCAGCTGCGCCTGCGCATGCTCAAACGCAATGCCAGCACCCTCAGGCGACTGGTGGAGGAGAAAACCCAGGCCCTGCAACAACAGACCCAGGCCTTTGAACGCCAGGCGCGTGAAGATCAGCTCACCGGCCTGGCCAACCGGCGGGCCTTTGACGACTGGCTGGCAGACGCCTATGGCCGTTTCGAACAGGGTGGGCACGGCCTTTGCCTGGCGGTGGTGGACATTGATCACTTCAAGCGGGTGAATGATCAGTGGTCTCACGGCGTGGGAGACGAGGCCATCAAGGCGGTGGCCGGGGTACTGCGTGCGCAGATCCGCAGCCAGGACAGCGTGGCCCGCTGGGGGGGCGAGGAGTTTACCCTGCTGTTTCCCGATACCAGCCTGCAGGACGCCACCCGCATTTGTGAACGCATTCGCGAGGCCGTGGCCGGCCTGGATTGCAGCTCCATTGCCGCGGGGCTGAGCCTGACCGTGTCGCTGGGGCTGGCCGAGGCGGCCGGCGCCGGCAGTGAAGACCGGCTACTGGCCCATGCCGATCAGGCGCTTTACCGCGCCAAAAACAACGGACGAAACCGGGTGGAGTTGTGGTCATGACCTTGTACGCGCGTTTTTGCCGGTGCCTGCACGAGCTTTACCCTCAAGGCCCTATCTATATCGCCTTCAGTGGCGGGCTCGACTCCACGGTATTGCTGGCGCTGGCGGCCCGTCTGGCCGCCGAACAGCAGCGTGAGCTGGTGGCCCTACACGTGCACCACGGCCTGCAGCCGGCGGCCGATGCCTGGCCGGTGCATTGTGCACAGGTCGCGAAGACGCTGGACGTGCCCTGTCGCATCTTAAAGGTCAAGGTGGACACCGGCCCGCGGGTGAGTGTGGAGGCTGCCGCCCGCAACGCCCGTTACGGAGCACTGGCCGCCGAGCTGCCACCAGGGGCGGCCCTGCTCACCGGCCACCACCTGGACGATCAGGCCGAAACCCTGCTGCTGGCGCTCAAGCGCGGTGCCGGCCTGGCCGGGCTTGCCGCCATGCCGGCGTGCAAGCCGCTGGGGCAGGGGGTGCAGCTTCGGCCGCTGCTGGATTGTGCCCGCAGCGAGCTTGAAAGTTTTGCGATTGTTCAGGGCTTGAGCTGGGTGGAAGACCCGTCCAATACCGACAATCGCTTTGACCGCAACTTTCTGCGCAACGATATTTTGCCCCGGCTGCTGGCCCAGTGGCCGGCCTTTGCCCGCACCGCCAGCCGCAGCGCCGAGCTGTGTGCCGAGCAGCTGGCGCTGGCGCGAGAGCTGGCCGCACAGGATCTGCCGTCGTTGCAAAACGCCGCCGGCGGGCTGAGCATTGCCGGCCTGGAGCAACTGAGCCCGGCCCGGCGCCACAACGCCCTGCGCCACTGGCTGGGTGAACAGGGGCTGTCGTTGAGCCGCAGCCAGCTGGAGGTGGCCTGGAGCGAGCTGGCCCTGGCCCGGGAAGATGCGGAGCCGGTATTTCGCCTGGGCGGCAAGGGGTTGCGCCGTTATCAGGGACATTTGTATGTGCCGGCGCTACCAGGGGAGACGGTGGCGCTCTCCGTGCTTGAGCCCGAGCAATGGCACGATCTGGGGGTGGGCCGTTTGCGCATAAAGCAGGTGGCAAGCGGCGCGGCCATTCATGACGGTGTGTTACCAAACGAGCTGCATATCGCCTTTGGGATTTCGGGCCTGCGGGCACGCCCGCTTGGCCGCAGTGGATCCCGGCCGCTGAAGAAACTCTGGCAGGAATACGGTGTGTCCCCCTGGCAACGCCCGCGCATTCCCCTACTGATGCAAGATGACCGGCTGGTTGCCGCCGTGGGGGTGTTTGTCTGCGCCGACTACGCCGCCGCCCCCGGCCAGCCCGGCTGGCAGCTGGAATGGGAGCCTGTTGGAGCGCAGGCTGGCAGCCTGCAATAGCGCCCGGCGGGCGCTCAAGGACGTGCCGCTACCATGGTGTTGGAGCACAGGCTGCCAGCCTGCAATAGCGCCCGGCGGGCGCTCAAGGACGTGCCGCTACCATGGTGTTGGAGCACAGGCTGCCAGCCTGCAATAGCGCCCGTGAGGGCGCTCAAAGGACGTAGCCGCTACCATGGTGTTGGAGCGCAGGCTGCCAGCCTGCAATAGCGCCCGTGAGGGCGCTCAAAGGACGTAGCCGCTTCATGCCATCCGGAGACAAGACCCGTGCTCCATGATCCTGACGTCTCAGGTTCCGGTCTTGCGCAACGCCCCATCCAGCCCCAAAAACAGACACACCTCCTCCAGCCGCGCCTTGGTATCCGCATACCCCAGGTCAATCAGCTCCCGGGTATAGTCCTGCTCAAACAGCAAAAAACTGGCCAGACCGGTGGCATCGCCCGCTTCCACCCCAAACAGCCGCAGCAGGGTACGAATATTCCAGGGCAGGCGATGAAAGTGGGCCAGCGTCAGCTCATCCAGGTTCTTGCTGGGCTTGAGCACCAGATTGTCGATATGGCGCAGGGGCAGCTGCTCGCGCCGGCGTTCGGGAACCAGCCGAATGGTGCTGTTAATACGCTGCAGCCGCTCAATGTCGGACGTGAGGGCATCGGTAAAAATGGTATCCAGCAAGTGGCCGGCGATGTCCGAGCTGCTGGGGTTGCTGCTTAAATGCCCCGGATCGGCCTCGTCGTGGGCCAGGCTGACGATCAGGATTTTACTGGCGCCCAGGTGAATGGCCGGACTGAGCGGGTTGAGCTGGTGAATGGAGCCGTCGCCGTAAAAATGGTTCTGCAGCCGGCAAGGCTTGAAGACAAAGGGCAGGGCGCTGCTGGCCATGAGGTGCGGCGTGGCAATAATGGAGGAACGCCCCGAACGGCCCGCCCGGGCCCAGGGCTGGTGATAGGGCCGGCCCTGAAAAAAGGTGGTGGAGTCACCGGTATTGTAGTTGGAGGCGGTGACAGCCAGCACTTCAAGAGCGCCATAGAGCAGGTTGTTGTCGATACGCTGAAAGTCGATCAGGGTTTCCAGCAGCCGCTCCAGCGGACTGTTGTCGAACAGCGGCATCGCCATTTGAGTGGGCTTGCCCAGCGCGCCCTTGACCAGACTTTTGACGGAATGGCGGACGATGCGGCCCAGTTGCAGGCGCAGTACCTTGTGGGTGTTCAGGTGCCGCCACACGTATTCCAGCTTGCGCACGCCCAGCTGAAAACAGGAGGCATAACAGGCCAGCGCCGTGGCATTGATGGCTCCGGCCGAAGTGCCGCACAAAATGGGAAAGGGAATGGCATGCCCTCTTGGATAGCATTCGGCAATGGCCTTGAGCACCCCCACCTGATAAGCGGCCCGGGCACCACCGCCGGTCATCACCAGGGCACAGGCATTGCTGGCTTCTCGTTCCATGATGATCCTCCCTTTTGGTTCATTATAAATAACTGTTTAAAAGGGAAGAAGAAAGATGGCTCAAGTGGAGCGCAGGCTGCCAGCCTGCAATAGCGCCCGGTAGGATGCTCAAGAATGTTTGCGCTTTGCGCCAATTTGCGGGCAAGCTGCCCCCATTCGGGGACAAAGCCCGCGCTCCAGGGAATGCACGATTTAAGTGGAGCGCAGGCTGCCAGCCTGCAATAGCGCCCGGTAGGGTGCTCAAGAATGTTGGCGCTTTGCGCCAAAATGCGGGCAAGCTGCCCGCGCTCCAGGGAATGCTCGATTTAAGTGGAGCGCAGGCTGCCAGCCTGCATTAGCACCCGGTAGGGTGCTCAAGAATGTTGGCGCTTTGCACCAAAATGCGGGCAAGCTGCCCGCGCTCCAAAGCATGCGCGATTTAAGTGGAGCGCAGGCTGCCAGCCTGCAATAGCGCCCGGTAGGGTGCTCAAGAATGTTGGCGCTTTGCGCCAAAATGCGGGCAAGCTGCCCGCGCTCCAGGGAATGCACGATTTAAGTGGAGCGCAGGCTGCCATCCTGCAATAGCGCCCGGCAGGGTGCTCAAGAATGTTGGCGCTTTGCGCCAAAATGCGGGCAAGCTGCCCCCATTCGGGGACAAAGCCCGCGCTCCAGGGAATGCACGATTTAAGTGGAGCGCAGGCTGCCAGCCTGCAATAGCGCCCGGTAGGGTGCTCAAGAATGTTGGCGCTTTGCGCCAAAATGCGGGCAAGCTGCCCCCATTCGGGGACAAAGCCCGCGCTCCAGGGAGTGCGCGATTTAAGTGGAGCGCAGGCTGCCAGCCTGCAATAGCGCCCGATGGGCGCTCAAAGGAGTTGGCGCTTTGCGCCAAAATGCGGGCAAGCTGCCCCCATTCGGGGACAAGGCCCGCGCTCCAAAGCAAAAGCGCCCTTGCGGGCGCTTTAAATCATTACATCAGGCCTTGTAATTTGGCCACCACATCACCAATGGCCACTTCCTGCTTGTCGCCGCCGCGGCGGTGCTTGTATTCCACCACGCCGGTGTCGAGGCCGCGCTCGCCAATCACAATGCTGTGGGGCACACCCAGCAGCTCCATGTCGGCAAACATCACGCCCGGGCGCTCTTTACGGTCGTCAAACAGCACTTCAATGCCGGCGGCGGTCAGCTCGGTGTAGAGCTGCTCGGCCACTTCCTGCACCCGGTGGGACTTGTGCATGTTCATGGGAATAATGGCCACCTGGAAGGGGGCAATGGCCTCGGGCCAGATAATGCCGCGATCGTCGTGGTTCTGCTCAATGGCGGCGGCCACAATGCGCGACACGCCAATGCCGTAGCAGCCCATTTCCAGTACGGTGGCCTTGCCGCCTTCGTTAAGCACGGTGGCGTTCATTTTGGCGGAGTAGTTGTTGCCCAGCTGGAAGATATGGCCCACTTCTATACCGCGCTTAATTTGCAGCACGCCCTTGCCGCAGGGGCTGGGATCGCCTTCACGCACGTTGCGCAGATCGGCCACCTCGGGCAGCGGCAGATCCCGGCCCCAGTTGATGCCGAAATAGTGCTTGTCGTCGATGTTGGCACCGGCACCAAAGTCGCTCATTACCGCCACGGCGCGATCCACAATCACCGGCACCGGCATGTTCAGCGGGCCCAGGGAGCCCGGGCCGGCGCCCACGGCGGCACGCACTTCTTCTTCGGTGGCAAAGGTCAGGGGGCTGGCCACCTGCGGCAGCTTTTCGGCCTTCACTTCGTTCAGCTCGTGATCGCCGCGCACCAGCAGCGCCACCAGGGGAGCATCCACGTCGTCGGCGGCCTTCACCAGCAGGGTTTTTACGGTCTGCTCAATGTTCAGGCCGAACTTTTCCACCAGATCGGCAATGGTTTTGGTGTTGGGAGTATCCACCAGGGTCATGTTCTGGGTGGGGGCATCGGCGGCCGCCTTGGGCGCCAGCGCCTCGGCCATCTCGATGTTGGCGGCGTAATCCGACTCGGTAGAGAAGGCAATGTCGTCTTCGCCGCTCTGGGCCAGCACGTGGAACTCGTGAGAAGCACTGCCGCCAATGGCGCCGGTGTCGGCCAGCACGGCGCGGAAGTCGAGGCCCATGCGCTCAAAAATACGGCTGTAGGCGTCGTACATGTCTTGGTAAGTCTGCTGCAGGCTTTCCTGAGTGGTGTGGAAGGAGTAGGCGTCCTTCATCACAAACTCCCGGGAGCGCATTACTCCAAAGCGCGGGCGCACTTCGTCGCGGAACTTGGTCTGGATCTGGTACAGGTTCAGGGGCAGCTGTTTGTAGGAGGCCACCTCGTTACGCACCATGCTGGTGATCACTTCCTCGTGGGTGGGGCCCAGCACAAAGGGGCGATCGTGACGGTCTTTAATGCGCAGCAGCTCGGGGCCGAACTTGTCCCAGCGGCCGGTTTCCTGCCACAGATCCGCCGGCTGCACCACCGGCATCAGCATTTCAATGGCGCCGGCCCGGTTCATTTCTTCCCGCACAATGGCGGCCACCTTGTTCAATACCCGCAGGCCGCTGGGCAGCCAGGTGTACAGGCCCGAAGCCAGCTTGCGGATCATGCCCGCGCGCAGCATCAGCTGGTGGCTGATGACTTCGGCATCGCTCGGGGTTTCTTTAAGGGTGGAAAGCAGGTATTGGCTGGTACGCATGAACGGGAACCTTGTAGCTTGAAATCCGTGAAAGCCCGAATTGTAGCAGGGGGGGGAGGTTGGCAGAAGAGTCTTGTTGTGGGTGAGGGGATAATGCATCACCAACTCTGTATACTGCATAAAACGGGTCGCAAAGCGAAAATGGAGTGGTATGACGCAACTTGAAAACATCATTGAGCTGGCGCGGCAGCACCCTGATATAGCAGCACTGTGGCTTTATGGCTCCCGCGCTCGTGGCGATAACCATGACACCAGCGACTACGATCTGGCCGTGGTGTTCACCCACTGGCTGGATAACGCGCTGGAGCGGCGTTTGCGGCCGGAAGAGCTGGCCATAGACTGGCAATGCCGGTTGAATATGCCAGAAGGCACCATCAGTGTGATTGACCTTGCCATTGCTCCGGTGCCTCTTGGCTGGAATGTACTCAGTGAGGGAAAATTATTGCTGAACAAGTCTCCCTCTCATCGAATGAAGGCTGAGCAGCGTATTTACTCCATGTGGGAGCTGGATTATGTTCACGCGAACAAGGCCGGAGGAATGAATGAGTAATCAAGGACCCAATGCCTACCTCTGCGCTCAAAAAGAGCACATTGATCAATGTGAGCTGGATCTGCAAGAGCTTAAATGTCGTTTGCAGCAAGGGCCCTGGAGCCGGTTTGAACAACGGGCAGCAGAACGAACATTGCAGGTATTAATTGAATCGTGCATCGGCCTTGCCAAGCACTGGGCGAGGCAGGAAACCGGAATGGCCAGCAACGAGGCATTAACGGCATTCAACCGGCTGTCTGAAAAAGGTGTAATCAGCCGGGAAACGCCCTGGCGCAAGGTGATTGGCCTCAGAAATGCCCTGGTACATGACTACCTCGAAGTGGATCCGGCAATAGTGCAGGACGTGATTCTCTCCGGCTACCATCAGGATCTGCTCGCCTTTGCCAGAAAGGGAATTGATGCACTAGCACAATAGGTGGAGCGCTGGTGTTGTGGCTTCTTGGCGCTACTCGCCACGCTCCAGCGCCAATACCCGGGTCAGTTGCCCAAACACCTCATAGCGCACGTTGTAGTCGTACAGTCGCACGCCATATTGCTGCCAGCTCTGCTCGGTTTTTTTATAAGCCGGGCGCGGATCCTGCACCAGTACCTCGGTAATGAACTCCTTCAGCTCGGGGATTTCCGAGCGGGCACAGGCTTGCTCTGCCTCGGGGGAGAAAATCACTTCCATGCCCAGATCTGGTGGCGCCGGGGCAAAGCCGCCATGGGCGTGCGGCACGGAGTCGGCCCAAGGCAGATAGGGTTTGATGTCCACGATGGGGGTGCCGTCGACCAGATCCACGCCGCCCAGCTCCAGCCATACCCGGTTGCCGCTTTTACACATGTCGCGCAGCTCCACCACCGAGAGCCCCAGCGGGTTGGGCCGAAAGGTGGAGCGGGTGGAAAACACACCCACCCGCTCGTTGCCGCCCAACCGGGGCGGGCGCACGGTCGGCTTCCAGCCCTGTTCCATGGTCTGGTGAAACACAAACACCAGCCATAAGTGGCTGAATTCACCAAGGCCCCGAAAGGCACTGGGGTCGTTGTAAGGCGGCAGCATCTCAAGGGTTGCCCGGGCCCGGCTCACCAGCCCCGGCTGGCGCGGCACCGCAAACTTCTCTTTATAGGGCGAGCGAATAATGCCGATGGGATCAAGCGTGATACTGGTCATGAGAATATCCGGTTAACAACGTTGGAGCGCAGGCTGCTAGCCTGCAATTTGGCGCGAAGCGGCAACAATGGATTCCCGCCTTCACGGGAATGACGTGAAATGCGAGCAAGCTATCCCCATCCGGGGATAATACCCGCGCTCCAACAATACTCTTTGCCCCAATAAATTGGGGCCTACAAAATTACTCGTTTACCACCAACGCCTGCCCGCTGCACAGCACCTGCTCTATGCAGCCGGGCATGTCGGTAAAACGCATGCAGCGGTCCAGCAAAATGCCGTTGGCGCCCATGTCGGCGGCGCGGCGTCGAATGTCGGCGCGGGCATCCGCATCCTTGGGCGGCGGCTCGCTGGCTTCCACCTGGCAGGCCTCGCCTTCTACCGTCCCCAGGGTGACATAGTTCAGCCCTTTCAGCTCATCGCGGCCATAGAGTTTGACATTGTTGCCCTTGTAATAGTCCTTGATGCCGGCAGGCGACACATTGCTGTCTAGCCCCATATTGGCGCAGCCGGAGAGAGCAAGGCCCACCAGGGCCATACCGAGAACACGCATGACAAATCCTTAATATCAGAGTGAGTTACCTTATTCTGCACCGGGCCGGGCGGAAGATCGAATGAAATTGTGGGGGCGAAGTGGAGCGTAGGTTGCTAGCCTGCAATAGCGCCCGTGAGGGCGCTTTCCAAACACGCGAAATGCAGTGTGCTCCAGCAGCGCAGAGGCGTCTTGCCACCCGCAGGTTTCACCTCCTGACCAAATCCCTTAGAATGTTGCGACTTTGCAGGCCTTCGGCTGTTGCAAAACGCAAATTTACGCACTGCCCGGCCGTGGGGGAAAGGCCAGCACCAACCCTTTGGGCGGTAGCGTGCCTTTTTATAAAGTTATAACCAATCCAACTCAAAAAAGCAGAGCAAAATGAGCCAGTTACCACAAAATGCACCTTCTTCTCCGCAACTGCCCCCATATCCTTACCAGAACGACGAAATCTCCCTCGTCGACATCGCCAAAACCTTGATCAAACGCCGCCGGCTCTTGGCGCTGGTGTTTATGCTCACCCTGGCTGCCGCCGCCGTAGTGGCCTTTATGCTGCCGCAAAAATACGAATACACCACCATTTACACCATGGCAGAAAGCAGCGCAGGCCAAACGCTGGAAAGCGCCGCCGGCCTGCAGACCAAGGTAAACAGCCTTTACATTCCTGCCGTGGTGCGTGAGTTTTTACCGCGCCACCAGCTTGAAGCCGTGCCCTTCAAACTCAACATCAGCAATCCGCGCGACTCCAGCCTGATCACCATTACCAGCCAAACCACAGAAGACGCAGAGCCCCTGGTGCAAGAGCTGCATGGAGCCATAGCCGAACGGCTGAAGGCAGAGCAAAACGCCAATATTCACCGCCGCACAGAGTTGCTGCAGCAACAAATAGATGCTGCCAAAGCGCAGATTGACCTGGTCAATAATGCCGAACTGGCCAAAACCGGCGAGCTGATTGCCAGCTACACCAGCACAATTAACGACCTGCAGGGGCAGGTTAACAGCTTTCAACCGGGCAGCATCTCCGCCATTGCCAACCAGAGCCTGCAACCCAAAGGCACCAGCAAAGCACTGGTGCTGGCGCTGGGCCTGGTGCTGGGCGCCATGCTGGCGGTAATGGCCGTGTTTGTGCGGGAGTTTATTGTACAGCTGTGCGCAAGCTTACAGGAAGAATAATCAGTAGTTTTTAAGCTAACTCAATTTAAACAACAATCAAGAATATAATCATGAAAATACTGGTAACCGGTGGTGCCGGCTTTATCGGCTCTGCCGTTATTCGCCATATCATCCAGTACACCCAAGACAGTGTGGTGAACGTTGACAAACTTACTTACGCAGGCAACTGGGAAAGCTTGGCAGAAGTAAATGGAAGTAACCGTTACGCTTTTGAACATGTGGACATTTGCAACCGGCCCGAACTTGAGCGTGTGTTTGCTGAGCACCAGCCCGATGCCATTATGCACCTGGCAGCAGAAAGCCACGTAGACAGATCCATCGACGGCCCCGCCGAGTTTATTCAGACCAACATAGTTGGCACCTACACTCTGCTTGAAGTGGCAAGAGGCTACTGGAGCGGCCTGAGTGCAGAGCGTAAGGCGTCTTTCCGTTTTCATCATATTTCCACCGACGAAGTGTATGGCGACCTTCCCCATCCTTCGGATGTGAATGTTGAGTGTTTAGGTGTAAGTGGTGAATTAAAACTCAACATTCAACACTCACAACTCAACACTGTGGATACGGAGCTTCCGCTCTTCACCGAAGCTACCGCCTACGCCCCTAGCAGCCCCTATTCCGCCAGCAAGGCCAGCTCCGATCACCTGGTGCGAGCCTGGCAGCGTACCTATGGCCTGCCTGCAATCGTAACCAACTGCTCCAACAACTACGGCCCCTACCACTTTCCGGAAAAGCTCATTCCGCTGGTGATCCTCAACGCCCTGGAAGGCAAGCCGCTGCCCATCTACGGTAAAGGCGACCAAATTCGCGACTGGCTTTATGTGGAAGATCACGCCCGTGCGCTCTACAAAGTCGTCACCGAAGGCAAAGTAGGGGAAACCTACAACATCGGTGGTCATAACGAAAAAACCAACCTGGAAGTAGTACAAACCATCTGCACCCTGCTGGATGAACTGGCTCCCAAGGCGGGTCATTCCGCACTTGATGCGGAATCTTCCTACAAGCAGCTCATCACTCATGTGAGTGATCGGCCCGGTCATGACCGCCGCTACGCCATAGACGCCAGCAAAATTGAACGGGAACTGGGCTGGAAGCCGGTTGAGACCTTTGAATCCGGCATTCGCAAAACCGTGCAGTGGTATCTCAATAATCAAGAATGGTGCCAACGGGTGCAGGATGGCAGCTATCAACGTGAACGCCTGGGAGTGATGTAATGAAGGGAATTATTCTTGCCGGAGGAAGCGGCACCCGCCTTTATCCCATTACCATGGGCGTGTCCAAGCAGTTGTTGCCGGTTTACGACAAACCCATGATCTACTATCCGCTGTCGGTACTGATGCTGGCAGGCATTTGTGAAGTGCTGATCATCACGACTCCCGAAGACAGCGACAGCTTCAAGCGACTGCTGGGTGACGGCAGCCGCTTTGGCATTGAACTCAGCTACGCCGTACAGCCCAGCCCGGATGGCCTGGCTCAGGCCTTTATTATTGGTGAAGAGTTTATTGGCGACAGCAATGTCTGCCTGGTGCTGGGTGACAACATCTTCTACGGCCAAGGTTTTACTCCCATGCTGCGCGCTGCGGCTGCTCGGCCTGCCGGCGCTACAGTATTTGGATATCAGGTAAAAGATCCCGAGCGCTTTGGCGTAGTGGAGTTTGATGAAAACAAGCGTGCTGTTTCCATAGAAGAAAAACCCCTTAAGCCCAGGTCTCACTATGCGGTAACCGGTCTGTATTTTTACGATAACAATGTGGTGCGTATTGCCAAAGAGGTTCAGCCCTCGGAGCGTGGCGAGCTGGAAATTACCAGCATTAACCAGGTGTATCTTGAGCGTGGCGAATTAAACGTGGAGTTGCTGGGCCGTGGCTTTGCCTGGCTGGACACCGGCACTCACGAAAGCTTGCTGCAGGCCGCCTCTTTTGTGGAAACCATAGAAATGCGCCAGGGCTATAAAATTGCCTGCCTGGAAGAAATTGCCTTTAATAATGGCTGGCTGAATGTAGCGCAGCTCAAGCAGGCAGGGCAGATGCTAAGCAAGAATAGTTATGGGCAGTATTTGCTGGATATTTTAAGGGGCTGATATGGATTTGGTTCAGTTTATTGACTTTCCTCCCTTGGGGGATGGCCGAGGCTCTTTGGTCGCATTGGAAGCGTTAAAAACCGTACCCTTTGATATCAAGCGGGTTTATTACATTTTTGGTACCAAAGCGGGCGTGTCCAGAGGGTTTCATGCCCATAAAAACCTGAAACAGGTAGCACTGTGTGTTACTGGAAGTTGCCGCATGGTGCTGGACAATGGCCATGAGCGCAAAGAAGTTTTGCTGGATTCTCCCACCCGTGGGCTCTTGATTGAAGACCTGGTGTGGCGGGAAATGCACGACTTTAGCCCAGACTGCGTGCTGCTGGTGCTGGCCAGTGAGCATTATGATGAAGTGGATTATATTCGTAATTATGATGAATTTATAAGGCTGGTCAAATAATGCTTGTCTTGGCTGGTAAGAACAATATTGCAGTTAACGTGTTTAATTATCTTCTTGATAATTACAATGAAGGTTTCGTGGTTGTATGTAATCAAACAGATAATGGTACTCATGGCTGGCAAAGATCATTAAAGAAAACGGCTTTAGATAAAGGGGTAAAAGAAATATCTCTTGAGGAAGCATATGAACAAGCATCAATTTTTATTAGTCTTGAGTTTGATAAGATAGTACGGACAGAGAAATTCAAGAAAGCTCGTCCATACAACATTCATTTTTCTTTACTTCCAAAATACAAAGGGATGTATACATCTATTTGGCCTTTGTTAAATAACGAAGTTGTCTCAGGTGTAACCTTGCATGAGATCGATAGTGGAATAGATGCAGGGGCAATTATCGATCAGCGTGAGTTTGCTATATCTGCGCATGATAGAGCAAGAGACTTATATAGAAAGTATTTGTCATCTTCTTTTGAACTGATTAAAAGTAGGTTTGATGACATACTCACTGGTGAGCTAAGTTCCATAACACAACCTAAAAATGGTTCAACATATTATTCGAAAAAAAGTATAGATTTTGGCAGTTTGAAAGTTGATCTAAATCAAACGGCTTTCAGTGTGGTTAGACAAATCTACTCTTTTAGTTTTAGAGAGTACCAGTTGCCTATGATTATGGGTGAGAGAATTGTTGAAGCTGAGATTCTTGACTCCCGTAGTATATGTAAACCTGGTACGGTGGTAAATAGAGAACCCGATTTTTTTGATCTGGCAACGATTGATTTCGATATTAGATTGTATTTTGATCGTATAGATAGAATTAATGAGTTTTCCACTTGTACAGTTGAGCAAGCGGGAATGCTTTTGAAAGGCTTATGTGGTGTTAATGACCGAAATGAAAACGGTTGGTCACCAATTATTATTGCGGCTTATCACGGAAATGTTGATGTTGTTAAGTTTCTCCTTGAAAAAGGAGCTAGTGTTAATGATTGCAATAACAATGGAACATCAGTTCTGATGTATGCAAAAGATTTTTGTATTAAAGCTGGTGATAAAAAGCTGTTTGATTTTTTGGTTGCGAGTGGAGCTTGTGTTAAGCACAAGGATTTTTCAGGGAAGCAGTTAGCAGATTATTTATCTGAAAAAGAAAAGTTTTTCTTGGGTGTAAAATAATGATTTCATTTCTCGATCTAAAACTAGTTAACGAACAGTATCGTCAACAATTGATAGATGCAGCAACCAAAGTCATCGACTCAGGCTGGTATATTCAGGGCCAGGAAGTGAAAGCCTTTGAGCAGGAGTTTGCCGATTACTGCGGCACCAAACACTGCATAGGCGTGGCCAATGGCCTGGACGCGCTCATCCTTACCCTGCGTGCCTGGAAAGAGCTGGGCAGGTTGAAGGAAGGGGACGAAGTCATTGTTCCCGCCAACACCTACATTGCCAGCATTCTGGCCATTACCGAAAACCGCTTGGTGCCGGTATTGGTAGAGCCGGATGCGGCAAGCTATAACCTCTGCCCGATCAAGGCCGAAGCGGCCATTACCCCCAAAACCCGTGCCATTTTGCCGGTGCACCTCTACGGCCAGCTGGCCGATATGCCCGCCATTATGGACTTGGCAGAGCGCCATAACCTGCTGGTGCTGGAAGACTCGGCCCAGGCCCACGGTGCCAGTATCAATGGTAAAAAAGCCGGCAACTGGGGTCATGCCAGCGGCTTCAGTTTCTATCCGGGAAAAAACCTGGGCGCCCTGGGTGATGCCGGTGCGGTAACCACCAACGATAATGAACTCGCAACTACCTTGCGTGCCATTGCCAACTACGGCAGTCACAAGAAGTATGAAAACTTCTACCAGGGTGTAAACAGCCGGCTGGATGAAATACAGGCCGCCATGCTGCGGGTGAAACTGAAACATCTGAATGCCGACACACACCGGCGTAAAGAGATTGCACTGGCCTATGCCAAAGGTATTTCACATCCTGCCATTTCTCAGCCAATACCGGCCAGCAGCACCATGGAATCACTGGAAAGCCATGTATTCCATCTGTACGTAATCCGTACGGCAGAACGCGAAGCCTTGCAGGCATATTTGGCTGATGCCGCTATTCAGACCCTGATCCATTACCCGATCCCGCCGCACCAGCAACAGGCCTATGCCCAGTGGAATGAACAGCCCTACCCATTAACAGAAGCCATGCATCAGCAAGTGCTGAGCCTGCCAATCAGCCCCGTAATGACAGATGTTCAGATAGATACTGTTATTGCCGCCTGTAACTGCTTTGAGATGCTCTGACGCATGACTCTGATTAAAACCAGCCTTCTGAACGGCATTGCAGTCGTTATTAAAATGCTCACCATGCTGGGTATCAATAAGATACTGGCTATTTACGTGGGGCCAGCCGGTTATGCGGCGATTGGTAACTTCCAAAATGCGGTACAAATGATCTCCACCTTTGGCAGTGGTGCCATTAATACGGGGGTGACCAAGTACACGGCCGAATATTTTGAGGATGAGCAAAAGCAGCGCACCGTATGGCAAACCGCCGGTACCATCACCCTGATAGGCTCGATCGTGTCGGGCCTGCTGGTTGCAGTGTTAAGCAAGCCGCTGGCCAGCTGGTTTTTAAAAGATACCCAATACAGCAGCATTTTTATCTGGTTTGGACTAACACTGGTATTTTTTGTTTTCAATACCTTGTTGCTGGCAATCCTGAACGGAAAAAAAGAAATTGGCCGATATGTGCTGGTGAATATTACCGGCAGCCTATTCTCGCTCATGATCAGCGCCTTGATGATTGTGCAGTTTGGCTTGTATGGTGCCTTGCTAACGCTCGCCATTAACCAGTCTTTGGTGTTTTTTGTCACCCTTTATATGTGCCGCAGCACCACTTGGTTTAAGGTACAGTACCTGGTCGGTCGCATCGACAAGCAAACCGCACTGAACCTGGGCAAATTCACCGCCATGGCACTCACCAGTGCCGCCTGTGTGCCCGTGAGCCATATATTGGTGCGTAATCATCTGGGCGAAACCCTTGGCTGGGATGCAGCGGGCTATTGGGAAGCCATGTGGCGACTGAGTGCGGCTTATCTGATGCTGGTAACCACCACCTTGAGTGTCTATTACCTGCCCAGATTGTCTGAGCTTAAAGATTCTCAAGATATTAAGACGGAGATCATTCAGGGATATAAGATAATATTACCCACGGCCGCTGCCTGTGGACTGGTTATCTACCTGCTGAGGGATTTTATTATAGGTCTGCTCTTTACCGCTGAGTTCACTCCAATGCGGGAGCTGTTCGCCTGGCAAATGCTGGGTGATACCTTGAAAATAGGCAGCTGGATATTGGCATACCTGATGCTAGGCCAGGCCATGGTTAAACTCTTCATCACCACAGAAATTATTTTTGCTGCCGGTTTTGTTGTTTTTACGTATGCTTTCATACCTAGTTACGGTCTACAAGCGCCGGTTATTGCTCATGCAGCTAACTACGCAATTTACTGGGTGATTATGATGGTGCTAATCAGAAAGTCATTAAAAAACGTCAGTAAAGTTGTTAACTGAATACTCTATAAAGACAGAAAGAAATGAATAACAATCCATTAGTGTCAGTGGTTATACCTTGCTACAATCACGCTCAGTTTGTGCAAGAAAGCATTCAAAGCGTAATTGATCAAGACTATGAAAATATTGAACTGATCATTATTGATGATGGTTCAAAAGATAATTCCGTTGAAGTTATTCAAGAGATGATTCCTGCTTGTGAAGAGCGATTTAAACGGTTTGAGTTTAGACATAGGCCTAATAAAGGATTGTGTGCGACTCTGAATGAAGGAATTGGTCTAGCAGCAGGCGATATTATAGGGTTTTGTTCATCTGATGATATTTTGCACAAAAAAAACTAAGTATACAGGTTCAGTACTTTATTGAAAATCAAGGTGTTAACTTTTGTTATACGCAGGCTTATGTGCAAGATGACAATGGGGACATATTAACAGTAGCAACAAGTTTAGCGAATAAGGGCTTGCATGATAATGTAACATTTGATGAGGTCTTTACGTTTAAAGTGCATTTTCCTGTTACTGGTATGTATACTGCTAGTTTCCTTAAAGATGAATTGAAAGGTTTTGATGAAACATTAACAGCCGAAGACTATGATATAAGCTTAAGGATATTATCTAAAAGTAAAGCGGGGTTTGTAAAGGATAAGCTTTATTACTATCGCTCACCTGCAGCTATTGGATCGAACAGGAAAAGACCTGTAATGCGGCGCGATGTATCTGAATCTCATCTAAAGACGATAAGTAAATACAAAGCACACCCTCTTTATGAGGAGGCGTTGCTTGAATGGAATTTCAGACGTTTCATATATTTTTCTGCCTATAAGAGAGATAAGTTGTATTCTATGTCCGGAATGCTTAATTCTCTTCCTAAGTGTAATTCAGTTTATTTCTATAAGGCAATTTTTAGATTTTTATTCTATTGGAAGTAGTTGAATGCCAAGAGTGCTGATGAAGTTTTTTTAGGGGTTTATGTTTTTTTTATATATTTAACCCCACTAATTTTTTAAATTTTAATTTAATATATTTGCTTTTTTTTGTTGCTGTATTGTCTGTTTTTTTTAACGGTGGCTGTTATCTTTCTCTATTGAGAGATAAAAGGATTTTTATTTATATCTTGTTTTTGTTTTATATAATATCTTACTTGTTGGTTTTTGGTCTATCTAATGGCGCCGACGCAACTTATATGGCGTATAATTATTCGCTGGTTTTATTTTCCTTTGTGTGTGTTTTGTTTATTGTTGTTAGTTACAGCCAGCTATACACTTTTTCACTTGAGGGTTTTTTTGAATATTTAATTAACATAGGTCTGGTGCAATTATTCTTTGTTGCTATTTCAATTGTGTCACCAGATTTTCGAGGGTGGGTTTTGGAAACATCTAGAGTAGAAGATTTATCCAGCATTTCAAATGAGTATGGAGGGCTTCGTTCTTATGGATTGGCTAATGGCTATACTTCAACATTCCCTATGCTGATGGGTGTTTACGCTTTAATTGTTATCACTATGGCTTCTCGAATTTCGGCTTTTAACTTAAGATATTATTGGTTGCTATTTTTATCATTTCTTTTTATTTTTTCTGTTATTGTTAATGCGCGAATTGGGCTGGTTCCAGTTGTCGTTTTTTTTATACTTACTGCATTGTCCATGGCCTTTCATGGAAAGAGTCTAATTAGTGGGGGGAAGTTGTTTTTACTTTCAGGTTTTGGACTCTTCATTTTAATGTCAGCCGGTCTGAATTTAGATAAGTATATGACTCGATTAATGTGGGGTATTGAAGAAATAGTGAGCTTAATCGATGGAGAGAGAACTGGAACTTTTCAAGTGCTAGAGGAAATGTTTCATTTTCCAACAGAGACTATGAGCTTTATTTTTGGTACAGGATTATCAGTTTTTGGAGAGCAAGGTAACTTCCCTGTTTCATCTGATATAGGCTTTGTTAGAGATATTTATATATTTGGTGCTTTAAATACCATGCTGCTTTTAATTGTTGTTTTCTACCTGACGGGGCCTCTAAGGAAGTTTCTTAAAATAAACTTTGGATTAATTGTAGTGTTTTCATTATTTATAGCTTTAGCGGCGTATTACTTTAAAGGGGCTATATGGGCCTCCTCAGAAATTTATAATTTAATTGTGCTCTTGTCTGTATTTTCTGTTTATCTGAAAACAGCGTTGGTTAAGTATGAAAAAAATTCTTATAATTAGTCAGAACTCTTTATCATTGCATGCAAATAATGGGAAAACCTTAACAGGTATTTTTGATAGTTGGGATGCAGATGATTTAGCACAGATTTTCTTTCAAGATGAAATACCAGAGTCTAAAAAATTTATTAATTTCTATCGTATCCGCGATATTGATGTGATGAAAAGCTTGATTTTTAAGAGGAGATGTCTAGGTGGAGTTATTAGTCCCAAGCCCACTATAGTGGATCATCATCAAGAGAAAGGTAAGATTTATAAAGGATTAATTGGCTTTGCGAAAAAATTCACTAAGTTAAAAAACGTTACTCGTGAGTTTTTATATAAGAATGACAGATGGAATTCATCAAATTTAGACGCCTGGATTTTAGAATTTGCACCAGACGCTATTTTTTTAGTTCCCTCAAGCTATAATTTTACATACGATATTGCTCTGAGTATAAAGAAAAAATTTAATATACCTATCTATGTTTACTATACAGATGATTTTTTAGGTAATGATATAACTAATATACCAAGTTCATACAAAGCAAAAGCTTTAGAAGTAATGCGCTTATCTTCTGGTAGGTTTGTCATAGGTGAGGAAATGGCAAGGGTTTATAAAGAAAGATATAAACTAGATTTTTCTGTACTAATCCATCCTATTCATATACCTAAAACGACTATACCGGCTGCTAACATAGGCAAAAAGGATGTTATATCTATAGTCTATGCAGGCGGGTTGACGCTTGGACGTTTTAGCTCGCTGATCTCATTTTCTAAATTGATAAATCAATCCGAAATAGAACTAAATAAAAAGGTTTTACTTAAAGTTTGTACCGGTGATATACCTAGTCAAAAGCAGGTCCAAGAGTTTAATAGTCATAATGTTGATTTCTTAGGTCGATTAAGCTCTGTTGAAGTTGATGATCTATATAAAAGTGCGGATTTTCTTTTGCATGTTGAAAGCGACTTGGATGAATATATAAAAATGACAAGGCTTTCTGTATCGACAAAAATCCCTGAGTGTTTGGCTACAGGTATTGGTTTAATTGCATATGGTCCTTCAGAAATAGCATCTATGAAATTAATCTATGAAAATGGTATTGGGTTTTATATTGATTCAAGGGCTGACACTAGCGTCTCTAATAATAAGTTGTTGGAGGTGTTGACTGGGCAAGAAAACTATAGATCTACTATTGAAAAAGGTTTGGAGTATGCCAGAATTAATTTCACCTCAAAGGTAATTACTAGTAATCTTGTTGGCCTAATAAATTAGAGTTTTTGTGAATATGATTTCTGTAATAACTCCAACTTATAACTGTGCAAAATACTTGTTGAGAAGCTATGAGTGCTTGAGACGTCAGACTTATAAAGATTGGGAGTGGGTCATAGTAAATGACGGCTCTGAAGATGATACTGATGTAATAATATCCAGTTTGGCACAGCAAGACTCAAGAATAAAAAAATTTACTCTTGATAAAAACCGTGGGCGTGGTTATGCCCGTAATTTTGCCACTGAAAAAGCGCGGGGTTCAATAATTGTAGTTTGGGATGTTGACGATTTTTATACGTCTGAACGTCTGGCTGAAATAAATAAATCTATAAGTAGTGGATATGATTATTTTTGCTCATACGCTTTAATAGCGGATAACAACTTGAATTTAAAAGGTGCAAGGCATTTTTCTAAAACTAAAGAGAGATTCACCCCTTCTTTTGTCCATCCAACTTTGGCTTTTAGAGCGAGTCTTAAAGATAAGGTTGTATACGATAAATCCATGAGGGCTGGTGAAGATCTTGGTGTCATGCTTCATTTGGAAAGTAATTATAAAGGTTATTGCTGTAATAAATACTTATTGGTTTACTCTGAAGATCGGGAAGTAAATATTGCAAAATCTATTGAAGCAAATTTAAATCAACTCCAATCTACTCTTTATATTATTGGTAATAAAGTGATTGAGTGTAATATTATTGAGAAGGTCAAGTTCATCATTAAAAAGAAATTTAAGATTTTTGTTTTAAGACTGCTGAAGTTAACTCCTGATCTTTATTTGAAAACAGTGAGATTTAGAAGTTGTGAATACATTGATTCAAGTAAGTTAAATTCAGAGCACTTGTTTATTTTAAGTGGTAATTTAAATGAAGAATAACGTTATATTTAAAAATAAAATTCTGCTGATCACCGGTGGTACCGGCTCTTTCGGCAACGCCGTACTCAATCGCTTTCTTGATACCGACATTGCAGAAATCCGCATTTTCAGCCGGGACGAGAAAAAACAGGATGATATGCGTAAAAAATACGCCAATCCCAAGCTCAAGTTTTATATTGGCGATGTGCGGGATTATCAGAGCGTGCTTAATGCCACCCGGGGGGTGGATTACATCTACCATGCTGCAGCGCTCAAGCAGGTGCCTTCCTGTGAATTTCACCCCATGGAGGCGGTTAAAACCAACGTGCTGGGCACCGAGAACGTGCTGGAAGCGGCCATTCAGAATGAAGTAAAGCGGGTTGTATGCCTGAGCACCGACAAGGCGGTGTATCCCATCAATGCCATGGGTATTTCCAAGGCGATGATGGAAAAGGTAATGGTGGCCAAGTCCCGCAACGTGGACAGCAGCAAAACCGTGATTTGCGGCACCCGCTACGGCAACGTAATGGCCTCTCGCGGCTCGGTGATCCCTCTGTTTGTGGATCAAATGCGTGCCGGCAAGCCGCTGAGCATTACCGACCCGCAAATGACCCGCTTTATGATGACCCTGGCGGACGCGGTGGATCTGGTGCTCTACGCCTTTGAACACGGCAACAATGGCGACATGTTCGTGCAAAAAGCGCCTGCCGCCACCGTCGAGACCCTGGCCCGGGCCATTACCAGCCTGCTGGAGCAGCCGGACTACCCCATTCAGGTCATTGGCACCCGCCATGGTGAAAAGCTGTACGAGGCGTTGCTCAGCCGGGAAGAAATGGCCTGTGCCGAAGACTTGGGTGGTTATTACCGGGTGCCGCCCGATCTGCGCGACCTCAACTACGGCAAGTTTGTGGAGCAGGGCGAAGAGAAAATCTCCCACACCGAAGACTACAACTCCCACAACACCGAGCGGTTGGATGTGGCCGGCATGCAAAAACTGCTGCTCAAGCTCGACTTTATTCGTGCCCTGCAGCAGGGCGAATACATCAACCCGGAGGAATAAGCATGCGCGTGCTCATTACCGGTGCCAATGGTTTTGTGGGCCAGAACCTGGTAGCCCACCTAGGCGAGCGGGCCAATATCACCCTGGTGCCCTTTACCCGTGGGCATCGGCCGGCCGATTTGCCGGCGTTACTGGAAGGGGTAGATTTTGTATTCCACCTGGCCGGCATTAACCGGCCGCAGGATCCTGCCGAGTTTGCCAGCGGTAATGCTGACCTTACCCGCAGCCTGTGCCAGGCTATTCATGCCACTGGCCGTGCTATTCCCGTGCTTTACACCTCTTCCATCCAGGCCGAGCAGAGTAACCCTTACGGCGAAAGCAAACGCCAGGCCGAGCAGGCGTTGCTGGATTTAGCCGGGCAGCATGGCAGTGCCGTGCACCTGTTCCGCCTGCCCAATGTGTTTGGCAAATGGGCCAGGCCCAACTACAACTCGGCGGTGGCCACCTTCTGCCACAACATCAGCCGTGATCTGCCCATCCAGATCAACGATCCCACCGCCGAAATCCGCCTGGTGTACATTGATGATGTGATCAGCCACTTTGTGACGGTGATGGAAGGCAAGTTAGCTGGCAACCCCTTTGTTGAGGTAGCACCGGAATACCGTATTACTGTGGGTGAGCTGGCCGGGCAGCTGCAGCGCTTTCGCGACAGTCGCGACACGCTGGTTACCGAACAAGTAGGCACCGGCCTGGTGCGGGCGCTATATTCCACCTATCTCAGCTATTTGCCGCCGGAGCGTTTTACCTACCCGGTGCCCAAATACGGTGACGAACGCGGCGTGTTTGTGGAGATGCTCAAAACTCCCGATGCCGGCCAGTTCTCGTTTTTTACTGCCCATCCCGGCATTACCCGTGGCGGCCACTATCACCACTCCAAGACAGAGAAGTTTCTGGTGATCAAGGGCCAGGCCTGTTTTCGGTTTCGCCATATTATGAGCGGCGAGTTTTATGAGCTGTTCACCAGCGGCGAGCAGCCGGAAATAGTGGAAACAGTGCCGGGCTGGACCCACGACGTTACCAACGTGGGTAACGATGAAATGGTGGTCATGCTGTGGGCAAACGAAATTTTTGACCGTGAACATCCAGATACCTACGCCCGCCCGGTGGGCACCCAGGCCTGAGCAAGCAAAAGCAGGAATAATAATGAACAAGTTAAAAGTAATGACCGTTGTGGGCACCCGGCCCGAGATCATTCGCCTTTCCCGTGTGCTGTCGGCGCTAGATGCGCATTGTGAGCACATTCTGGTGCACACCGGCCAGAACTACGATTACGAGCTGAACGAGATCTTTTTTCAGGATCTGGGCATTCGCAAGCCGGATTATTTTCTTAACGCGGCCGGTGCCAGTGGTGCTGAGACCATTGGCAATGTGATCATCGCGGTAGACAAGGTGTTGGCCGAAGTGCAGCCCCAGGCACTGCTGGTGCTGGGCGATACCAACAGTTGCATGGCAGTGATCCCGGCCAAGCGCCGCAAGATCCCTACTTTCCATATGGAAGCGGGCAACCGCTGTTTCGACATGCGGGTGCCGGAAGAAATCAATCGCCGCATTGTGGATCACACCGCCGATATCAACCTCACCTACAGCACCATCGCCCGCGACTATCTGCTGCGCGAAGGGCTGGAGCCGGACCGGGTTATTAAAACCGGCAGCCCCATGTTCGAGGTGCTTAACCATTACCGTGGGGGCATAGAGGCCTCTAACGTGCTGGAACGGCTGGGCCTGGAAGCCGGCAAGTTCTTTGTAGTGAGTGCCCACCGGGAAGAAAACGTCGACTCTGACAAAAACTTTCTCAAGCTGGTGAACATCCTTAACACAGTGGCCGAGCAGTTTGGCTACCCGGTGATTGTGTCTACCCATCCGCGCACCCAAAAACGGGTGGATGCCATGGGTGTTACCTTTCATGCCAATGTGCGTTTGCTCAAACCGCTGGGCTTTAAGGATTACAACAAGCTGCAACTCACCGCCAAAGCGGTACTGTCCGATAGCGGCACCATCAACGAGGAATCCTCCATCCTTAACTTTCCGGCGCTGAATATTCGCGAAGCCCACGAACGCCCGGAAGGCATGGAAGAAGCCGCCGCCATGATGGTGGGCCTTGAGCTGGAGCGGGTGCTGCAGGGCCTGCAGATCCTGGAAAGCCAGGCCAGAGGGGAAGAGCGCAGCTTGCGCCTGGTGGCCGACTACAGCATGCCCAACGTGGCTGATAAAGTAGTGCGGATTATTCACAGCTACCGGGATTATGTAATGCGCACCGTGTGGAAGCAGTATTGATGAACCGAAAGCCTGTTAAAGTGGCTGTGATTAATCGCAGCTTTTGGCCGGTATACCCTGTAATTGGCGAGGCCCTTTTGCGATTTGCGGAAGGTGCATCAACCAAGGGGTATTCTGTGTCGGTGATTATGCAGGATCATGCTGGTATCAAGGCCAAGCTGGCGAAAGAAGAGCGTGGTGAGGGTGTAAATTTCTACCCTGCCAAAGCCTTAACCACCTCAGCCAGTGGTGTATTGCTCAGAGCCTGTGATGCCGTGTTTTTCATGTTCTGGGTTCTGGCAGTGCTGCTGTGGGTAAGGCCCAGCAAGGTTTATGTTTCTACCGATCCGCCGGTTGTCGTGCCCTTTATTGTCATGCTATACAGCCGGTTGTTTGGTGCTGAATATATCTACCATCTGCAGGATATCCACCCGGAAGCAGCGAACGTTGTTATACCGGTTAACAAGTGGGTATATAAAATTCTGCTGAAGATGGACGCTCTGACCATGCGCAAGGCGAAGTGTCTGATCACCATTACCGAGCAAATGGCGGCTGAAATTCGTGCCCGTTCAGGCACTTCCGCACCTGTTCATGTGCTGGACAACCCGGCTGTATCATTCGACGGTATTGATACAACCAAACCTAAAATTTCGGGTTTTTCATTTTGTGGTAATGCCGGAAGGTTGCAGCGGATACCTTTGGTGCTGGATGCAATAGAAGCGTACATCACTCGCGGAGGTAAGCTTGCCTTCAGTTTTGCCGGTGGTGGTATATATGCCGACCACTTAAGAGCATTCTCCGAAAAATTCGAGCATTTTCATTATCACGGCCTGGTTACTCCCACAGAAGCTGCTCAGATTAATGCCGATTACACCTGGGCTTTGCTGCCAATTGAGGATGATGTAACGCGGTTTGCTTTTCCCAGTAAGTCATCATCCTATGTTTTTTCAGGTGCCAATATCCTGGCCGTTTGTGGTGAACATACGGGGGTGGCCCAATGGGTGAAGGAAAATCGCGTGGGTCTGGTTGTAAAACCGGAGGTTGAAGCATTGGCTGGCATGTTCTCGAATATTGAAAATGGTGCTGTAAATGAGGCCGGTGATCAAAGCGCAAGGGAAATACTGAAGGCCAAGCTAAGGTTTGATGTTTTTGTAACTGCGCTGGACAAGATAGTGCTGGAGTAACATGAATATTTTACTAACGGGCGCCACCGGCTTTCTGGGCTCTCGGCTTGCGGGCGTATTGCAGTTGCGGCCGAATATTAATCTGACTGCCGCCGTGCGTCGCCATGCTGAAGTTCTGGCAGCTCGCATTGTTGAAGTGCAGGGGCTTGATGCCGGCACTAATTGGTCCGCTGCACTTGCCGGACAACAGGTTGTTATTCACGCCGCTGCTCGTGCCCACATCATGAAAGATGAAGTGGCGGATCCGCTGGCGGAATACCGCAAGGTAAACGTTGAGGGTACGCTCAACCTTGCCCGGCAGGCGGCAGTGGCAGGGCTGAAGCGCTTTATTTTTATCAGCTCCATCAAGGTGAATGGTGAGCAAACGCTCTTGGGCAAGCCCTTTACAGCGGACGATGCTGCTGCACCGGAAGATGCCTACGGTATGTCCAAGTGGGAGGCTGAGCAGGGCTTGCGGCAACTGGCTGCCGAAACCGGCATGGAGGTGGTGATTATTCGCCCGCCACTGGTTTACGGGCCGGGTGTTAAGGGCAATTTTGCCAGCATGATCAAGCTGGTTGAAAAGGGCTTGCCTTTGCCGTTGGGTGCCATCCACAACCGGCGCTCGCTGGTGGCGCTGGATAATCTGGTTGACCTCATTATCACCTGCATTGATCATCCCGGCGCGGCCAACCAGGTGTTTCTGGCTGGAGACGGTGAAGATGTATCCACCACCGAGCTGCTGCGCGGCGTGGCCAATGCAGCCGGCAAGCCGTGCCGGTTGCTGCCGGTGCCGGCGGGGTTACTGCAGTTGGGTGCCACTGCGTTGGGTAAAAAGGCGGTGGCACAGCGCCTGCTGGGCTCGCTGCAGGTGGATATTTCCAAGGCGCGTAACTTGTTGGGCTGGACGCCGCCGCTGTCGGTGGAGCAAGGATTAAAGAGGTGTTTTGATGATTCGGCTGTTTGATATTGTATTTTCGTTGCTGGGGCTGGTGTGTGGCTTTCCGGTGTTTGTGTTGCTTACCCTTATCGGCCTGTTTGATACCGGCTCACCTATTTTTCGCCAGGTTAGGGTGGGGCGGCACCAACAGCCGTTTACCCTGGTCAAGTTTCGCACCATGAAGGTGGACACCGCTTCCGTGGCTTCTCACCTGGCAAGTGCATCTTCCATTACGCCTTTTGGCCATTTTTTGCGTCGTACCAAACTGGATGAATTGCCTCAGCTGTGGAATGTGCTGAAAGGCGAAATGAGCCTGGTGGGGCCACGGCCCGGCCTGTTTAATCAGGAAGAGCTGACGAGAGCCCGAGCTGCTCACGGTGTGTATGATGTGCGCCCCGGCATTACCGGCCTGGCGCAGGTGAATGAAATTGACATGTCCACCCCCGAACTGCTGGCCGAGACAGATAAAAAAATGATCCAGTCGCTGTCGGTTAAGGATTATTTTCGTTACATACTGCTTACCGTGTCCGGCAAGGGCAGTGGCGATCGGGTAAAAAGCTGAAATAACAATACACCAACGGGATATTGCATGATCCATCAGGCCATTCACTGGTTGTTTCAACAGCCTCGCTCGGTAAAGCGTATTATCAGCTTGTTGCTGGATACGCTGTTTATTTCGCTGGCGTTTTGGGCGGCTTACCTGTTGCGGCTGGACAGCTCCAGCCTGCTGGGCTCGTTCCGGCACTGGCTGGTGCTGGCAACCATGGTGCCGGTTACGCTGCTGTGTTTTGTGCGCTTTGGTCTTTACCGGGCGGTGCTCCGTTATCTGGGGCATCACGCTACTGTGGTGATGATGGGCGGGGTGGCGGTGTCGGCCGTTACCATGGTGCTGGCAGCCTATTACTTCAACGCCTTTTTGCCCCGCTCTGTGCCCATTATTTATGCCTCTCTGGCGTTGCTGCTGTGTGGCGGTGCCCGCACCATGGCCCGGGCGCTGTATAACCAGAGCACCAAAAAACAGAAAACTCCCGTCATTATTTACGGTGCCGGCGCGTCCGGCCGGCAGCTGAATACTTCGCTTACCCATGGCAGCGAATATCGCGCCGTGGCCTTTGTGGACGACAACCCCGGCCTGCAAAAAGCGCTGCTGCAGGGGTTAACGGTTTACTCTCCGGCCGAGCTGCCCTGGCTGGTGGAGCGCTTTGGTGCCCACAAGCTGTTGCTGGCCATGCCCAGCATCAGCCGCCAGCGCCGCCGAGAAATTGTAGACAGCCTGGAAGAGCTGCCCGTAGACATGCTCACCATTCCCGGCATGGCCGATCTGGTCAGTGGCAAGGCCAAGCTGAGCGAGCTGCACGAAGTGAATGTGGAAGACCTGTTGGGGCGGGACCCGGTAGAACCTTTTCCCGAGCTGATTGGCGCCAATATTCGCGGCAAGGTGGTGATGGTGACCGGTGCCGGCGGCTCCATTGGTTCCGAGCTGTGCCGGCAAATAGTGCAGCAGGGCCCAACCACTCTGGTGCTGTTCGAAATGTCGGAATATGCGCTTTATCAAATTGATCAGGAGCTGAACGGCATGTGTCGTGAGGCCGGCTATGAGGTGCGCATTGTGCCCATTATGGCCTCGGTGCAGCGTCAAAACCGGCTGGAAGCGGTAATGCAGACGTTTGGGGTGCACACCGTGTATCACGCTGCCGCCTGCAAGCATGTGCCGCTGGTGGAATACAACGTGGTGGAAGGGGTGCGCAACAATGTGTTCGGCACCTGGCGGGCGGCGGAAGCGGCCATTAACTGCGGGGTGGAAACCTTTGTGCTTATCTCCACCGACAAGGCCGTGCGCCCTACCAATGTCATGGGCACCAGCAAGCGCCTGGCCGAGCTGGTGTTGCAGGGGCTGGCTCTGCGCCAGAGCAACACCCGCTTTTGCATGGTGCGCTTTGGCAATGTGCTGGGCTCTTCTGGCTCTGTGGTGCCACTGTTCAAGCGGCAGATCCGCGCCGGCGGCCCCATTACCCTTACTCACGAAGACATTACCCGCTATTTTATGACCATTCCCGAGGCGGCCCAGCTGGTGATCCAGGCCGGCGCCATGGGTAAGGGCGGCGATGTGTTTGTGCTGGACATGGGCGAGCCGGTAAAAATTATCGACCTTGCCCGCAAAATGGTGCGGTTAATGGGGTATGAGGTAAAAGACGCCAAACACCCGGACGGCGATATAGAAATCCAGGTTACCGGCCTGCGCCCCGGCGAGAAGCTGTATGAAGAGCTGCTGATCGGCGGCAATGAGCTACCTACCGCCCACCCGCGCATTCGCACCGCTCATGAAGTGCATCTGCCCTGGCAGGACATGGCTGCCCTGTTGCAGGAGCTGAACACCGCCTGCGAGCAATATAACCAGCCCCGCATTCGCGAGCTGCTGCTGCAGGCGCCCACAGCATTCAACCCCCAGGATGGCATTTGCGACCTGGTATGGCAGCAAAGCCAAGCTGCTGAAACCGGGAATGAAACCAAGGTAGTGGCGCTGGCTTTGTAGCGCCTAGCGTTAAGCGCCCGGCGCCCAGCTGTTGCGAGCGGCTTTGGGATTGTGGAGCGCGGGCCGCTGGCCCGCATTAGCGCCGACAGGCGCTTGAATCGTGCATATTGTGTAGACACCAATGCCCGTTGTTTGATCGAACAGCGGGCATTTTTGTTTTTCACGGGCTATGGTCTTCCGTACGCTTTTGTAGGCCCCGTTTTAACGGGGCAGTGGTGCCACATGCAGCATGGTTTGCCCGCTTGCAGCCGCGGTTAAAACCGGGCCTACAGGGGCAGGGCATTGGAGCGCGGGCAGCTTTCCCGCATTTTGCCGCGCAGCGGCAACCTTCGTTGAGCGCCCATGTGGGCGCTAATGCAGGCTGGCAGCCTGCGCTCCACAAATCAAACAACAAGGAGAGCACATGAGCAAGGGACTGGAGATTTTGCATCACGGGGCGGTAAACAGCGTTACCGGCTCCTGTCATGAATTGCGCGCGGGCGATGCCGGCATTTTAATTGACTGCGGCCTGTTTCAGGGGCTGGAGGGCAAGCGCGATCTGGCCATCGATTTTGATATTGCCCACATCAAGGCGCTCGTGGTTACCCATGTGCATATCGACCATGTAGGCCGGCTGCCTTACCTGCTGGGGGCGGGGTTTGATGGGCCCATATATTGCTCGCAACCTTCGGCGCTGCTGCTGCCGGCCATGCTGGAAGACGCGCTTAAAATCGGCTTCACCCGCAATGAGCAGCTCATTAACCGGGTACTCAAGCTGCTGTCCTCAAGGTTGCGGCCTTTGCCCTACGACCAGTGGCAGCAAGTGGAAGGCAGTAACATTGCCATTCGGCTGCAGCGGGCCGGGCATATTCTGGGCTCGGCCTATGTGGAGTGCGAGGTGGCTGGGCAGCGGGTGGTGTTCAGCGGCGACTTGGGCGCCCCCCATTCGCCGCTGCTGGTGCCGCCGGCACCGCCTGAGCGCTGCCATGTGCTGGTGCTGGAAAGCACCTACGGCGATAAAAACCATGAAAGCCGGATTGATCGCCGCCTGCGGCTGAAGGCGGCGGTGGAGCACGCGCTGGAAGACGGCGGCACCTTGCTTATACCCGCTTTTAGCCTGGGGCGCACCCAAGATCTGCTTTATGAGCTGGAAAGCCTGATTGCCGAGTTTGGCGGCCAGCAGGCGGCGCCGGGCCTGCCCTGGAACGAGCTGGAGGTGGTGGTAGACTCGCCCCTGGCGGCCAACTTCACCCAGCTTTACCGCGAGCTTAAGCCGTTCTGGAATGACGAGGCCCGGGAGCGGGTTAGCGAGGGGCGGCACCCGCTGTCGTTTGAGCAGTTAACCGTGGTGAATTCCCATCACGATCATCTTAATGCCGTGGGCTACCTGGCCCGCTCCCACAAGCCCTGCGTGGTACTGGCGGGCTCCGGCATGTGCGCCGGCGGCCGGGTGGTGAATTACCTGAAGGCGCTGCTGAATGATCCGCGTAACGATGTGCTGTTTGTGGGTTACCAGGCCGAGGGCACGCCGGGGCGGGACATTCTTGAATACGGGCCGAAAGAAGGCTGGGTAGAGCTGGATGGCGAACGTTTCACCATTCGTGCGCGAGTACATCAGGTGAGCGGCTATTCGGCCCACGCCGGCCAGGAAGATTTGATAAACTTCGCCACCGGCATTAATCCGCCGCCTGAGCAAATACGCCTGATACACGGCGAGGCGAATCCCAAGGCGGTGTTGCAGGCGCGGTTGAAGGAGTTGCTGCCGGAAACGGAAGTGGTGATGGGAGCATAGCTGTAAGGTTTTTGAGTGCCCTTGCGGGCACTAAAGCAGGCTGGCAGCCTGCGCTCCACCTAGACCGTGCATCCATTGGAGCGCGGGCAGCTTGCCCGCAATTTGGCGCGCAGCGGCAATCATGGATTCCCGCCTTCGCGGGAATGACGGAGGAAGTAATCTGTAATGACAGAGAGCATACCGCTTAAGCATTATCATTTTTTGGGTGAGCTGGTATCTTTGCCCTTTGTTGAAGCCGTATACCTGTTTGGCTCAAGAGCGCGCGGCGACCACAGAGAGCGATCCGATATCGACCTGGCCGTTTTTTGCCCGAAGGCGAGTGCACAGGACTGGCTGCAAGTGTTGGCCATTGTTGAGCGGGCCGATACGCTGCTGACGATAGATTGTGTCCGGCTGGATGCCGAGCCCGCAAACAGTCCGTTACGGGCGGCGATAGAACGAGATAAAAAGGTACTGTATGAGCGTTGATCTGAACCTGGAGCTGTTGGGTAACGCCCTGGCCCGTTTGCAGGAATCACTGGATTTTCCGGCCAGTCAGCCACTGGTGGTGGACGCCAGTATCCAGCGGTTTGAGTTTTGTATTGAACTGACCTGGAAAACGTTGAAAAAGGCACTGGCCATGGAAGGTATTGCGGCCAATACGCCCAGAGAGTGTTTGCAGCAGGCCTATGCAGCCCATTGGCTGCAGAATGAAACTGAATGGCTCTCTATGCTCAAAGACCGGAATCTTACATCGCATACCTACAAGGAAGAGGTGGCGCTGGATATTTACCAACGGCTGCCAGCACATTTGAGTGCCATGCAGGCACTGCATCAACTGCTTGGCCAGCGTTTTGACGCGTAGGCACTGCTTTAGTGGGGCAGCGGTTTTGGAGCGCGAGTGGCGCGTCGCGGCCAGCTTGGTCGCTATTGGCGCGCAGCGGCAAGGTTTTTGAGCGCCCTTGCGGTCGCTAATGCAGGCGAGCCGCCTGCGCTCCACAAGATCTGCGCCCCAAAAAATCGATATGCCACTGAATAGAAATAAATACAAAGGGATAGAATGACGTCTTTAGTCCGGCAGCCGGCTTTTATGGCCTTGCAGCAGTTAAAAGAAAAAGAGCAGGCCATTACTCTGGCAGAGCGGTTTGCCGCAGATCCCAATCGTTTTGAGCAGTTCAGCCTTGGCTTTGGTGAGCAGTTGCGGGTGGACTTATCGCGCCAGCACTGGTCGGCCGAGGTGCGGGCGTTGCTGTGCCGGCTGGCCGCCGACATGGACCTTAAGGCCTCTATTGAAGGGCTGTTTGCCGATAACCTTTTCAACCACACCGAAGGCCGGGCGGCGCTGCACACGGCGCTGCGCATGCCGCCCGGTGCGGTGCTGGAGCACAAGGGCGAAAACGTGGTGCCCAAGGTGCATGCCGAGCTTACGCGCATTCAGGCCTTTTGCCGGCAGGTGCAGGGCGGCGACTGGCGCGGCTACACCGGTTTGCCCATTACGGATGTGGTCAACATTGGCATTGGTGGCTCCGACCTCGGCCCGGCCATGGTGGTGGAGGTGCTGGCGCCTTATCAGGATCAGGGCCTGCGCGCGCATTTTGTGTCGAACATGGACGGCGCACAGCTGGGTGCTGTGCTGGCGGAGTTGAACCCGGCCACGACTCTGTTTGTGATCTCGTCCAAAACCTTTACTACCGACGAAACCATGACCAACGCTCGCTCCGCCCGGGCCTGGCTGCTGGCGGCTTGTGGCGGTGAGCAACACATTGCCCGGCATTTTGTGGCGGTGTCCACCAACATTGAGGCGGTCACGGCCTTTGGCATTGATGAAGCCAACATGTTCCGCTTCTGGAGCTGGGTGGGTGGCCGCTTTTCGCTGTGGTCTGCCATTGGTCTGCCCATTGCCCTGGCGCTGGGGTTTGAGCGTTTTCAGCAGTTGCTGGCGGGCGCTCGCGCCATGGACGAACACCTGCGCCACACCCCCTTTGAGCACAACATTCCGGTGCAGCTGGCGCTGCTCAGCATTTGGAACATCAATGTGCTGGGGCTGCAGAGTGAGGGGGTATTCCCTTACAGCCAGCAGCTCAAGCGTTTTCCTGCCTTTTTGCAGCAGCTGAACATGGAGTCGAACGGCAAGGGCGTAACCAACGCCGGCTCGCCGGTTAATCATGCCACCGGTCCGGTAGTGTGGGGCGAAGTAGGCACCAATGGCCAGCATGCGTTTTTTCAGTTGCTGCACCAGGGCAGTGTGGTGGTGCCGGCGGAATTTATTGGCTTTGTACGTTCTGCCTATCCGTACCCCGAGCACCAGCGCAAGCTTCTGGCCAACATGCTGGCCCAGGCCCAGGCCATGGCCTTTGGCAAGTCTCGCGAGCAGGTAGAAGCCGAGCTGGCTGCCGAAGGGCTCAGCCCCGAGGTCATTGCTCGCCTGGCTCCGTACAAGGTAATGCCCGGCAACCGCCCCAGCACGGTGATGTTGTTCGACGAGCTGACTCCCTATAATCTGGGCGCACTCATTGCCATGTATGAACACAAAACCTTCGTGCAGGGCGTGCTCTGGAGCATTAACAGTTTTGATCAGTGGGGCGTGGAGCTGGGCAAGAAACTGGCTGCCCGGTTAATTGACGACCTGGAAAACGGCGTGACCGATGGCCACGACAGTGCCACCAACGGTCTGCTTGCACAGATTAAACACTGGAGTTAAGTGGAGCGCGGGTCTTGTCCCTGAATAGGGGCAGTCTGCCTGCAATTTGCCGCGAAGCGGCAACTCATTGCTTAACCTTGCTCCAATGCTGCCAGCTTTTTCGGTTTGCGTTAGAATGCCGAGGTTCTAAGTGTGTCTGGTTGCTTGGCCATAGCCATAAAGAGCGAGCATGCGGTGTTTTGAATAATAAAAGGCTGAAGCTGAACGGATGAATATAAAAAAACTGATTGATAACAATAACTTTATGTCCTTGATGGTGTTTTTGTCATTGGCGCTACTGCTGTCAACCCCGGGGGGCTCGGTGGCGGCATTTGCCGTGTTACTGCTGGTGGCGCTGGTTTTTTTGTTTCGGGTTAAAGACAAACCCAGCCTGAATAGTACCGACAAGCTGCTTATTTTTTCGTTTGTATTTATGTTTCTAACCGTGCTGCCGCCCTTTGTAAGCGATGGATTCCGTGGCCGCTACCTTGATCTTTCCTTGCGATTTTTGCTGGTGGTACCGGTATTATGGCTGCTGCTTAAAACACCTTCCAAAGCAAGCTGGCTGTTTGCCGGTGCAGTCGTGGGTTGCATCAGTGGTTTTGGCTTGGCGGTGTATCAGTACTTTTATGCGGGCATGCCCAGGGTTGATGGCTTTCTTTACAGTATTAATTTTGGTTACCTTGCCTGCTCTCTGGCGTTTCTGTCGTTTACGGGCATGATCTTTTTTGAGCGTTCCAGATGGAAGCTCACCGCGTTTACCGGCTTTGTTCTTGCCATGTTTTCCATGGTACTAACCGGCACCCGTGGCGCTTATATCGCCGTGCCGGTGCTGGCTGTACTGCTGATTGTTCTGTACAGAAAAGAGCTGGGGGCAAAGCTGCTTATTCTGGTGACAGCGGCAACCATTTCCATGCCTGCCGCCAGCTATATGGTGGTGCCACAGGTACAGCAGCGCTTTGACGTGCTGATCAACGAGCTGGTCAACTACGAAAGCGGTGATGCCAGCAAGGCATACAGTTCTAGTGGTCTGCGGCTTGAGCTCTGGACTGCGGCTATTGAGGCAGTCAAACAGAGTCCGCTGTACGGTCTGAACTACAACCAGCGAGAAGCACTGAATGCGCAGCTGGTGGATGATGGTGTGGTTATTCCTCAGGTACTTACCGTATCTCGCGGACACGCCCACAGTGAGTATTTTGAAGTGCTGGCCGGTCGTGGCCTGCTGGGCATTATTGGTTTGTTCATGCTGTTTCTGGTGCCGGGGGTTATTTTTCTGCGCAAGGCCATGAGCACCTGTGGCAAGGAAAAAGCACTGGCAGCCGCCGGAGTGACCTTTGTTGCCGGTTTTATGGTGTATGGCATCAGCGAGGCACCGCTGCAGGGCAATGTCATCTCCGGGTGTTACGCACTGACAGTGGTCGCCATTTACACCATGCTGAAACGACCTGAAACCGCCGGTTTACGCACTTAACTTACTGAGACCGCGTTCCAGGGCATACTCGGCGCACGTGGAACGCAGGTCTTGTGGAGCGCAGGCGGCTCGCCTGCATTAGCGCCCGCAGGGCGCTCGCTTTCGGTTGCCGCTTCGCGCCAAATTGCGGGCTGGCAGCCCGCGCTCCAATGAATGCACAACCCGTGCTCCAAAACTTGCACTGCTCTTAGTCCCCACCACAATCCCCCCAGGCCCTCCCAACCGTTCGATTTTCCACCGCATTTCCATAACTTCACTAGAATAAGATTCAGGCGCTTCCACACGGAGCTGTGAAGGTTATGCAGGATGCAAACACGCTCAAGGATCCTCTTCTTCAAAGCCTGGTGTTTCTCACCCGGTTCTATGGCCAGCCGCACCAGGGCGAGGCCCTGGTTAACGGCCTGCCTCTGGCCGAGGGCCGGCTTACTCCCGTCTTGTTCCCCCGTGCTGCCGAGCGCGCCGGCTTTTCCTGCCGTCAGGATGTTTCTCCGCTGGCCGATATCTCCGAGCTGTTGCTGCCCTGCATTCTGCTGCTGAAAAACGGTGGCGCCTGTGTGCTGCTGGAGCAGCAGGAAGAGCGCGGCTGTCGGGTAATGCTGCCCGACACCGGCGAGGGTGAAGAATGGCTGCCTGCCGACCAGCTTGTTAAAAGCTACAGCGGCCGGGCCATTTTGCTCAAACCCCGCTTTCGTTTTGATGAACGCTCACCCCAGGTGCTGGACAGCGATCACGGCCACTGGTTCTGGAGCACCCTGCGGCGCTCGTCGTCCATTTACCGGGATGTATTGATCGGCTCCCTGCTTATCAACCTGTTCGCCCTGGTCACGCCGCTGTTCACCATGAACGTGTACGACAAAATCGTGCCCAACCTGGCGTTCGACTCCTTGTGGGTGCTGGCCACCGGCGCCGCCGTGGTGCTGGTGTTCGATTTTGTGATGCGCCTGCTGCGCAGCCACTTTATCGACGTGGCCGGCAAAAAAGCTGATGTGCTGCTCTCTGCCCGCATTTTCGCCAAGGTGATGGGCATGCGCATGGAGGCGCGGCCGCCGTCCACCGGCGCCTTTGCCCGGCATTTGCAGGAGTTCGAGTCCATTCGCGAATTTCTCACCTCGGCCACGGTGGCGGCACTGGTCGACATTCCCTTTGCCCTGCTGTTTTTGTTCATTATCTGGATATTCGCCGGCCACATGGTGTGGGTACCGCTCATTGCCATGCTGTTGCTGGTGGCGGTCAGCCTGCTGGTGCAGCGCCCGCTGCGTCACAGCATTGAAGAGGGCTCGCGGCTGGCCTCCCAGAAAAACGCCAACCTGGTGGAAGGCATAGCGGGGCTGGAAACCATCAAGCTGTTTGGTGCCCAGGGGGCCTTTCAGCACCGCTGGGAGCAGGCGGTCAGCCACATGGCCGGCTGGGGCATGAAAACCCGCCGACTTACCAACGGGGTATCCACCCTGGCCAATGTAACCCAGCAGGTCACCACCATCAGCCTGATTGTACTGGGGGTGTACCTCATTGCCGCCGGCGAGCTCTCCATGGGGGGGCTGATTGCCGCGGTAATGTTGGGCAGCCGGGCCATTGCGCCCATGGTGCAGCTGTCGGTGCTGTCCACCCGCTACAACCACGCCCGTTCGGCCATGGACATTCTGGAGAAAGTCATGGCCGCCCCCGACGAGCAGGAAGACGGCCGGCGCTTTATTCATCATCCCGAGTTTGAGGGCGACATCGTATTCGACCGGGTGAGCTTTCGTTATCCCGGCGCCGGGCAGGACGTGCTGAGCAATGTCAGCCTGCATATCAGGCCCGGTGAAAAAGTGGCCATTATCGGCCGCATCGGCTCGGGCAAAACCACCCTGGAGCGGCTGGTGGCGGGTCTGTACAAACCCACCCAGGGCGCCATTCGCATTGACGGCATCGACATCAATCAGCTGCAGCCGGCGGTGCTCAGAAGCAATCTGGGCTGTGTGCCCCAAGACGTCACCCTGTTTTATGGCTCCATTCGCGACAATATTGTGCTCGCCAGCCCGCTTGCCGACGAGGCCGCCGTGCTGGCCGCCGCCGAGCGGGCCGGCGTAACCCTGTTTTCCCATCAGGACGCCGACGGCCTGGAGCGCCAGGTGGGTGAGGGCGGCCGGCTGCTGTCGGGCGGGCAGCGCCAGGCGGTGGCCATTGCCCGCGCCCTGCTGAATGACCCCGTGATGCTGGTGATGGACGAGCCCACCTCCAACATGGACAACCGCTCCGAGCTGCATATTCGCCAGCAGCTCAAGCGGCTGGACCGGCAACAAACCCTGCTGCTGGTCACGCACCGAACCTCCATGCTGGATGTGGTAGACCGGGTTATTGTGCTGGAGCAGGGCCGGGTGATGGCCGACGGCCCCAAGGAGCAGGTGCTGGCGCAACTGCAGGCAGGTAAGGCGACCGTGCGGGAGGTGAGCCATGGCTAAATCGCCCCGCCCTGAGCAGCTCGACTACACCAGCGACACCGCCGCCGCCGTGTTGCTCAACACCCCCAAGGGCGCCCGGGCGCTGCTGTGGTGCATGCTGGCCTTTGTGCTGGCGGCCATTGTCTGGGCCTGGTTTGCCGAGCTGGAGGAAGTGACTTCCGGCACCGGCACCGTGATCCCCTCCAGCCAGTTGCAGGTGGTGTCGAACCTGGAAGGGGGCATAGTGCGCGAGCTCTATGTGCGCGAGGGCCAGCAGGTGGAAAAAGGCCAGCCGCTGCTGCTGATCGACGACACTCGGTTTCGCTCCGATCTACGCGAGCGTGAGCAGGAAATTGCCGCCTTGCAGGGGGATGTGCTGCGGCTGGAAGCCCAGGTGGCATCGATACGTGTTAGTGATGCGCCGGATCTCGGCTGGCGCGAGCAGGTACAGGTGGCGCCGGCGGAGCTGGCGTTTCCCGAGGCGTTTGTGGAGCAGTACCCGCAGCAGCCCGCCATTCAGCGCTCGCTGTATAACGAACGGCTCGATTATGTGAAAAACCAGCTGTCCATTTTTGGCAACCAGATCCAGCAGCGCGAGCAGGAAATTGTGGAGACCAACGCCAAGGTGCGCACCCTGGGGCGGGGTGTGGGGCTGGCCGCCCGGGAAGTGAACATGAGCCGCCCCCTGGCCCGGGAAGGCATCGTGCCCCAAGTAGAAATTTTGCGTCTGGAGCGTCAGCTCAACGAGCTGCAGGGCGAGCTGGAATCGGCCCGGCTGCTGCTGCCCAAGCTGGAAGCCACCCTCAAGGAAACCATTTCCAAGCGCAAGGAAGTGGCACTCAGTTTTCGCTCCGAGGCCCAGCAGGAGCTGAACGAGCGCCGCGGCCGGCTGGCCCAGCTGAAAGCCGGCGAAGTGGGCCTGCAGGACAGGGTAACGCGCACTTCGGTGCTGTCGCCGGTAAAGGGCACGGTCAAAACCCTGAGCGTGAACACAGTAGGCGGCGTGGTGCAGCCGGGGGTGAGCCTGGTGGAAATTGTACCGCTGGAAGACACCCTGCTGGTGGAGGCGCGCATCGAGCCCCGGGACATTGGCTTTTTGCGGCCGGGGCTGGAGGCCATGGTCAAGTTCACTGCCTACGACTTCACTGTGTACGGGGGCCTGATGGGAGAGGTGGAGAAGATCAGCGCCGACTCCATTCAGGATGACGAAGGCAACACCTTCTTCCTTGCCACCATTCGAACCAGGGAGAGTTTTTTGGGCAACGAGCAGGCACCGCTGCGGATTATTCCGGGCATGCAGGCGGGGGTAGACATCATTACCGGCAAAAAAACGGTGCTGGACTACCTGCTCAAACCCATTTTAAGAGCAAAGCAGGGCGCTTTGCGTGAGCGTTGAGTCGAAAGAAAAGGGAGAAAAACAATGAGAAAATCGGCGATTGCAGTGCTGGTGGGCGCCGCCATGGTGTTGCCGGCTCACGGCCAAACACTGGAAGAGGCGGTCACCCAGACCTTGATGACCCATCCCAAGGTCAAGGAAGCCTTTCATCTTTATCAATCCCGGCAATACGATCAGGACGAGGCCTTTGCCGGCTATTTGCCCAAGCTCGATGCCAATGCCGGCATCGGCTATGAATACACCGACAGCCCCGGCGTGCGCGACGGCGACCTCAGGGCCGACAAGACACTGACCCGCAAGGAAGCCGGGCTGTCGCTTCGGCAAATGCTGTTCGACGGCTTTAAAACCCCGAGCAACGTGCACCGGACCCGGGCGGAAGCGGATGCCCAGCGCTACATGCTGCTGTCGGATGCGGAAAACATCGCCCTGCGGGTGGCCGAGGTTTACCTCGACGTGCTGCGCCAGGATGAAATCGTGGAGCTGTCGCGCCGTAACCTGGAAACCCACGAGCAGATCCTGTCCGACATTCAGCGCCGCACCAACTCGGGGGTGGGCTCCACCGCCGATCTCAACCAGATCAACGGCCGGGTGGCGCGGGCCTATTCCAACATGACGGCGGCGGAAAACAACCTGCGGGATGCCCAGAGCCAGTTTATGTCTTTGGTGAACGACATGCCCGGCGACCTGCGCCAGCCCCAGCCCGATGCCAACTATGTACCGCCCACCCTGGAAGATGCCCTGGTCATGGCCCAGGAAAACCATCCTACCCTGATGTCGGCCTCCTTTGATGTGGAAGCGGCGCACCAGCAGCACCGGGATGCCAAGTCGGGCTTTTACCCCACGGTGAACCTTGAGCTCGACAGCAACTGGAACGACGACATCGACGGCGTGCGTGGCCACAACAACGACTTCACCGCCATGGTGCGCATGCGCTACAACCTGTTCAATGGCGGCGCCGATCTGGCGCGCAGCCGCTCCACCTCGGCACTGGAAATGCAGGCCAAGGACATTCACATGAATGCCCACCGTCAGGTGGAAGAGGGCATGCGTCTGGCCTGGGCGGCCTATGAGTCGCTGGGTCGGCAGAAAGACTTCTTGCGCCGGCATGTGGAGTCGAGCTTTGACACCGTGGATGCCTACAAGAAGCAGTTCTCGCTTGGCAACCGTACCCTGCTGGACGTGCTCAACACCGAGAACGAACTGTTCGAGGCACGGCGTTCCTACATCAACGCCGAGTACGATCAGCTGCTGGCGGAATATCGCATTATGAACGCGTCGGGCCGGCTGCTGGAAGCGCTGCGCTTCACTCAGCCCGATCAGTGGCAGCAAGCAGAATAACTAAAGGAGAATTGCGATGAAAACATGGATTTTGCTGGCCCTGGTACTGCCGCTGGCAGGCTGTACCCTTACCGCCGAGCCGGAGCGGGACACCATGCCCGAATATGATCTGACCGACCTGGACCGAGACGGCGTGATCACCGCCCGGGACAACTGTCTGGACTCGGCGCTGAACTCGTCTGTGGATAATGACGGTTGTGGCGGCAGCGAGAGCCGGGTATTGCAACAGGACATTATTGTGCTGTTTGCTCACGACAAGTCGAACATCATGCCGAAATATCAGGAGGAGATTAACCGCATGGCCGCCTTTATGGCCGAGAACACCGAGCTGAAGCTGTTGCTGGAAGGCCATGCCAGCCAGGTGGGCACGCCGGAATATAACCTGGCGTTGTCGAAGCGCCGGGCCCAGGCGGTGCGTCAGGCTCTGGTGCGGGAAGGGGTACCCGCTGAGCGGCTGGAGATCATCGGTTACGGCGAGAGCAAACCCATACTGATGGGCGACGACGAGCAGTCGGCCGCCGCCAACCGCCGGGTGGTGGGTGCACTTACCAACATGACCGAAGGCGTAAGAATGCGCTGGAACGTGTACAGCATGGAGCCTTCTTCTGAACAATGAGGCCGTTTTCTCACCGGCTTTGCGGGCTGGCGCTGCTGGGCGTGTTGCTCGGTGTGCCAGCCTGGTCACTGGAAGAGGAAGACAGCAACATGCGCGTGGCCGTGCAAACGGTATATGGCCGCCCGGCGGCCCATCGCCTGCTGGAGTGGCGCCGGCTGGTACGGGAAGGCCAGGCGGCGAAATGGAGCGAGCAGGAAGCCATTGAGCGGGTAAACCGTTTTTTTAACCGGCTGGTGTTTATTGACGACATCAAGCTGTGGGCGAAGGAGGACTACTGGGCCACACCGCTGGAGTTTTTGGGTGCCGGTGGCGGCGACTGCGAAGACTTCAGCCTGGCCAAGTATTTTTCCCTGCGGGAGCTGGGGCTGGCCGACGACAAGCTCAGGCTGGTGTATGTCAAGGCGCTGGAGCTGAACCAGTTTCATATGGTGGTGGCCTACTACCCCACGCCCGCGTCGGTGCCGCTGATCCTCGACAACCTCAAGCCGGCCATCATGCCGGCCACTCGGCGGGGAGATCTGGCACCCATTTACAGCTTTAACGGTCAGCATTTGTGGCTGATGAAGGAAAGAGGCAGGGGCGAGCTGGCCGGAGCGTCTTCGCGTCTGTCGTTATGGAACGAGTTGCGCAGCCGGCAGGAACAGACACGGCTGCAGCGGCCGGCAATCAACCTGGATGATGGACTATGACTTTGTACCGGCAACTTCTGCTTACCATGCTGCTGTTGTTTGCCCTGCTGTTTGTATCGGCATATTCGGTACAGTTCAGCTCCACCCGCAGCTACCTGGCCCAGCAGCAGGAATTCATGGTGATCAATACCGTTACCTCACTCGGGCTGGCGCTTACCCCTTATTTGGAAAACGACGACGCCGTGGGCGCCGAGTCGGTGATCAACGCCATGTTCGATGGCGGCTACTACCGCAAGGTGGAGCTGAACCTGCTGGCCAGCAATAAAACCATAACCCGGGAAAACACCGCCGCGCCCCAGCGGGTGCCCACCTGGTTTGTGGATCTTGACTTGTTTGAGGGCGGCAACCACCAGGCGGTGCTGACCTCGGGCTGGCTGCAGCTGGGCCAGCTTTATGTGGAAGGCCACACCGGCCATGCCTATTACCAGCTGTGGCAGGGCATGAGCCGGCTGGCCACCTGGTTTGCCGTGAGTTTTGTGCTGGTGTGGGCCCTGCTGGTGCTGGCGTTGCGTCATTTGCTCAAGCCCCTGCACAGCATAGAGGAGCAGGCGCGGGAAATTGAACAGCATCATTTTGGCAAGACCATACCGCTGCCGGCCACCCGTGAGCTTCGGCAGGTGGTGTCGGCCATCAACGGCATGTCGGGCAAGCTGGAAGCCCAGTTTGAAGAGCAGGCCGCCGAGGCCGAACGATTGCGCCACCGGGCCTTTATGGATGACACCTCAGGGCTTGGCAACCGGGCCTGGCTGATGGCCCAGAGCCAGGGTTGGCTGGGCGACGGCCGGGGCGGGGCCCTGGTGCTGGTGTTGGCCCGGGTGCTGGACTGGCTGTACCGGGAAGAAGGGTTTGATGCCCGGGATCAGATGACCCGGGTGATTGGTAAAAATCTGCGTCAGCTGTGCCGGGATCACGGTGAGCATGTGCTGGCCCGTATTTCGGCCACCGAATATGCCATGTTGGTGAGCGAGTCGGATCCGGCTTCCTTGAAACAGCTGGGCGAGACCATTAACCGGCACATTGCCGAGCTGGTGAAGGATCCGGAAGACGAGCGGGAGCTGTCGGTGGTGGGCATTGCCCTGGTGCAGCCCGGCGACGAGATTGGCCGCCTGCTGACCCGGGCCGATCATGCCCTTAACCGGGCGCACATGGATGAAACTGGGGTGGTGGTCGAGGCCCATCAGCAACGCGAGCGGCTGGGCCGGCTGCAATGGAAGCAGTTACTGGAAGAGGCACTGGAGCAGGACGGTTTTGAACTGAGCGTGCAGGCGGTGATGGGCTTTCATGGCGAACGTTATCATGAAGAGGTGTTTGTCAGCATTCGCCGGGATGGCATCGCCTACGGCGCCGACAACTTTCTGCCGGCAGCCGAACAGTTCGGGCTGGGAGAGCGGCTGGATCTGCATGTGATCGCCCGGGCCCTGCGCATGTTGGAAAAACGGACTGAACTGAAGCTGGCGGTGAACCTGACGCGCCAGAGCTGCCATCAGGACGGCTTCTGGCGCAAGCTGTCCCAGATCCTGGAGCGCTACGAGCCGGTGCGGGAGCGACTGTTGCTGGAGTTGCCCGAAAGTGCCTTTGCCTTTGGCTGGGAGCGGCTGATTGCTCCCCTGGCGGGGTTGAAGGTGGACTGGGGAGTGGATCACTTCGGGCGGCATTTCGACCTGCTGGTGCACCTGGGCAAGCTCAGACCCAGTTATGTCAAGCTGGATCATGGCTACACCAGCCAGGTACAGCAGCCCGACTACAACGATGCCTTTCTGGCCGCCGTGTGCCGGGCCGCCCACAGCATGGGCGCACTGACCATTGCCTCCCGGGTGGAAACCGGTGAACAGGTGGAGCGCCTGCGAACCCTGCACATAGACGCCTACCAGGGCTACGTCAGCCCCCCCGGCCGCCTCTGCTGATGTTAATGGCGCGCCCGGCTACAAGCGCTGGGCGCTTTAAATCACCCACTTTTTCGAAAGATAATCTCATTTCACGCGCCGCTGGCGGCTAATTTTTGCGCAGGATCCATTGGGCATTCCCCCCTAGCCTTAAGGTAAACACAGGCAGGAACAGGGATGCGGACATGGACACTACACGAATAGACAACACGGTTCAGATTGTCAGCCTGAAAGGCCAGGCCTTTATCATTGCACAAGATGGAACGGTTACGCCGGTCAGTGCCGGTCAGGTATTGCCGCCGGGCACCTTGCTGTTGACCGACGAAAACTCCGGCATTGTGTATGGCGATGTCCCGGATAATGGGACCAATGCGGTGGCCGAGCAGCCGATTGCAGATGAAACGGCGGCCGCCGAAGCGGAAGCCATTCAGGCGGCCATTCTGGCGGGGCTCGATCCCACCAAGCTGTTTGCCGCCCCCGCTGCAGGTAACCCCGCCACACCGTCGCCTGCCGACGGCGACGGCAGCAGCGGCAACGCCGGTTTTGTGGTGGTGGATCGTAACGGTGACGTCTTGCTGGCGGAAGCGGGGTTTGACACCAGCTTTGCCAGTCAGGGCGTTGCCTCAGTGTTGGAGGCCGAGCCGGAGCGGGAAGACCTGATTGACGAGGTGACCGACGCATTGCCCGGTGACGGTGGTGATAACGGGGGCGGGGATAACGGCGGTGGTGGTGACAATGGCGGTGGCGATAACGGTGGCGGCGATTCCATTCCTGAAATCGTGGTGGTTATCGATCCACCTCTCACTCCCCCTGGCGGCGGTGGAGGTGGTTCAGACTATGCGTTTGTGGAAGAAAGCGCACTGACGGATGGCACCAACCCAGAAAGCGACAATGAAAGCTGCACCGGTTATTTCGATATTAATACCGGCAACGATGAGCTGGACAAGGTGGAAGTCCGCCTACCCAATGGTGAATGGGTGGACGTTACCGGTGGCGGTGACGTTAAGATTGCAGGGAAATATGGCACTCTGACGGTGACCCTGGACGATGGGGTATACCGCTGGCGTTATGATCTTGACGGGGCCCATGATCACCCGAATGAAGGGAAAATCGGTGCCGCGGATACCCTGGCCGACCATTTTGAGGTGCGGGTGACCGACGATGACGGCGAGCAGGTTACAGCAGGTCTTACTGTTAACGTACATGACGATGGCCCCATGGCCTACGATGACACTTACTCGATATCCGAAAATGGTGGTCATTGTTATAACCTGACATTGATTATTGATACATCCGGTAGCATGAAAGGTGACAGGCTGGATTTGGCCAAGGCAGCTTTGATTAACCTGATTAAAAGTTATGATGCAGCATCTGAAAAGTTAAATATAAATGTTCTTTCTTTCAATACACAGGCGGGAATAATACAGGATAATTTGTCCGTTGATGAGGCGATAGCTTATATAAACTCGCTGAATGCTGATGGGTGGACCAACTATGAAGACCCACTGGAGGATATTCGGGAGTTACTTGAGGGAGAAAATGGCCAGCCTGGCCAATTGACCACACTGTCTGATTATAAACAAAAGCTTTACTTTGTATCTGATGGTGAGCCTAACCGTGGTGATGGTGTCCCGGAAGACTGGCAGAGCTTTGTTGATAGCAAAAATATTGATGTTATTGCTGTCGGAGTGGGTAAAAACAGTCCCCAGGCCAAGGAAGAGCTTGACAAAATTGGCAATAGCGGTGACACGACCAAAATTATTACCGATGAAAGCCAGCTGGACGCTGCCTTACAGGATACAGCTCCCGTATCTCTTGAAGGTAACGTGCTGGAAAATGACCATAGCAGCAAAGATGACACCTATGGTGCAGACGGTGAAGGCAGTGTGGTTTCTGTGAAGTATGATGGAACTGATTATCCCGTTACAAATGATAAGCCGGCAATAATTAATACAAAAGAAGGTGGCACCCTGACCATGTATTCAAACGGTGACTTTACATACAAAGGCCCCGGCGATGTGGATGGTGACCTTACAGAAAGCTTCACGTACACCATTGAAGACAAAGACGGCGATCAGGCGCATGCCGAGCTGAACATTACCGTTAAAGACAGCGATGGTTCCCAGCCGCCCAAGGATGATGATGATCATCATGGTGGTGATAATAACGGGGGACACCATCATCATGGCTGCTCCCACTGGATTGGCGCGGTGAGCCTGCCCAAGGTAGCTGCCTCCTTTGCTGGCATCTGGGCACATGCCCTGGCGGCCGCCGATCTGCTGATGGATATGGACGGCCACCACTCGAATATCCAGTTGGACCTTGATGATCATCCCGATGATGTAACAGTGCATTCGGAAGAGGTGTACAACGGCAGTGACTATCTGGGAGAGCGTCTCACGGCCACACTGGACGATGGTTCTGAACTGTTTACCATGATGCTGAAAGTGGACGGTAGTTATGCGCTGGAACTGCTCCAGCCGGACTATTTTACTCCCGGCAAGGATCTCGACTTCGACTGGCATCTGACCGATGAACATGGAGAGCATTACAGCGGGCGGCTGAGTGTTGAGATCGATGATGAAACTCATCACCTGACAGGGGATGCCAGTAATGAACTTCTTTCCAGTGAAGAGCTGGGGGACAAACTGCATATTCAGGGTATGGCAGGAGACGACACTTTGGTTGGCGGCGCCGATACCGATGTGCTTGATGGCGGCGACGGTGACGACATTTTGCTCGGTGGTCTGGGCAACAATATCCTGACCGGTGGTGATGGCATCGATATCTTCCGTTTTACCGAGGCCGATGACGGCTCCATCAACGTCATTACCGACTTTGAGAAAGGCGTGGATGTGGTGGATCTGAAAGAACTGCTGTCAGGGGAAGACGCCGGCAATCTGTCCGATTACCTGGCGTTCAGTCAGGATGGCAACGACACCGTGCTGAACGTGACCCCGGCCGGGGATGGCGGCGACAGCCAGCAGATCCGTTTCGAAGACACCAACCTGATGGATCTCTACGGCGTGGCCGGCAGTGAGGCCCTGATCCAGGCCATGGTGGACGATCAGACCCTGCAGGTGGACAAGTAACCGGGCATAGCCGAAGGGGAGGTGAGCCATGGCCAAGGTGATCACGGTAATGTTGCAGGGGGTCGGCTACCACTGGAACGGGCAGGATATTCTGGTGGATGACGGCATCAGCCTGCCGTGGTCACTGGCCGGCTCATCGCTGGAGCAGATTGAGCTTTACGATCGGGAAGGCGAAACCACCGCCACCTTTTCCATCGACTTTGAACGGCAGGACTGGAGCCTGGCCGGCGAAAGCGAGCCGGGGGAAGTGATCCTGGTGGATGACAGGGGGGCGGCCCTGAGCGCCCTTTCTCCGCTTGCGGTGCAGGCCATGCTGCTGCCCGCCTCGCCGCTGATGCCGGAAGCCATGCCCGGTGCCGCCGGTGATGACCCGCCGCCCCTGAGTCTGGACGATATTCTGCTGAGCAGTGAACTGCCCGACATGTTGTGGGATGCGACGCTTCCCGACACAGCCGGCCTCGACAGTGATCTGATCGACGATGTTATCAATTGGCTCTCGGTGTATAGTCCTCCTGAATAAAGGAATGGGAACAGCCCATTGGAGCGCAGGTCTTGTCCCTGAACAGGGGCTGCCAGCCTGCATCAGCGCCCGCAGGGCGCTTTCTTTTATCCGAGAAGCCTGAATACGTTAAAAAAGAGGATCCTCATGCGTAAAAATTCCCTGTCAGCCCTGCTCTGCCTGCCCCTGTTATTCAGTCCGGTGGTGTTCGCCATTGCGGTGCCCGATGCGCCGCATCTGGTGACGCAGGGGGAAGCGAGCATCAGCGTGGCGCCCGACATGGCGACCCTGGAGCTTGCGGTAACGGCATTAAAAAAGGACAGCGGCGAGGCCAAGGATGAGGTGGATACCCATGTGGCTGCCCTGTTCAGCAGCCTGAGTGCCCTGGGCATTAAAAAGGCGGATATCGACAGCGGCAATCTGGTCACCCGGCCGGACTACCATTATCCCAAAAACGGCCAGCGCGAGCTGAACGGCTACGTGGCCGAGCGCACCGTGACCATTCGGCTGTATCAGCTCGACAACCTGAGCCAGGTGATTGACGCGGCGCTGGAGCAGGGCATACAGAATGTGCAGCGCATCAGTTACGGTGTACGTGAGTCCGACAGTTATCAGCAAAAGGCTCGCCAGGCCGCCATGGCCCATGCCAGGGAGCTGGCTGGAGAGCTGGCCACCGGCTTTGAGCAGTCACTGGGTGAGCTCTATGCCATCGAATATGCCGGTCAGCCGCCGGTACAGCCCCGCCCGCTTGGCGCCGCCAGAATGATGGCCGCGGCCGATGCCGCTCAGGAAAGCTACCAGCAAAACGAGATTGAATTCACCGACCGGGTGCAGGTGGTTTATACCCTGAAGTAGGCTTTCTCGTCCTGCCGGGCTTCGGCCCGGTATCTTGCACAGGCAAGGTCGAGCATTCGTGCCGGATGCCGGCTCCAGGCCGGTATGACAGGCCTTTCCCGAGTCCCGTCTTTCCCGTTTTTTCCGCCCCACGGATTAAAAAAAATTTATAACTTAAAAAAACGTGACTTTGATGGCAAAAATTCCCTAAAGTCGATGTTTTTGGTACTTTATGGAAAACCCTAGCAGTTGTCATAAAGGACCCGGTAATGGCCAACTATTCCCTCGAAAAAGAAAAAATCAAAATTTTATTGTTGGAAGGCGTACACCCAGGCACGGTTGAGTCTTTCAAAGCCGCTGGTTACAGCAATATCGATTATCTCAAAACGTCGCTGGGCGAAGATGAGCTGAAAGAGCGTATCAAGGACGTGCACTTCGTGGGCATTCGCTCCCGTACTCAGCTCACCGAATCGGTACTGGACGCCGCCGACAAGCTAGTGGCCATCGGCTGTTTCTGCATCGGCACCAACCAGGTGGATCTGTCTGCCGCCGAAATTCGCGGCATTCCGGTATTCAACGCGCCCTTTTCCAACACCCGCAGCGTGGCCGAGCTGGTGCTGGGCGAGCTGCTGCTGCTGCTGCGCGGCATTCCCGAGCGTAACGCCAAGGCCCACCGGGGCGAGTGGCAGAAAACCGCGACCCATTCCTTTGAGGCCCGTGGCAAGAAGCTGGGCATTATCGGCTATGGTCATATCGGCACCCAGCTGGGCATCATTGCCGAAGGTATCGGCATGCAGGTGTACTACTACGACATCGAAAACAAGCTGTCGCTGGGCAACGCCATTCAGGTGGGCAGCCTGAAAGAGCTGCTCAACCTGGCCGACGTGGTCTCGCTGCACGTGCCGGAAACCGCCCAGACCCAGAATATGCTGGGTGCCAACGAGCTGGCGATGATGAAACCGGGTGCCATTCTGATCAACGCCTCCCGCGGCACCGTGGTCGACATCGACGCACTGGCAGCGGCTTTGGCCAGCAAGCATGTGGCCGGTGCCGCCATCGACGTGTTCCCGGTGGAGCCCAAGTCCAACGACGAAGAGTTCGTGTCGCCGCTGCGTGAGTTCGACAACGTCATTCTCACACCGCACATTGGTGGCTCCACTCAGGAAGCACAGGAAAACATCGGTTACGAGGTGGCGGGCAAGCTCATCAAGTATTCCGACAACGGCTCTACCCTGTCGGCGGTCAACTTCCCCGAAGTGTCTCTGCCAAGCCATGCCGGCACCAGCCGTTTGCTGCATATTCACCACAACAAGCCGGGCATTCTCAGCCAGATCGCCCAGGCCTTTGCCGGTGACGACATCAACATTGCGGCCCAGTACCTGCAAACCTCGCCCAAGATCGGTTACGTGGTCATCGACGTGGAAACCGCCCAGAGTGAACAGGCCCTGGAAAAGCTCAAGGCCATCAGCGGCACCATCCGCGCCCGTATTCTGCATTAATCGAAGACTCAGCATGACAAAGGGGTGCAAGCCCCTTTTTTCATGTTAACGTAGCCCCAGTCATTTCAACCGGGATACCTGCATGAGTCGAGCTTTGGACGATTTGTTGACCCTGCTGGCGCTGGAGCCGCTGGACGACGGCCTTTACCGGGGGCAAAGCCTGGATCTGGGCTTTGGCGCCGTGTTTGGCGGCCAGGTCATGGGGCAGGCGCTGGCGGCGGCCAAGTACACCCTGACCCCGGAGCGGCCGGTTCACTCCTTCCATTCCTATTTTCTACGCCCCGGTGATGTCAGCAAGCCCATCATCTATGACGTGGAAAACATTCGTGATGGCCAGACCACCTCCACCCGCCGGGTGCAGGCGCTGCAATACGGCAAGCCCATTTTTTACATGACGGCGTCGTTCCAGCTGCCGGTGGCAGGCTTTGAGCACCAGGCGCTGATGCCGGAGGTGGCGGGCCCAGAAGGGCTGGTGCCGGAAAGCGAACGGCTGGCGGCGCTGGCTGGGCAGGTGCCAACCAGGCTGCGCAAAAAGCTGCTGGCGGAAAATCCCATCGAGATGCGCCAGGTCAACTACGTGGATCCCATGAAACCGGAAAAGGCCGAGCCGCGGCGCTGCATCTGGCTGAAGGCCAATGGTGAATTGCCCGATGATCCGCGTATTCACAAATACCTGCTGGCCTACGCCTCCGATTTCAACTTTTTGCCCACGGCGCTGATGCCCCATGGCCATTCGTTCTGGGAGCGGGAGCTGCAGGTGGCCACCATCGATCATTCCATGTGGTTTCACGAGGATTTTCGTTTTGATGACTGGGTGCTGTATGTGATGGACAGCCCGCGGGCCATTGCCGGCCGCGGCCTGGTGCAGGGCAGGCTATACAGCCGCGACGGCCGGCTGGTGGCGACGACCATGCAGGAAGGGCTGATTCGCCCGCGCAGTGAGACGTGAGACGTGGAACAAGTAAACTTTTTAACTGGAAAAACCTGATGAACACCACCTGGAGCGAGGCCATCGGCCCGGAAAAACAGCAACCCTATTTTCAGCAGACCATGGCGGCGGTCACTCAGGCCCGGCAGGCGGGCAAGGAGATTTATCCGCCTGAAGCCGACGTGTTCAATGCTCTCAAGCTGACCGAGCTGGCCGCAGTCAAGGTGGTAATGCTGGGGCAGGATCCGTATCACGGTCCCGGCCAGGCCCACGGCCTGTGTTTTTCCGTACGCCCGGGAATAAAAGTGCCGCCGTCGCTGCGCAATATGTATAAAGAGCTGGAAAGCGACATTCCCGGTTTTAAAGCACCTCAGCATGGCTTTCTGGAATCTTGGGCCCGGCAGGGGGTGCTGATGCTCAATACCGTGTTAACGGTGGAGAAGGGCAAGGCCCATTCCCATGCTGGACTGGGTTGGGAGACCTTTACCGATAAGGTGATCCAGACGGTAAACGAATACTGCGAGGGGGTGGTGTTTTTGCTCTGGGGCAGCCATGCCCAGAAAAAGGGCAGCCATGTCGACCGCCGGCGTCATCATGTGCTGAGTGCGCCTCATCCCAGCCCGCTGTCGGCCCACCGGGGCTTTTTCGGCTGCCGCCATTTTTCCAAGACCAACCAGTTGCTGGAAGCCCAGGGCAAAACCCCCATTGACTGGCAACTGCCGCTGGCGCCATAAAAAAAGGCGCCACCAGGGCGCCTGAATTATATTACGTGCTCTTACAGCTCCAGCTCTTCGATACGTTCATCGAGTTCGAAGGTACAATCGAGTTGCTGAAGTTCTTCCCGTAAACGTTTTTTGTCTTTAAGGGCTTCTATTTCCCGCCATTTACGCTTTTGGGCTGGCTCGCGCGGAGCGCGTGCTCGCTTTTCAACTACAAATTCCTGATCGAAGCTAAACCTCTCCATGGGGCTCCCTCCTGTTGGCTATCAGTTGCAGTCGTAGTTCATATATCACAACAGGTTATAAATTAGAACGTTGTTATTGCAGATTTATTAAGTTGAAACGCAAAATGGGGGAGTGAGGAATGGGGGAGTGAGGAATGGGGGAATAGGGGAATGGGGAGAGCGTGGAAGGGACTCGCGATTCTCTGATCCCGAGTCCCCAATCCCTGTTATTTAAATCATCGCCTTGAGCATGTCTTCCAGCTTGCCCTGGTCAATGGCGAAGTTGCGAATGCCTTCGGCCAGTTTTTCGGTGGCCATGGCGTCCTGATTCTGCTCCCAGCGGAACTCGGCTTCGGTCATGGGGGCGGGGCGGGCCTGGGTAGCGCCCTTGTCCTGCAGCTTTTGCACCACTTCGCCTTCGCTCTGGCTCAGCTCTTCCAGCAGGTTCGGGCCTATGGTCAGACGGTCGCAGCCGGCCAGCTCCAGGATCTCGCCGGTATTGCGGAAACTCGCGCCCATCACCACGGTGTGATAGCCGTGGGCCTTGTAGTAGTCGTAGATACGGGTGACCGACAGCACGCCCGGATCTTCCGCCGGGGCGTAGTCCTTCTGCTCGGTGTTGGCTTTGTACCAGTCGAGAATACGGCCCACGAAGGGCGAAATGAGGTAGGCGCCGGCTTCGGCACAGGCGCGGGCCTGGGCAAAGCTGAACAGCAGGGTCAGGTTGCAGTTAATGCCTTCCTGCTCCAGCACTTCGGCGGCGCGGATCCCTTCCCAGGTGGCGGCCAGCTTGATCAGAATGCGCTCCTTGCCGACGCCGGCGTCGGCATACAGGGCGATCAGCTTGCGGGCCTTGGCGATGCTGGCCTCGGTGTCGAACGACAGCCGGGCGTCTACCTCGGTGGAGATGCGCCCGGGAATGAGCTTCAGAATTTCACAGCCAATGTTCACCGCCAGCTTGTCGGAAGCATCGAACAGTTGCTGCTCGGCGTGCTGGCTCTGGGCCTTGGCCCAGGCCACGGCGTCTTCGATCAGCGGGCGGTATTCCGGGATCTGTGCCGCTTTCAGAATAAGAGACGGATTGGTGGTGGCGTCTTCGGGCTGGTATTTGCGAATGGCTTCGATGTCGCCGGTGTCGGCCACAACGGTGGTGAGCGTGCGCAGTTGAGCGAGTTTGTTGGCCATGAATGAGTCCTTCAGGGTGATGTTTAGCGCTATATTCTAGTTTTAACGGGTAGGAAAGTCATTTGCCTTGGCCGGCCGGCGCTGTTCCGTCGCGCCGGGATCAGGTCGCTCGCTGTGATCCAGCTCACATGGCGTGTGCGAGCGGTTGTGGTACATTGCGCCGCTTCGCGTGGCTCCATCCTGATGACGGCCATGAAATTTGATTTGATCCAGAGGTGCCCATGGACTCCTTTATCTCCTTTCTCAACAACCTGCTGTGGGGATCCGTGCTGATCTACCTGCTGCTGGGGGTTGGCATTTTCTTTACCCTGCGACTGGGGCTGATCCAGTTCCGCCATTTTGGCCACATGTTCTCGGTGCTGAAACACAGCCGCCAGTCCGACGCGGCGGGCATTTCGTCGTTTCAGGCGCTCTGTACCAGCCTGGCGGCCCGGGTGGGCACCGGCAACCTGGCCGGGGTGGCGGTGGCGCTGTACCTGGGGGGGCCCGGGGCCATTTTCTGGATGTGGCTGATCGCCCTGATCGGCATGGCCACCGCCTTTGCCGAGAGCGCCCTGGCCCAGCTTTACAAGGTGAAAGACGACGACGGCAACTACCGGGGCGGCCCGGCCTACTACATGGAACGGGGCCTGGGCATGCGCTGGATGGGCGTGCTGTTTGCGGTGTTCCTGATCATTGCCTTTGGCCTGGTGTTCAATGCGGTGCAGGCCAACTCCATCAGTGCCGCCATGCAGGTGGCCTTCAGCGTGCCCGAGTGGGCCACCGGCATTGTGCTGGTGGTGCTGGCGGGGCTGATTATTTTTGGCGGTCTGCGCACCATTGCCCGCTTTGCCGAGCTGGTGGTACCGCTGATGGCGCTGGCCTATCTGCTGATTGCCCTAGTGGTGGTGGCCATGAACCTCACCGAGCTGCCCGGCGTGCTGGCGCTGATTGTTAAATCCGCCTTTGGCCTGGAGCAGGCCGGTGGCGGCGCCATGGGCTATGCCATTTCCCAGGCGTTGATCAACGGGGTGAAACGGGGCCTGTTTTCGAACGAGGCAGGCATGGGCTCGGCACCCAACGCCGCGGCCTCGGCCACGCCCTATCCGCCCCACCCGGCGTCCCAGGGCTATGTACAGATGCTGGGGGTGTTTGCCGACACCATCGTCATCTGCACCTGTACCGCCTCCATTATTCTGCTTTCCGGCCAGTTTGAGCCCGGCTCCGGCATTACCGGCATTGAGCTGACCCAGAAAGCGCTCTCGAACGAGGTGGGGGACTGGGGCAATTACTTTATCGCCATCGCCATTTTGTTTTTTGCCTTTACCAGCATCGTGGCCAACTACGCCTATGCGGAAAACAACCTGGTGTTTCTTGAGCACAACCACCCGGCCGGTCTGCTTGTGTTCCGGCTGTTTGTGCTGGGCATGGTGATGTTTGGCTCCGTTGGCGAGCTGCCCACCATCTGGGCCATGGCCGATACCTCCATGGGCATGATGGCGCTCATCAACCTGGTGGCCATTTTGTTGCTGTCGGGCGTGGTGGTTAAACTGGCAAAGGATTATAACGATCAGCGCAAGCTGGGCCGGCTACCCACCTTTGATGCCAGCAAGTATCCCGAGCTGAGTAATCAGCTGGAAGAAGGGATCTGGGACAAGAAGTCATAGGGATGGAGCGCAGGCTGCTAGCCTGCATAGCGCCCGGCAGGGCGCTTGATGTTTTGGGTTGCCGCTTCGCGCTAAATTGCGGGCTGGCAGCCCGCGCTCCGTTACGGCTGCTCCCCTACCAGAAACTGCTTGCTGATGGCCTTGAAGGTGTCGGTGCCGGCCTGTTGCATTAGCTCAAACACCACCATCTCTCGGCTCACAATCTGCGCGCCTGCCTGGCGCATGCGCTCCAGTCCCAGCTGGCGGTTTTCTTCGGTGCGGCTGCCCACCGCATCGGCCACCACAAACACCTCCTTGCCCGCCTGCAGCAGCTCCAGCACGGTCTGCAGCACACACACGTGGGTTTCCATGCCGCAGACGATGATCTGGCTGCGGTCCTGCCAGTGCTTGGGCAGGCAGCCGCCGGCCACGGCGGAAAAATGGACCTTTTTGGCTACTTCGGGGCGCTCCACCAGCTCGGTCAGCCGGGGCAGGGTGTGGCCCAGGCCGCGAGGATATTGCTCGGTAAACAGGGTAGGGGTACCCAGCCGCTGGCAGGCGCTGATCAGCCAGCCGGCCCGGGCCACCAGGCGCTCGCCCTGATCAATGGCGGGCACCAGTTTTTCCTGAATGTCGATCACCAGCAAAGCGGCTTTTTCGGGTTGCATCAGCATGTGTCTCTCCTTCTTGTGCAGCAGGGGTCAGTATGCCGGTTTCAGGGCCATTAATCAGCCCGGCATCAAACCTTGAATTCTCCCAGCAGCCGGTCCTGGTGTTGCATCTGCTCCAACATGGCATGGCATTTTTTCAGCTGCTCCAGGGCACCATTGGCAACATCCTGGCTGATATCCCGAATGTTGGTGGTGTTCTGGTTGATTTCCTCGCTGGTGGCGCTTTGCTCCTCGGCGGCGGTGGCAATCTGCAGGTTCATGTCGTTAATCCGGGCAATGGCATCGCGAATACGCGCCAGCACCTCATTGGCCTCGGCCGCATCCTGAGTGGTGCGGGTGGCTAGGGCCTGGCTTTGCTGCATCTTGTGTTCGGCCTGCTGCACCCCTTGTTGCAGCTTTTCTATCATGTCGCCGATTTCCTGGGTGGAGTGCTGAGTGCGGGACGCCAATGAGCGCACCTCGTCGGCCACCACCGCAAAGCCGCGGCCCGACTCGCCGGCCCGGGCCGCTTCAATGGCGGCGTTCAGGGCCAGCAGGTTGGTTTGCTCGGCAATGCCGGTGATCACCGACAGTATTGATTCAATATTGCGGCTGAGCTGGGCCAGTTCGTTAACGGAGGCCATGGTGTCGTCCATGTCGGCGGCCAGGCGTTCAATGGCCTGGGTGGAGCGGGAAACCACCTCGGCGCCCTGTTCGGTTTCCCGGTTGGCGGCGTTGGCCGCTTCGGCGGCATGCTGGGCGTGGCGGGCCACGTCGTTGGCGGTGGCGGCCATTTCGTGCATGGCGGTGGCCAGCTGATCCAGCTCCTGCAGTTGCAGCTGCAACTGTTGTTCGGCCTGCTCCGATTGCACCGAGGTTTCGCCGATGCGTGTTTTCAGCGCCTCGGCACTGCCCATGACGTTGCCAATCAGCTGTTGCAGGTGGGCGAGAAAGCCGTTGAACTCGCCGGCCACCAGGCCAAACTCATCTTTTCTCACAATGGGCAGGCGCCGGGTCAAATCGCCCTCGCCACTGTTGATGTCGGCCAGGGAGCGGTGCAATCCGCTCAGAGGCTTCAGCTGGCTGGTCATCAGCAACACCAGAATGGCCAGGCTGATGGCCACCCCGAAGGCGGCAATGATAATGGACTGCCACTGCAACTGGTCGGCCCGGGCCATGACCATGCCTTCGTCCAGCGCCACCCCAATGTACCAGTCGGCACCCTGCAGGCCCTCGAGCGGAGTGAAGGCCACCCAGTGGGGCTGTCCCTGCAGCGAGTAGGTGTCCAGTTCGGGGCTGAGTTCGGGGCTGGCGTCGTCAAACAGCTCGTTCAGCGGACGGCCGTTGAAGGCGCTGTCGGGGTGGGAAATGATGTTGCCGTTCCGGCTCACCAGAAAGGCATGCCCGGCCCCGTTGAAGTCGATGACATTGATGGCCTCGGAAACGGCTTCCAGGCTGAGATCTCCGCCAAAGGCGCCCAGAAAGCGGCCATTGTCGGTGATGTTGGCCACGGCGGAAATCAGGATGTCGCCGGTGCTGGCATCGGCGTAGGGCTCGGTCAGCGAGGCCGTGCCGGCCTGCCGGGCCACCGCATACCAGGGGCGTTGCCGGGCATCCCAGCCAGGCGGGTTCCAGCTGGGGGTGTTGGTGATGGCCCGGCCCTGCTCACTTTCCAGTCCGCCAAAGATCAGCAGAAATTCCTCTTTCAGCAGGGGCAGGTCAAAGGTTTGCTGCACCTGTTCGCGGCTGAAATCGCTGCTGATTTGCTGGGCGGCCATGTCGATGAGGTCCAGTTTGCCGTTCAGCCAGTTTTCTATCTGACGGGCCAGGGTGGAGCTGGTCTGGTGAACGGAGGCAGCGGTTTGCTGGCGCAGGTTTTCCCGCACCTGGGAGAGCTGCAGCCAGGACAGCAGACTGACGGTAACCAGCAACACGGCGGCAGCGGTCAGCCCCACTTTGTGAGTGAGTTTCATACAACGGATCCCTGTTCTTGTGTGGGTTGGGGGAATGCGACCAAAGGCGTATTGAACGGCGACGCATCAGCAAACACAACTGCTGTGTTTGATTGTTTGCGTAAGCGCACAATTTTTTAACATTATGCCCTGGCGCAAGGGCGGCCACGGTTTTTTTTTGCGCGTCCCGCTGTCTGCCTTCTTGCCCGGCGCCGTTTTTCGATTTATTTATAGGCTCCCGTTTTCTTCTCAGAGGAGTCACCACCGGCACGTCGCGCCGGGCCGCCGTCCCGAGCGCCAATTTCCTTTCCCGTGTTCTCGCCGTTTTCGATTTCAGCCGTTTTTCTTTTCGTCACTGTTTTGGTTTTGCCTGGAGGTAAGGCGTTAATGAGTGGTGGCAATCCCTGTTTGAGCTGCGGCGCCTGCTGCGCGTTTTTTCGTGTGTCTTTTTACTGGGGCGAGGTACACAGCGACTTTGCCGTGCCCGAAGCCCTGACCGAGCCGGTCAGTCACAGCCGGCTGGCCATGCGCGGTACCAACCAGCCCGGCCCACGCTGTGTGGCGCTGGAAGGAGAGGTGGGGGGCTGTGTGTCCTGTGCCATTTACGAGCACCGGCCCAGCCCGTGCCGGGACTTCGAGGCCTATGATCCCGGTGGTGCCTGCAACCGGGCCCGGGCCGCTCATGGCCTGCCGCCGCTGGAGCATAATCCGGTGGCGGCATAAGCGGCGGAAAATGCTGGTGTTTTGAGGGTGCTCCGGTAGTCTTTAGACAGAACACAAGGAGTCTGGCTATGGAAAAACTGTCTGCCCTCGAGCAACGTGTGATTGGCTGTCTGATTGAAAAGCAGGTATCCACCCCCGATGTGTATCCGCTGACCCTCAATGCCCTGGTGAACGCCTGCAACCAGAAGAGCAACCGGGATCCGGTGCTGAGCCTGGGGGAGAGCGAGATACAGTCGGTGCTCAATACCCTGGGGGCCCGGCGGCTGGTGAACAATGTGGCCGGCTTCAATGCCCGGGCCGCCAAATATCAGCACCGCTTCTGCAATACCGAGTTCGGCGAGCTGCAGTTCGGCCCCGGCGAGCTGGCCATCGTCTGCGAGCTGTTGCTGCGTGGCCCGCAGACCCCGGGGGAGCTGCGCAGCCGCTGTGCCCGGCTGCATTCCTTCGGGGATGTCGGCGAGGTGGATGCCTGCCTGAACAGCCTGATGGAAAAAGGCCCCTTCGTGGTGAAGCTGGAACGCCAGCCCGGCAAGCGGGAGTCACGCTATGCTCACCTGTTCGGCGACGTACCGGTCAGTGAGCCGGTGGCGCCGGCCACCGCCAATGAGGATGCCCAGGCGCGGATCATGGAGCTGGAAGCGGAAGTCGCCCGGTTAAAGGCGCGGATCATGGAGCTGGAAAACCGGTAATCCGGACAAGGCAAAAAAGGGGAGGGCGAGTCAGTTATGACCCCCTCCCTTTCCCCTAACCCCTCACCTCACCCCTCACCCTTCACCCCTCACGTTTTTTGTCTCGCGTTTTCACAGTCCCATTCGCTCAAGCACCGCTTCGGGCCCACCGGGCAGGCCGCTTTGCTGAAACAGCAGGCGGCCCTGCTCGTCCAGGGCGGTGATGGCGTTGGAGTGAGCAATCTCGCCGTCGGCCAGCCCCATGTATTTGATATTGAGCACCATGGCCAGGGTTCTTACCTGATCGTCCTGGCCACTGAGCAGGGTCCAGTGCTCATCCAGCCCGTGCTTGCCGGCGAAGTGCGCCATGACTTTCGGCGTGTCCACGCCCGGGGTGAGCGACACCAGCACAAAGCCGAGCCGCTCTCGCCGGGCCGGGCTCAGTGCCTGCTGAATACGCTTGAGCTCCGACACTATCACCGGACAGGCGGTCACGCAGTCGGTGTAAATAAATGCAACCAGCCGCTTCTTGCCGGCCAGTTCGTTGATGTTCAGCCGGTGTTCATGGTGATCCTGCCACTCGCTACCCAGCTGGTACAGCGAGTCCTCGGGCAGGGCGGCCAGTGTTTCAAGGCTCAGCAACATCAGCAACAAGGTGAGTATTCTCATCGGTGGTCTCCTTGGCACAGCGAAATCCCAGGTTGCCCAGGGCATAACTGGCCTTCAGGCTGGAACGAAAGCCGTAGCGCATAAAGGCGGCGTAGTCGGACGGATCGGCGCTGCCGGCGGCGGCCGAGCCGCAGAACAGGCCCTGATCCAGGCTGCTGTCGCCCCGGGATTCGCCGGTGACCAGGGTGGAGTTGAAGTCCTGGGTCCATTCCCACACCAGGCCGTGCAGATCCTGCACCTGCCAGTAGTTGGCCGGCGTTTGGCCCACGTCATGCAAACGAGCGCTGGCGGGCCGGGCGTACCAGTCGAGAATGCGCCGGCTGTAGTCGGGCTCGGTGGCACCAAAGGCGGCGCTTTCCGAGGCCTGGGCGGCGAATTCCCATTCCGCCACCGTGGGCAGCCGCTTGCCCTGGGCCCGGCAGTAGGCGTCGGCGGCAAACCAGGACACATGGGTGACCGGCTGATCGAGTTGCGGAACAGCCGGGCTCAACCCGGGCCAGTGTTGCAGATAAGCCGGTTCGGCCAGCAGGGCCGGGGGCCGGCCCGGTTGCCAGCGGGAGTGCGCCGCCACAAAGGCCGCGAACTGCCGGTTGGTGACCGGGGTGACATCCAGCCGGAACGGCGCCACCCGGGTGAGCGGGCTGTCCTGGCTCAGGTACAGCGGCCGGACTTCCCCGCCGGGCAGCTCGGCCATCTGCAGCGCTGCCAGGCCCAGCAGCAGCGCCGTGTTCATCAGTGGGCGCTCCCTTCCATCACGATGGGCTTGCCTTCCTCCCGACGCTCGGCCACCTGCTCGGGAGTGATGTCGCCGCCGTCGTTATCCCAGCTGTTGAGCACATAGGTGAGCACGTTGGCCACGTCTTCGTCCGACAGCCGCATGGCCGGCATGATGCTGTCGAAGGCCTGGCCGTTGACCTTGATCGGTCCCTTGAGGCCGTGCAGCACCACGTCGACGGCGCGGGTCGGGTTCTCGTTGAGGAAGTCGGAGCCGGCCACCGGCGGGAAGGCGCCGGGAATGCCCTGGCCTTCGTTCTGGTGACAGGCCTGACAGTTGGCCTCATACACCCGCTTGCCGTACATCATCCGCTCTTCCTTGTTCTTGGCGGTGACCTTGGGATGGCCGTTGGGCATCACCTGTACCGCCGAGCCTTCGGGCAGGTAGACGTTGTCGGCCACCTTGCCCGAGTAGACGATGTGGTCTTCCGGGCCGCTCACCTGCATCATGCCCAGCGCCCCCTTGTTAAAGGCGCGGAAGATGGAATGATCCACCATGATGAAGTTGCCGGGCACATCCAGCCTGAATTCGGCCATGGCCGCACCGCCGGCGGGCACCAGGGTGGTTTGCACGTTTTCGTTGATGGCGGTGCCACCCTCCACATTAACCTTGTCGAAGATTTCACCGATGACATGGAACGACGACACCAGGTTGGGGCCGCCGTTGCCCACATAGAGGCGCACCGTCTCGCCCACGTTGGCGGTCAGCGCCTTGTCGCCGTTGAGCGCGCCCACGGCGCCGTTGAACACCACGTAGTCGGCCTGCTCGCGGATGGCCTTGTCCATGTCGAAGGATTGCAGGCCCTGCTCGCCGTAGGCGCCCTTGGTATAGAAGTCGCCCTGCATCACATAGTATTCCCGATCCACCGGCGGCAGCCCTTCCTTCGGCTCCACCAGGATCAGGCCGTACATGCCGTTGGCAATGTGCATGCCCACCGGGGCGGTGGCGCAGTGATACACATAAAGCCCGGGATTGAGCGCCTTGAAGTTGAACACCGAGGTGTGCCCGGGGGCGGTGAAGGAGGCCGCGGCGCCGCCGCCGGGTCCGGTGACCGCATGCAAGTCGATGTTGTGGGGCATCTTGGAGTCGGGGTGGTTGGAGAGGTGGAATTCGATTTCGTCTCCTTCCCGCACCCGCAGGAACTGGCCCGGCACCGAGCCGCCAAAGGTCCAGAACATGTATTCCACCCCGTCGGCGATTTCCATCACCTTTTCCACCGTTTCCATCTTCACCACCACCTTGGCGGCATGATCCCGAGTGATGGGGGGCGGCACCAGGGGCGGCGAGGTGAGCACGGCCTCCTCAACGGGCAGCGAACTGGCCTGGGCGGAAAACGCCAGGGCGAAACTGATGGCGGCGACAAGCTTGCATGGCTTCATGGGGTACTCCCTGCACTGAGTGCTGAAGTTGATTTATGTGTATCTCATATGCAAGTTTGGTCCGAGTGTTGCCAAACAGGACTGACCTGGATCAAGAAAAGAGGGGGTTATTATCCAGTGAAGAAGGTGACCCACGTTTTAGTGATCCGGAGCACGGTTTTTGCTCCAAACCGGTCCATTTCCCTAACTGGACTGGCCCGAAAAAAGTAGACACCTTCATTTAATGAGAAGGTGTTATGAAGTACAAACCCCACCGTCACTTTAGCGATGCATTCAAACGTGAGGCCGTCGAGGCCTCGCTATCCACCACAGAGACACAAGCTCAGCTTGCTGGCAGACTCGGGATCCATCCTAACCAATTGAGTCGCTGGCGCAGAGAGTGGATCATGACCAAGAAATCATCTGACAAAGCAGTTGAAAACATCGGACCAGAAAAAAGTTTGCAGGATCTGGAGCGTGAAAATGCTCGACTGAAGAAGCTGCTTGAACGAAAAGAGCTGGAGAACGAAATCCTAAAAAAGGCGCAAGAGTACTTCGCCAAGCACAGCAAGTAAGGTTTGCCTTTATCGAGGCTCACCGAAGTCAACGCTGGCGGGTCTCGATAATGTGTGAAGTACTCAATGTGTCACGAGCGGGATATTATCGTTGGCGAGCACGTCAGCATGCTCCGGGAGAACGTGTCATCAAGCGACAAACTCTGAAAACCTTCCTGCTCGAGCGAGCCAGGCAACAGAAGAATGTGCCGGGTTATCGCAAGCTGTGGCTGGAAGCACGGGATGCCGGGTTCTGCTGCGGCAAGAACCAGGTTCAGCGCTTGCTGAGAGACGCTGGTTACCATTCATGCACGGCTCTTAAAGCAGGGTATCAAAAGCCGACATCATTCTTGCCTGTGCTACCGAACTTGCTGAATCGCCGCTTCTCGGTTGGTGCGGCAAATCGAGTCTGGGTATCAGATATTACTCAAATCCGGTGCCACGAAGGCTGGCTCTACATCGCAGTAGTCCTGGACCTGGGTACACGTCGCGTGGTGAGCCGAGCCATGGGTGCCATCAATAGCGCCCAGCTGGTGCTGGAGGCCCTTGAGCAGGCATGGCAACATCAGCGGCCAGATGGGACACAGTTGTTGTTCCACTCTGACCAGGGGAGTCAGTATCGCAGCGAAGAGGTGATGAGATGGCTCACTACACGGGGAATCACCATCAGCATGTCTCGGCGAGGTAACTGCTGGGATAACGCCTGTTCGGAAAGCTTCTTCGCGCTGCTCAAGAAGGAATGGACACATCCATTAGGAATGCTCGGAAGAGACGAAATGGCAGATGAAGTCCGGTATTATACGGACGAGTATTACCCGAAAGTGCGGCGCCACATGGCGCTGGGAGGAATAACTCCCAATGCCTACGCAGCTGCCGCTTAACTTAAGTGTCTACTTTATCGGGGCCACTCCATAACCCCTAACCCCTAACCCCTAACCCCTAACCCCTAACCCCTAACCCCTAACCCCTAACCCCTAACATGTCTCCAGCGTTTCCAGAAAGGTTTCCAGCACCAGGCCGGGCCGGCGGCTGCGGGCGGTAATGGCGCAAAAACGGGTGGTAAAGCCCGCTGTGAGGGCGCGCAGCCGGCCGGCCCGAATCCAGGGCGCGGCATAGTGATCCGGCAGGTAGCCGAGGTAACAGCCGGTCAGTACCAGAAACAGGATGCCTTCCCGATCATTGGCCTGAGCGCCGCTAAAGTGGCGGGCATAAAGGGCGGCGGCCTCGGCGGGCTGGGCAAAGCGGGGCTGCACCACTTCGTGCCCGGTAACGTCGGGGGCGGGGTCGGCAAACAGCGGATGGTTATCGGCGCAATAGAGGCTGGCGCTTTCTTCATACAGCGGCGTATAGGTCAGCCCCGGCAGATCCCGTACCTGGGGGATCACCCCCACGTTAAGCCGGCCGTCGAGCACGCCGATTTCAATGTCGTCGGAAGGCTGCATGCGCAAATCGATGTGCACCTCCGGTCCCCGGGCCTTGAGCGCCGCCAGGCCATGGGTGATTTTCATGCCCGGGTGGCTGACCAGGTTGTCGGTAATGCCGATGACCAGCGTGCCCTGCAGGCGCTGGTGCAGATCGCTTATCTCGGCACGAAAGTGATCCACGGCGCCAAACAGCCGGTCAGTGGCCTCCAGCACGCGCCGGCCCTCGGCGGTGAGGGCAAAGCCGGCCCGGCCGCGCTGGCACAGTTTGACGCCCAGCCGTTTTTCCAGATCCGCCATCTGCATGCTGATGGCGGCCCGGCTGATGCCCAGCGCCACCTCGGCGGCGGAAAAGCCGCCGCAGGCCGCCACGGTGCGGAACACGCGCAGTAACTTGAGCTCAAAATCGCTGACCTGGCCCAGGGGCGAAGATTTGGATGATGTCATGCTGCAACTCAAACAGAACAAGGAAAGTTCAGCATACCCTTAACTGAACTTCACAAGGTTTATATTTAACAAAAAGGCAACGGTGATCACCATGGAACCATTCGGCCATATTCGTGAGGCGGCAGGGAGTCGTGATGAACACCATGATCAGTGCAAACAGCAAGCAGGAGCTCGGTCGTCAGCTTAACCTGGACGCCTTCTGGATGCCCTTTACCGGCAACCGGGCCTTCAAGGCGGCTCCCCGGCTGGTGGCGGAAGCGGACGGCGCGTATTTTACCGATGTGAATGGCCGCCGGCTGTTCGACAGCCTGTCGGGGCTGTGGTGCACCGGCCTGGGCCACCGGCATCCCAAAATCATCGAGGCCATTCACCGCCAGCTTCATATCCTGGATTATGCCCCCGGCTTTCAGACCGGCCATCCGCTGGCCTTTGAGCTGGCCGAGCGGCTGGCGGCGCTGGCGCCGGCGGATCTGAACCGGGTGTTCTTTACCAACTCCGGCTCCGAATGCGCCGACACCGCCCTGAAAATGGCCCGGGCCTACTGGCGGGCCAGGGGCAAACCGGAAAAGACCCGGCTGATTGGCCGAGCCCGGGGCTATCACGGCGTGAACATGGGCGGCACCAGCCTGGGCGGCATTGGCCCCAATCGCAAGCATTACGGTCAGCTGGTGGAGGCGGATCACCTGCCGCATACCCTGCTTTCGGAAAACGCCTTCAGCCGGGGCCAGCCGGCCCACGGCGCGGAGCTTGCCGATCATCTGCTGCAACTGATTGAGCTGCACGATGCCTCCAATATTGCGGCGGTAATCGTGGAGCCCATGTCCGGCTCGGCGGGAGTGATAGTGCCGCCGGTGGGCTACCTGCAGCGGTTGCGGGAGATCTGCGACCAGCACGATATTCTGCTGATTTTCGATGAGGTGATCACCGGCCTCGGCCGCATGGGCGAGCTGTTCGGTGCCGAGGCCTTTGGCGTGGTGCCCGACATGCTGAATGTGGCCAAACAGCTGACCAATGGTGTGGTGCCCATGGGGGCGGTGATCGCCAAAGAGCATATTTACCAGGCCTTTATGGCGCAGCCGGGGCCGGACTACCTGGTGGAGTTCCCCCACGGTTATACCTATTCGGGCCACCCGGTGGCCTGCGCCGCCGCCATGGCGTCGCTGGATGCGCTGACTGAGGAGGACATGCCGGCCCGGGTGCGGACGCTGATGCCGGTGTTTGAAGAACACATTCACCGGCTGAAAGGCCTGCCCCAGGTGGTGGACATTCGCAACTGTGGCCTGGCCGGGGCCGTGCAGCTGGCGCCCTATCCGGGCGAGCCGGCCCGCCGCCCCATGGAGCTGGCTATTGCCCTGTGGCAGGCGGGATATTACGTGCGCTTTGGCGGCGATACCCTGCAGTTTGGCCCGCCCTTTATCTCCACGCCCGACGAACTGGAGCAGCTGTTTAACGCTGTGGCCAAGGTGCTGGGGCAGGGCTGAACGATGCCCGTCCCGGCCTGTGTGGCAACCATATCGAACGAGCAAGCATTACCTCTACAAGGACCAAGCATGAACACCATTTCTCACCTGATCAACGGCGAACTTCACCACGGCAACACCTTGCTGGAGGTCTTCAACCCCGCCACCGGCGACGTGTGTGCCCAGGTGGCCATGGCCGATGCCGCGACCGTGCAGCAGGCGGTGGCGGCCGCCGAAGCCGCTTTTCCCGCCTGGCGAGACACCCCGCCGGCCAAACGGGCCCGGGTGATGTTTCGGTATCGCCAGCTGCTGGAAGACCGGGCCGACGACATTTGCCGGTTGATTGCCGAAGAGCATGGCAAAACCCTGGAAGATGCCCGGGGCGAGCTGCAGCGGGGCATAGAAAACGTGGAATATGCCTGTGGTGTGCCCGGCCTGCTGAAGGGCGAATACACCCGCAACGTGGGCCCCGATATTGATGCCTGGTCCGATTTTCAGCCGCTGGGGGTGGTGGCCGGCATTACTCCGTTCAACTTTCCTGCCATGGTGCCGCTGTGGATGTTTCCCATGGCCATCGCCTGCGGCAACTGCTTTGTGCTCAAGCCGTCGGAAAAGGATCCGGGATCGTCGCTGCTTATCGCCCGGTTGCTGGAAGAGGCCGGTCTGCCCAAGGGCGTGCTGAATGTGGTGCAGGGCGGCCGTGAGGCGGTCAATGCCCTGCTCGAGCACAAGGACGTGAAAGCCATCAGTTTTGTGGGCTCGACCCCGGTGGCCGAGTACATTTACGCCACGGGCACGGCCAACGGCAAGCGGGTGCAGGCCCTGGGAGGGGCCAAGAACCACGCCGTGCTGCTGCCCGATGCGGATCTCGACAATGCCGTCGGTGCCCTGATGGGGGCGGCCTACGGTTCCTGCGGCGAGCGCTGCATGGCCATTTCGGTGGCGGTGTGCGTGGGAGACGCGGTGGCCGACGCCTTGGTGGCCAAACTGAGCGACAGCATTCGGGCCCTGAACATCGGCCCCGGCACCCAGGGCGGCCACGACATGGGCCCGGTGATCAGTCGTGAACACCTTGAGAAAATCACCGGCTACATTGAAGACGGCATTGCCGCCGGCGCCACCCTGGCGGTGGACGGCCGGGGCGTGACGGTACCGGGCCATGAAAACGGCTACTTCATTGGCGGTTGCCTGTTTGACCGGGTCACGCCCGAGATGCGCATTTACCGGGAGGAAATTTTCGGCCCGGTGCTCTGTGTGGTGCGGGTGAACAGCCTGGAAGCGGCCATTGCGCTGATCAATGCCCACGAATACGGCAACGGCACCTGCCTGTTTACCCGGGACGGTGAAGCGGCCCGGCTGTTTGGCGATCAAATCGAGGTGGGCATGGTGGGCATTAACGTGCCGCTGCCGGTTCCGGTGGCTTATCACAGCTTTGGCGGCTGGAAACGCTCGCTGTTTGGCGATCTTGCCGCCTATGGCCCCGATGCGGTGCGCTTTTATACCCGCCGCAAGACCATTACCCAGAAATGGCCCGAGCGCGCCAGCCACCAGGCCTCGGATTTCGCCTTTCCGAGTTTGTGAATGTTGTGAGGCGTGACGGGTGAGGTGTGAGGGGCAGTTCACGGGTATTTCCTCCTCACCCTTACGCTTCACTCCTCACGGCCCCTTTTCTTGCCCGCCGCAAGCTGTCACAATAGGCGCCTCTTGAGGGAGTAATCGTTCGGCCACCGCCGAAACGGCTGTCAACAATCTCTGAGCCAAAGGCTTATGGCAGTCGTGTCCTGACGGATTGATGAGACTCGAGACGCAACCATCCACCGGGCGGGAGATGGGGCGTCTCGGTTATCATGTCCCGCCCCAAGAGCCGCTTATGAACCTGTCTGCTTTGCCTTTTCTGCTGTCTGCCCCTGCTCACGGGGGGAATGCCTCATGCTGATGTCCGTTGCCGCCATTTTACTGGGCCTTGGGGTGCTGGTGTGGAGCGCCGACCGTTTTGTGGACGGTGCCTCGGCCACCGCCCGTTACGCCGGCATGCCGCCGCTGCTGATCGGCATGGTGATCGTCGGTTTCGGTACCTCGGCGCCGGAAATCGTGGTGTCCATTATTTCGGCGCTGGAAGGCAACCCCGGCCTGGCCCTGGGAAATGCCTATGGCTCCAACATTGCCAATATTGGCCTGATCCTCGGGGTAACGGCGTTGATAAGCCCCATTGCCGTGCATTCCCAGGTGCTGCGCAAGGAGCTGCCGATACTGCTGCTGATCACCCTGCTGTCGCTCAGCCTGCTGTGGAACGGCTGGCTGGCGCGGCCCGACGCCGTGATGTTGCTGGTGGTGTTTGTGCTGCTCATGGCCTGGAGCATTGGCCAGGGCCTGAAAGACGGCAGCGACAGCATGGCCGCCGATGAGGTGAAAGAGCTGGACGAAAACCGAATGACCCTGAAGCAGGCCCTGTTCTGGCTGGTGGCCGGCCTGGTGTTGCTGATCATCAGCTCACGCTTTCTGGTGTGGGGGGCGGTGAACGTGGCCCAGGCCTTTGGCGTCAGCGATTTAATCATTGGCCTGACCATCGTGGCCGTTGGCACCTCGCTGCCGGAGCTGGCGTCCTCCATTGCCGCCATTCGCAAAAACGAACACGATCTGGCCCTGGGCAATGTGATTGGCTCCAACCTGTTCAACACCCTGGCGGTGGTGGGGCTGGCCGGTATTATCCACCCGCTGGAAGTGGCGCCGGAAGTGATCAGCCGCGACTTTATGGTGATGATAGTGCTGACCCTGTCACTGTTTGTGCTGGGCTTTGGCTTCAGGGGCCGCCAGGGGCGCATCAACCGGTTTGAAGGCGCGTTTCTGCTGGCGGTTTACCTGGCCTATACCGGCTGGCTGGCCGGCGGTGTGATTGCCGCAGCATAAATCGTCATGCCGGGCCTTGACCCGGCATCTTTCTTCCGGCGCAGGGCGGAATGACCCACCCATGACGGACTCACCCAAAATGGGCGCTTTGCCCCGTCGTTTCCGTCCGCAGTAAGGGCGCCCACGTCTATACTCTCCCGAACAGCCACCCTGCGCGGGAGACATCATGATCGGTGTTACCTTTCCCCGGCGGACCGCCACCGGTCTGCTTTTCACCCTGTTGTCGCTGCCGGCGGTTCAGCCTGCAGCGGCGCCGCTTTCCGCCCAAGACAGCGATCCCAATGCCCTTGGCTGGATGCAGGGTTTTCCACCCCCGGCGGAAAAACGCATCAGCGCCGCCGACGGCTCCTTTTTTGCGTTTCCTGCCCTGCGCTACAGCGTGGCCCACATGCGCGAGTTTATGCCCACGGTGGCAGTGTCTCGCGGCCTGGGAGCCCCGGCCCCGCTGACCTACCGTCTTGATCCGCTTATCGATCGGCTGCGCTTTCTACCCTGGGGCAGCGAGGAGCCCATCACCTTTGCCGAGACCTTTGAGCGCAACTACACCGACGGCCTGATAATTCTGCACCGGGGCGAGGTGGTGTACGAGCGTTATGCCGGGGCCCTGAGGGAAGACGGCCAGCACGCGGCCATGTCGGTGACCAAGTCGTTTACCGGCCTGCTCGCCGCCGTGCTGGTGGCCGAAGGCCGGCTGGATGACAGCAAAAGAGTGGCCGAGTATGTGCCGGAACTGGCCGGCTCCGCCTTTGGCGATGCCACCGTTCGCCAGCTGATGGACATGACCACGGGGCTGCACTACAGCGAAGATTATGCCGATCCCAATGCCGAGGTATGGCAATTCTCCGCCGCCGGCAGTCCCTGGCCCAAGCCGGAGGGCTACACCGGCCCGGTGGGTTATTTCGAATACCTGACCGGCGTGCAAAAGCAGGGGGAGCATGGCCAGGCCTTTGGCTACAAAACCGTGAACAGCGACGCCCTGGGCTGGGTGATTGCCCGGGCCAGCGGCAAGTCGGTGGCGGCGCTATTGTCCGAGCGCATCTGGCGGCGCATTGGCATGGAGCAGAGTGCCTATTACCAGGTAGACAGCCTGGGCACGCCCTTTGCCGGCGGCGGCCTGAGCGCCGGCCTGCGGGACATGGCCCGCTTTGGCGAGCTGGTGCGCAATGGCGGCCGCTGGCAGGGGGAGCAGATTATTCCCGCCGCGGCCATTGACGATATACGCCGCGGCGGCAGCAAGGAGGCCTTTGCCCGCTCCGGTTTCGACACGCTCAAGGGCTGGTCTTACCGCAATATGTGGTGGGTAACCCATAACCGCAACGGCGCCTTTGCCGCCCGGGGGGTGCACGGTCAGACCATTTACATAGATCCGGCCGCCGACATGGTGCTGGTGCGCTTTGCTTCCCACCCGGTGGCGGCCAACGGTGCCAACGATCCCGACTCGCTGCCGGCGTATCAGGCGGTGGCGGATCACCTGATGTCCCTTGAAAAACCGTAACAGGAGCCTTTATGAAACCTGCTGAACTTTTTGATCTCACCGGCAAGGTGGCCATTATTACCGGCGGTGCCAAGGGCATTGGCAAGGGCTGCAGCACCATGCTGGCCGCCCATGGCGCCCGTGTGGTGGTGGCGGATCTGAAGCTGGACGCCGCCGAGGCCACCGCCGAGGAAATCCGCGAGGCAGGCGGCAAGGCCCTGGCGGTGGCCTGTGATGTGACCAGAGACGAAGATCTGACCGGGCTGGTGAACCAGACCCTGGCGGAATTTGGCCATATCCACATTCTGGTCAACAACGTGGGCGGCGGGGGGGCCGGCCGGGAGAGCCCCGCTACGCTCACGGTGGCCGAATTCGCCCGTACCTTTGAGCTGAACGTGTTCAGCAACTGGCGGCTGGCCCAGTTGTGCGCTCCCCATATGGAAAAGGCCGGCTACGGCTCCATCATCAATATGTCGTCGATGAGCTCCATCAACAAAAGCCCGGCCATCAGTGCCTATGCGTCTTCCAAGGCCGCCATCAATCACATGACCGCCAACCTGGCCTTTGATTACGGCCCCGCCGGCATTCGCGTCAACGCCGTGGGCCCGGGGGCCGTGCGTACCGACGCCCTGGCCTCGGTGCTGACCCCCGAGATCGAGGCCCGCATGCTGGCCCACACTCCGCTCAGGCGCCTGGGGGAGGCGGAAGACATTGCCGGCGCCGTGCTCTACTTTGCGGCGCCGGTGAGTTGCTGGGTCAGTGGTCAGACCCTGTTTGTCAACGGTGGCGGTGTGCAAACACTGGACTGAACCACATTATTGATCCTTACGACCAAGGTGTTATGGCACTGGCCGGCAACCTCTGCTAAGGTCGCCGGCTTTATTGTATGGCAAACGCATATTTTGCACCTTTGCCCATCAGTATTGTTGTATTTTGGGTTGTAAAAGGATTAACAGACGATCATGTGGAACATCATTAAAATTGCCAGTGCATTCATTGGCATCATTGTGGGGGCGGGCTTTGCCTCCGGTCAGGAAGTACTGCAGTACTTCACCAGCTTTGGTTACCTGGGCACGGCAGCGGCCGTGGTGGCCACGGCCCTGTTTGCCTACCTTGGCATGATGCTGACCTGGCTGGGCAGCCGTACGCAAACCCGCTCCCATAAAACCGTGGTGTACCAGATAAGCGGCCGCTACCTTGGCGTGGTGGTGGATGGCGTTATCATCTTTACCCTGTTTGGGGTGGGCGTGGTGATGATCGCCGGTGCCGGCTCTACCCTGCATCAGCAGTTTGGCCTGGCGCCCTTTGTGGGCAGTGTGCTGATGACCCTGCTGATGGGCGCCACCCTGATGCTGAACGTGCAGCGGGTGGTTGCACTGATTGGCAGCATTACGCCTTTTCTGGTGCTGGCGCTGGTGCTGATCTGCGTTTACAGCCTGCTGACCATGGAGCGCAGCTTTGCCGAGCTGGCGCCCATTGCCGAAAGCATTGAGTCCACTCTGCCGCACTGGCTGGTGTCGGCCATCAACTATGTGTCGTTCAACATTGCCGTGGGAGCGGCCATGGCGCTGGTGATGGGCGGGGCCGAGCCCAATGCCCGCATTGCCCGCTGGGGCGGCCTGCTGGGTGGCGCCGGGGTCGGGGTGCTGATCATGATCAGCCATCTGGCCATGTTCTCGCAAATTGATCAGGTGGCCGGCTATGCGCTGCCGCTGCTGAAAATCATCGACGGCATCTCTCCCTGGCTGGCCAAGGCCATGGCGTTTGTACTCTTTGGCATGATTTTCAGCACCGGCGCCAGCATGTTCTACGCCTTTGTCGCTCGTTTTGTGGAAATGCACACCCCGGCGGCCAACCGTTTCAGCATCATTACCATGGTGGTGGGCTTTGTGGCTAGCTTCGCCGGCTTTACCCAGCTGGTGGCCTTCTTCTACCCGCTGATCGGGTATCTGGGTCTGTTCCTGGTGGGCGCGCTGATGTATGCGCCGCTGCGACTGAAGCGTGCCGAATTTGCCGGCAAACTGCAGCCCCTGGCCGACAACGACTAAACGAACGAGCCGCCCGCCACAAGGGCAGGCGGCCCGTTCGCATTTGTGCCCTGCGGCACTGGCAAGCCCGGCATTGGCCGGGCTTTTTACTGCACCGCCTCCGGCGACTCGGGCAGCACCTGACCGCCGTCCACGATCAAGGTCTGGCCGGTAATGTAACGCGCCTCTTTCGATGCCAGAAAACAGGCCGCATGACCAATGTCGTCCGGCGTGCCCAGGCTGTGGGTGGGAATGGCCGCCTTCATCTGCTCCAGGTATTCCTCTCCCTGTGCCTGCAGCCCCTCGGTGAGAATGTTGCCGGGCATCACGGCGTTGATGGTAATGCCATCGCGGGCGCATTCCAGCGCCGCACTGCGCATAAAGCCAAGCTGGCCGGCCTTGCTGGCGGCGTAGTGGCTCCAGCCGGGAAAGCCGGTGACCGGGCCGGTAATGGAAGAGGTGATCACAATGCGGCCATAGCCCCGCGGGCGCATGGCCTCCAGTGCCGCCTGCACCATGAAAAAGGTGCCCTTGAGGTTGATGTTGTGCATTTCGTCCCAGTGCTGCTCGGTCATAGCGGCCAGCTCGCACTGGGGAAAAATGCCGGTGTTGGCGCACAGAATATCCAGCCGTTCAAACTCCCTGAGTACCGCCGCCACCGCCTGCCGGCAGCTTTCCTGACGGGATACATCCAGATAGTAATAATGCCCGTTGAGCTCACCGGCGGTGGCCTTGCCGGCGGCTTCGTCGATATCGGCGATCACCACGGTGGCGCCGGCCTCGGTCAGCACCCGCGCGATGCCCTTGCCAATGCCCTTGGCGCCGCCGGTCACCAGGGCGACCTGATCCGTTAAATCAAACATGGGCTCTCCTGTTGGTTGTTGTTTGTTTAAAACATAAACAGCCATGCAAGCATAAAACCGAAACCCGGTAAGTGATACGGATCGACTTTTAAATTTTTAGTTTCTTCAGTACCTTGTGAGGCAGACAGACAACATAACCGTGTTTGCGAACAGGAGGTAAACATGACCATTAGCGAGCAGGATCTGCGCCATCTGCGCCGTTGTGTCGAGCTGGCCGAAGAAGCCCTGAGCGAGGGCGACATGGCCTTTGGCTCTGTGCTGGTGTCGGCCGAAGGGGCCGTGCTGGCGGAAGACCGCAACCGTATTCATACGGTGGAGGCCACCTGGCACCCGGAAATGGCCCTGGCCCGCTGGGCGGCCGAAAACCTGAGCCCGACCGAGCGCTCTCGCGCTACCCTCTACACCTCGGGGGAGCACTGCCCCATGTGTTCCGCCGCCCACGCCTGGGCTGGCCTTGGGCGCATTGTCTTTGCCAGCTCCGCCGGCCAGTTTGCTGTGTGGTGCGAGCAGTGGGGCCTGGGCGCCGCGCCGGTGAAGGCACTGACCATCAACGACATTGCTCCCGACATTCCCGTGGCCGGCCCGGTGCCGGAGCTGGCCGAAGAAATCCGCGAGCTGCACCGGCGCTATTTTGAAGGGGGCGGTCCGGTCAGATAATGCCCCCGGAGCGCAGGTCTTGTCCCTGAACAGGGGCGGCTCGCCTGCATCAGCGCCCGCCAGGGCGCTTCTCTTACCCTTTCAACACGCTGAATTCACGGAACAGGCGTACCGGTAGCGGATGCTCTAACTGCCAGACAATATTCATCGGCTTACTGCCGTGATAACGCAATAAGCGAACCGGGCCACAGGCGCGATAGGGCGACTGTTTATTGATGCGGACAAATAGCTGAAACCGCCAACCGTTCTCGCTGCTGTCGAGGTAGCGACGACCGCTGGGGGTGTCGGGGCTCCCACTGTTCTGAGATTGCCAATGAAACTCCTGTTGGCTGATGGCGTAATCGTGATAGGCCACGCCCTCGTGCTGCGCCGCGCTTTTATCGAGAGTCACAAGCAAGAGTTCGGTTTTCAGCTCTTTCAGGGGCAGTACGCCCGCCTGAAAAGGCGTGCGTTTGTGCTCGGTTAAAAAGCCGACTGCCGTAAGAATTTCCCGGCTTTGGTAGGCCGCATGTAGCTTAAGCGGAGTATGTTCCAGGCCAGGCAGGGGAGAGTAGGCATAGCGGGTGCGGGCATCGAGATAATGACTGAGTTCAGCCAGCTCAGCGCAAGCCGCTGGGGTTTGTGCCAAGCGGTCGAGAAAGGCGTGGGCCGAGCCGGTTTGTTTGTGCTCACCATCTATCTGGTAGGCCAGCATTTGCAGCCGCTGACGTTCGTTCTCATTGGCGATCAGGTAGTGGGCATTCTGCTCGGCGACTTGTTGGATTAGCTGTAATTGCTCGGCGTCGTCGATATGCAGCAGGCTGCCAATGCGACGGCTGAAATAGCGCTCTTGCGCGCAGGTCTCGCCCTCCAGCAGGCCTGCATCCCGCTTCAGGTTGGTCCAACCGCTGTTTTGGCCGGAACGATAAATATCTTCCAGCTCCAGTTGCTGCTCGTTTAGAAATTCACTCAGGGTCACTTGACGATTATTGGTGAGATTCACATAGGCATGCAGCTCTTGTTGCAGGCGACGCCAGTTTTGATTAATGGCCTGGCGTAGGCTGTCGAGAATATGCTCGCGAGCCTGTTTTTGCAGTTGAAGATGGCAACCGCTGGGCAAGCGACCAAAGCCTTTATCGACACTTTCTACCACCTCCCGTCGAGTGAGCCCGGTGATGGCGCTGTAGAGCAGATCGAAGCGAAAGCCCTGTTTATGCTGGCCAACAAAATCCAGAATGAGGCAGCTTTCTTTGCCTTCATGCAGGCGCAGACCGCGGCCGATTTGCTGCTGAAACAGGGTGGCACTTTGGGTCGGGCGCAGCAGCAATAGGGTGTCGACAAAAGGTAAGTCGACGCCTTCGTTGTAGAGATCGACGGTGATCAGCGCATGAATATCGCCTTTCTTGAGTCGTTGAGGCAGCTCGTGCCGCTCTTTTGACGAGCTTTGGCCAGTGATCACACTAGCGAGTATGCCGGCTTTTTCAAACTGTTCCGCCATAAATTCGGCATGGGCAATGCTGACGCAGAATACCAGGGTTTTACCTTGACGCGGGTCGTTCACCAGTTGTTGCCATGAACGAATAACGGCGGCGGCACGCACATGGTTTCCGGTCAGCAGCTTGTCGAGCTCTTTTAACTCGTTGGCATCTTTCCAAGGAATGCTGCGATAGTCGGTATTGTCGTCGCAGGCGTAATATTCAAAGGGGGCTAACAGTTGCAGATCCAGCGCCTGCCAAAGGCGTAACTGGGCCGCCGGGGAGCCATCGGGGCGGTTATCGAAGTGGCGCAGAATGCTCTTGCCATCGGTGCGTTCAGGAGTGGCGGTCAGTCCCAGCAAGCAGGCCGGTTTTAAGGTAGTGAGTAACTGTTCAAAGCTGTTGGCTTCAATATGATGACACTCGTCCATGATCACCATTCGCCAATGATCAGCCTTGGTCTGTGAGACCAGCTTACGAGCGTTGATGCTTTGAATGGTAGCGAACAGGTGGTTATCTTGCGTTGGTTGGTACTCACCGGTAAAAAGATCACCAAAGTCTGGCTCCCGTAACACCAGCCGAAAGGTTCGCATGGCTTGGATCAGCAGCTCCTTGCGATGGGCGACAAATAATAGACGTGGTAGCCCACCTTGCTGGCGGGCCAGCGTTCGATAATCAAATGCCGCCATCACTGTTTTGCCCGTGCCGGTGGCTGCCACCAGCAAATTGCGCATGCGGCCATGGGCCCGCTCGTTGGCTAACTGCTCCAGAATGTCTTGCTGAAAGGGCTTGGGCTCAATATCAAAGAAGGTGGGAGTGGCAATAACGTCTTGTCCCGACTCGCGCTTGATGGCGTTGGCCAGCTCTTGGCGATGGGTTTTATCTTCTGGATTATAAGGCTGAAACTCGCCATCTTGCCAAAGGGTTTCAAAATGCGCTTGTGCCCGTTGATAGAGCTGATTCTGGCCTTTTTCGGTGAATTTAACCGTCCATTCCAATCCCCCCATGAGTGCGGCACTGGACAAATTGGCGCTGCCTACATAAGCAGAGCCAAAGCCGCTGTGTCGCTCAAAAATCCAGGCTTTGGCATGCAGCCGAGTACGCCGGCCATCAAGGGAAACCCGCACTGCACAGTTGGGTAGGCGAGCCAGCATATCCAGGGCTTTTTGCTCAGTGGCACCAATGTAGGTGGTGGTAAGAATACGCACTCGGGCCTGGCTTTGACCCTGCGCATTGGTGCTGGTGATTTGTTTGAGCACATCGATGATTTTGCGCACACCGGAGACGGTAATAAAACTCATCAAAATATCTACGCTGTTGCACGAGGCGAGCTCAGCTTGTAGCTCGTGGAACAGGGCGGGAGAGTCTTTACCAGCGGTAAATAACCAGGGTTGCGCTAGCCCAATGGCCGGCATGTTCGGAGGCTTGGTAGCATACAGGGCCCGAATCACTCGAGGTGGTGTGGCCAACATTGCTGATTCGTCAGGTTGCTCAAGCCGTTGGCGGGAGTAGCGCAGAATTTCGTTAATCAGCAGGGCCTGAGTCTCGACCTTGTCTTTGCCTTTGATATCGGCCAGCAGTTGGGAAAGTTGCTCTGCCAGCGCGTTAGCCAGTCTTTCATGGCTGAATTCCGGATTAAGATCTTCGGCGTGAATGGATAAACCAGCTTCTACTAATACTTTTTTCGATTCGGTAAAACTCTGGGTGGTAAGCAGGTCATAGAGCCCTTGGGGCAGCGGCGCAGTCATCCCGTGTCCTTGTTATTGTTAGATTTTTATCGGACCAGGTTAGCACGTTGGCAGGGTGAAGGAAGTGGGTAAAGCGATCATGAGCTTGCCGCTTCGCGGCAAGTTGCAGGCTGGCAGCCTGCGCTCCATAAAAACGGCACCAGGTTAACCCAAGTGCCGTTTTGTCGGACGCCTGTCCTTATTTTCGTGATGAATGACGTTCCTGTGCCGGGATGACGGAGGAAAATACGGGGCAAATTTTGCTCACCCCTTACATCTCACGTCCAACGTCTTACTTCCGCGTCGCGGCCTTCATTTCTTTGACAAAGGCGGTGAGGGCATCCAGCATGGCCTGGGGCTGGTCCAGGTGCTGCTCGATGATCTTGACCACGGCGGATCCGGAGATGGCGCCGGCGGCACCGGCGGCAATGGCGTCGCGCACCTGCTCGGGGCTGGAGATACCAAAGCCGAGCAGCGACGGTGGCGCATCGTATTTGGCCAGGGTAGCCAGCAGGGTGTCGACCGGGGCGCCTGCCTTGGTTTCGGTGCCGGTCACGCCGGCCCGGCTCAGCAGGTAGGTGTAGCCGGAGCCGGTTTGTGCCACCGCTTTCAGGGTGGCCTCGTCGCCGTTGGGCGGGGCGATGTAAATGCTCTCAATGCCGGCCCGGTCGGCGGCGGCCTTGAAGGGTCCGGCCATTTCCAGCGGCACGTCGGCCACCAGCACCGAGTCCACACCGGCCTTGGCGGCACGGCCATAGAAGCTGTCCATTCCCGGCGCATACACCAGGTTGGCGTACACCAGCAGGCCAATGGGCAGCTCGGGGTATTTTTCCCGTACCTGAGTCAGCATGTCGAAGCAGATTTGCGAGTTGGTGCCGGCCTTTCGGGCGCGCAGGGTGGCGGCCTGAATGGTGGGACCATCGGCCACCGGATCGGAGAAGGGAATGCCCAGCTCCAGGGCGTCGGCACCGCCGGCCACCAGGGCGTCAATCACCTTCAGCGAGTGTTCGGGGGTGGGGTCGCCCAGGGTCACGAAGGGGACAAAGGCGCCTTCATCGGCGGTTTTCAAACGGTCAAACAAACGCTGGTAACGGCTCATTTCAGGGCTCCTTTGTGCTCCAGGATTTCGGCCACGGTAAAGATGTCCTTGTCGCCACGACCCGACAGGTTCACCACCAGTACCTGCTCTTTTTCCGGATCGGCTTCGGCCATTTTCAGGGCATAGGCCAGGGCGTGGGAGGATTCCAGCGCCGGAATAATGCCTTCGTTACGGGCCAGGGCCTGGAAGGCGTTGAGGGCTTCGTCGTCGGTGACCGACACATACTGGGCCCGGCCGGTGGTGGCCAGGTAGGCGTGCTGGGGGCCCACGGACGGAAAGTCGAGGCCGGCGGAGACCGAGTAGGATTCTTCCACCTGGCCGTCTTCATCGTGCATCATCAGCGACAGCATGCCAAAGAATACGCCCTTGGTGCCTTCACCCAGGGTGGCGCCGTGCTCGCCGGTGTCAATGCCCTTGCCCGCCGGCTCCACGCCGATGAGCTTGACGCTGTCTTCCTCAATAAAGTCGGCGAACAGGCCAATGGCGTTGGAGCCGCCGCCCACACAGGCAATCACCGCATCGGGCAGCCGCGCTTCGTGCTCCATGATCTGCACCTTGGCTTCCTCGCCGATCATGCGCTGGAATTCGCGCACTATGGTGGGGAAGGGGTGCGGGCCAGCGGCGGTCCCCAGCATGTAGTGGGTGGTCTCGTAGTTGGCTGCCCAGTCGCGCATGGCCTCGTTGCAGGCGTCCTTGAGGGTGGCTGCGCCGGAATGCACCGGTATCACCTTGGCGCCCATCAGCTCCATACGGAATACATTGGGTTTTTGCCGCTCGCAGTCCTTGGCGCCCATGTACACGATGCACTCCATGTCCATCAGGGCGCAGGCCAGGGCGGTGGCCACGCCGTGCTGGCCGGCGCCGGTTTCGGCGATAATGCGTTTTTTGCCCATGCGCTTGGCAAGCAGCGCCTGGCCCAGCACCTGGTTGGTCTTGTGAGCACCGCCGTGCAGCAGATCTTCCCGCTTCAGGTAAATGCGGGTTTTGGTGTTGGCGGCCAGGTTGCGCACCCGGGTCAGCGGGGTGGGGCGGCCGGCGTATTCCGTCAGCAGCTCGCGAAACTCGCGGTCAAATTCCGGATCCTGCTGGGCGTCCACAAAGGCCTGCTCCAGTTGCAGCAGGGCCGGCATCAGGATCTGCGGCACGTACATGCCGCCAAAGTCGCCGAAAAAGGGATTCAGTAAGCTCATTGTGTGTTTGTCCTGCGTCCGTAGTGTCTGAGGGTGGCAAAGGCCGCCTTGAGTTTGCCGGCATCTTTTTGGCCGGGAGCGCTTTCCACGCCGGAGTTAAAGTCCAGGCCGCGGCAGCCAACGGCGGCGGCGGTGGCGGCGTTGTCGGAAGTGAGCCCGCCGGCCAGCATGGCACTGGCCTTATCGATGTTTGCGAGCAGGCTCCAGTCAAAGGCCTGGCCGGTGCCGCCGCTCTGGCCGCCAGCCTTGGTATCAAACAGCAGCCGATCGGCGTGCTGGGGCAGGGCGGGCAGCGCATCGCTTACCGCCACCGCTTTCCAGATGGCCACGCCGGGCAGCCGGGCTTTGAGTTGCTCGATGGTGGCATCGTCTTCGTCACCGTGCAGTTGCACCGCCGCCAGGTTCAGCTCTTGTGCGGTGGCCACTATCTCGTCTGCTGGCTGATTCTGAAATACGCCCACGTAGTGCAGCGGGGCGCCGGCCATCACGCGGCGGGCCTGGTCCAGGCTCACGCAGCGGGGGCTTTTCTCCACGAAGATGAGGCCCCCGTAAACGGCACCGGCTTCAAACGCGGCGGCGGCGTCTTCGGCCCGAGTGAGGCCACAGACCTTGTTGTCGCCGAGGATCAGCCGGCGCACCGCAAGCTCAAGGTGGTCTTCGGCCATCAGCGAGCTGCCCACCAGAAAGCCGTCGGCATGGGCCGAGAGCGCCTTGGTCTGGCCGTGATGGTAAATGCCGGACTCGGAGATCACGATGCGGTCTTCGGGAATGAGTGCCGCCAGCCGTTTGGTGCGGTCGAGATCGATGCTGAGGTCCCGCAGGTCCCGGTTGTTGATGCCAATCACCCTGGCACCCAGTTTCAGCGCCCGGGCCACTTCCTCTTCGTCGATCACCTCGGTGAGCACGCCCATATTGAGGGATTCGGCCACCTTGGCCAGTTCGGCATACTGCTCGTCGTCCAGCACCGACAGCATCAGCAGAATGGCATCGGCCTGGTAGTGGCGGGCCAGCTTGATTTGGTAAGGATCGACAATGAAGTCCTTGCAGATCACCGGCTGGGTCACTTGTTCGCGCACTCGGGTCACAAACTCCATGCGGCCCTGAAAGTACTTTTCTTCGGTCAGCACCGAAATGGCCGAGGCGTAACGGCCATAGACGCCGGCAATGGCATCCAGATCAAACACTTCCCTTATCAGTCCCTTGGAGGGCGAGGCCTTTTTGCATTCCAGAATAAAGGCCGGCTTGCCGGCGGCCAGGGCCTCGGCAAAGGGACGATCGCTTGGGGTGAGCGCGGCTTCAAAGCTGGCCAGCGGCTGGCTTTGTTTGCGGGCTTCCACCCAGATTTTCTTGTCGGCAACAATTTTGCCGAGCACCGTATTCAGCATTGACTCAACTCCGCCAGTTGTTTGGCCACATCCAGGGCACGGCCGGATCTTAACACGGACAGTGCCCGCTCCACGCCCTGCTTGAGATTTTCCACCTGACCGCTCATCACCAGCAGCGGCGCCACGTTCATGGCAATCACGCTCTGCTGGGCCAGGGTACCTTCACCGGCCAGCAGGGCTTCGGTAATTTTGCGGTTCTCTGCCGGCTCGCCGCCCTCAATGGTGCTGATATCGTGCCGTTCCAGCCCCAGCTCCTCGGGGGTGATGTGATATTCGGTGACGGTGTTGCCGTTGATCTCGGCAATGTGGGTGGGGCCGTGAATGGCAATTTCATCCAGGCCGCTGCCGTGCACCACCATGCCCCGCTCCAGGCCCATGGTCACCAGGGTGTCGGCAATGGGGCGGACCAGTGCCGGGCTGTACACCCCCAGCACCATAAAGCTCGGGCGTGCCGGGTTAATGAGCGGGCCCAGCACATTGAAGATGGTGCGGGTTTTCAGGGCCTGGCGCACCGGCATGGCGTGGCGAATGCCACCGTGGTAGAGCGGGGCGAACAGAAAACAGGCCTTGGCTTCGTCCAGGCAGCGGCGGGCCGCTTCCGGGCTGAGATCCAGGCGAATGCCCAGTTGCTCCAGCAGGTCTGACGAACCCGACTTGGACGACACCCCCCGGTTGCCGTGCTTGGCCACGGGAATGCCGCAGGCGGCGGCCACCAGCGCCGAGGTGGTGGACACATTGATGGTGTTCATGCCATCGCCGCCGGTACCAACGATGTCGCAAAAGGCGTAATCGGGGCGGGGAAAGGGTTTGGCGGCGGCCAGCAGGGCGCTGGCGGCCCCGGCGATCTCGTCCGGGCTTTCGCCTTTTATCTTCAGGGCGGTGAGCAGGGAGGAGAGCACAATGGGATCCATGTCGCCGCGCAGCAGTTGCTCGAACAGGGCATGAGAGGCTTCACGGCTGATGTTTTCGCCCCGGTAAAGTTGTTCCATGGCCTGATTCATGCGGCATTCTCCTTGGTGGTAATAAATTGCAGACTCTGGGCCAGCAGGCGGGCCCCGTCGGTGGTCATGATGGATTCGGGATGGAACTGAAAGCCCAGCACCCGGCGGGCCCTGTCCTGCACGGCCATGGTCATGCCGTTGAAGTCGGCCACCACTTCCAGGCCGGCGGGAATGTGGGTGCCCACCAGCGAGTGGTAGCGGGCCACCGGCAGCGGGTTGGGCAGGCCGGCAAACATGTCTTTGCCGGAGTGGCTGAGCATCGAGCTCTTACCGTGCTTGATTTCGCCGGCGCTTTCCACCCGGCCGCCATAGTGCTCCACCAATGCCTGATGGCCCAGGCAGATGCCGAGAATGGGAAAGCGGCCCAGGCACTGTTCAATCAGTGCCGGCATGTTGCCGGCGTCACTGGGTTTGCCCGGACCGGGGGAGAGCACCAGTACCGGGTTGTCGGCCTGTGTCATGGCGGCCAGCAACTGGGCCACCGGCACCGTATTGCGGTAAACATTGACCGTGGCGCCGAGGGCGCGGAACTGATCCACCAGGTTGTAGGTAAAGGAGTCGTAGTTGTCGAGCAGGAAAATGGTCTGGCTCATGCGCTCACCTCCGCCAGGGTGCTGCCGTGGGAAAGGGCGATGGCGTTCAGTACCGCCGCCGCCTTGTTGCGGGTTTCATCGGCTTCCGACTGCGGGTCCGAGTCGTACACCACGCCGGCACCGGCCTGTACGTGGGCCAGCCCCTGGCTCACAAAGGCCGAACGAATAACGATGCAGGTGTCCATGTCGCCCAGGCCGTTGACATACCCCACGGCGCCGCCGTAGCTGCCCCGGCGCTGGCCTTCCACCTCGCGAATCAACTCGCTGGCGCGAAGCTTGGGCGCGCCGGTGAGGGTGCCCATGTTCATGCAGGCCTGGTAGCCGTGCAGGGCGTCGAGGTCGGCACGAAGGGTGCCCACGACCCGAGACACCAGGTGCATCACATGGCTGTAGCGATCCACGCTCAGCAGATCCTTCACGTAGCGGCTGCCGGGCTCGCTGATGCGGGCGATGTCGTTGCGGGCCAGATCCACCAGCATCAGGTGCTCGGCGGTTTCCTTTGCGTCCTGGCGCAGGTCCAGCTCAATGCGGCCGTCCAGATCCAGGTTGATGCTGCCATCGGGGTTGAAGCCCCGGCGGCGGGTGCCGGCGATGGGGTACATTTCCACCTGGCGGCTGTGATGGTCAAACTTCACCGAGCTTTCGGGGCTGGCGCCGAACAGGATGAAGTCCTGATCGTTCACATAAAACATGTAGGGGCTGGGGTTGGTCTGCTTGAGCTTGCCGTAGGCCGCGAGCGGGCTGGGGCAGGGCAGGGTAAAGCAGCGGGACGGCACCACCTGAAAGATGTCGCCGGCGACGATGTTGCCCTTGAGCCGTTCTACGTCGGCACGGAATTCGGCGTCGCTTTTACTGGCCTGCACCTTGCCGCTCAGGGTTGATTCGGCCTTGGGGCTTTCATGGCGCTCGCCGCAGGCGGTGGCCAGTTCGCTCAGGCGCTGTTCAAGGCGGTCGCGCTCGCCGGGGGCAAAAACACAGGCAGCCAGCTGGCACTGTTCTTTGACGTGATCCAGGGTGATCAGGGTTTCCGCCAGGTAAAAACAGAAATCGGGGCAGTGGTTGATGCCCTCGGGTACGGCGGGCAGGCACTCAACCGACGCGATAAGGTCATAGGCGAAGGTGCCGCCCATAAACAGGTGCTGCTGGCCCCGGTCGGCATGAAAGCGGGTGAGTATAAGCCGAATGGTTTCCAGTACCGAGGGCGCCTTGAGCCGGCTGTCTTCGTCCAGGTTGGCGTCGGCCTCGGCCAGGGTCACGGTGAGTTCGCGCTCGGTGCGTTCGCCGCCCAGCTCATGGTGTATCAGCTCAAGGGCCGGCAGGCCATTGGCGTTGAGGGCGCTCAGAGTAACGGTGCGGCCGTGGCAGACCAGGCGCACACAGGCGTCCAGCATCAGCAGGCTTTGGGTGCCCGCCTTGGTGTCGATTTCGGCGGATTCCAGCAGCAGGCTGTTGTCGCCGGGCTGGCTGAGGGCGGCGTATAACGCCAGGGGATCATCGGTGTAGGGTGCATTCTGCAATAAAACGTGGAGCTGACCTTGCGCCATGGGGGTATTCCTTATGAGTTAATGCTGATCATCGGGTATCTGTCTGATGACCTGGCTGGCAATGTCGTCGTCGGTAACGCACGCAAATGCCGGTTGCTGAACAGGCCGGTTGTCGGGTTGCCATCGCCAAAAAATGAAAGAGGTCGGTTTCATCGCATCACCTTTTGCTGGATAATAAAAAAGCCCGCAGAGTTGCGGGCTTTCATGTTTCGCTGAGACTGTTGAACGAATACAGCAAATCACACCCGCTTCAGGGAGTGTGCCACCACCAAATGGTCAGAGTGGAAGTTTGCTGCAACATGGCGCTCATCTCGCTAATCGAAAAACTGGATACAGTTAAACGATATTTGCGGGGGCAAGTCAAGCCCAACCACAGGATTTTTTATGCGCATCGACCTGCACAGCCACTCCACCGCCTCCGACGGCAGCCTGAGCCCCGGCGAACTGCTGGCCCGGGCCGCCGAAAAGGAAGTGGACGTGCTGGCGCTGACCGACCACGATACCGTGGCCGGACTGAGTGAGGCGCAGGCCGCTGCCAATGAACACGGTATTCGGCTGGTGACCGGCGTGGAAATCTCGACCCTGTGGCAACACAAGGAAATCCACGTGGTGGGGCTGAACCTGGATCCGGCCCATCCGGAGCTTGTGCAACTGCTGGGCGAGCAGACCGGGCGGCGCGAGGCCCGGGCCCGGCTGATGAGCGAGCGGCTGGAAAAGGCCCGTTATCCCGGCGCCTATGACGGTGCCCGGGCCCTTGCCGGCAAGGCGGCCATTACCCGCACCCACATGGCCCGCTGGCTGCTGGAGCAGGGCGCCGCCGACTCCATGGGCAAGGTGTTCAAAAAGTTTTTGAGCCGGGGCAACACCGGTTATGCGCCGCCGGACTGGTGCTCCCTTGCCGATGCCATCACTACCATACAACAGGCGGGCGGCGTGGCGGTGCTGGCCCACCCCACCCGTTACGACCTGTCGAACAAATGGGTGCGCAACCTGCTGACGGCCTTTGCCGAGGCCGGCGGCGATGCCATGGAGGTGTCCATGGCCCAGCAAAGTCCGCAGGAACGTGCCACGCTGGGTAAGTGGAGCCGGGAGTACGGCCTGGCCGCTTCCGTGGGCTCCGATTTTCATTTTCCCAGCCAGTGGCGGGAACTGGGCCGCCAGTTGTGGCTGCCCAAGGAAGCCGATCCCGTATGGGAACGTTTTCTATAAAAATCATTCCGGGAGGAATCATGAGTCAGTTTTTTGAAATTCATCCAGACAATCCCCAGCCCCGGCTGATCAACCAGGCCGTGGCCATTGTGCGCCAGGGCGGCGTGGTGGTGTACCCCACCGATTCGGGTTACGCCATCGGCTGCCTGGTGGGCGACAAGAATGCCATGGAACGCATCTGCCGCATTCGCCAGATCGACAAGGAGCACAATTTCACCCTGGTGTGCCGGGACTTGTCCGAGCTGTCGGCTTATGCCCGGGTGGAGAACACCGCGTTCCGGTTGATGAAAAACAACACGCCCGGGGCCTATACCTTTATTTTGCGGGCCACCAAGGAAGTGCCCAAGCGGCTGCAGAACCCCAAGCGCAAAACCATTGGCCTGCGGGTGCCGGATCACGCCATCAGCCTGGCGCTGCTGGAGGCCCTGGGCGAGCCGCTAATGTCCTGCAGCCTGATTTTGCCCGGCGAGACCGAGGCGGAATACGATCCCTTTGAGATCCGCCACCGGCTGGAAAAAGTGGTGGATTTGATCATCGACGGCGGCGTGCTCGACCCCAGGCCCACCACGGTGGTGGATCTGTATGACGATAACCCGGTGATCCTGCGTGAAGGCGCGGGCGATCTCAGCCCTTTTGAATAAGTGAACGACATGACTGAAAAACTGCAAAAAGTGCTGGCCCGGGCCGGCAAGGGATCGCGCCGGGAAATTGAAGGGCTGATCAGCCAGGGCCGGGTGAGCGTGGACGGCAAGGTGGCGGTGCTGGGGGACAGAGTCACCGGCAGCGAGCAGATCCGGGTGGACGGCCACCTGGTGGAAACCCAGGCCGAAAGCGACATCGTGTGCCGGGTGCTGGCCTACCACAAGCCGGAAGGCGAGGTGAGCACGCGCAAGGATCCGGAAGGCCGGCCCACGGTATTTGACCGCCTGCCCCGGCTGCAGGGCGCCCGCTGGGTGGCGGTGGGCCGGCTGGATGTGAACACCTCCGGCCTGCTGCTGTTTACCACCGACGGCGAGCTGGCCAACCGGCTGATGCACCCGCGCCATGAGATTGACCGGGAATACGCGGTGCGGGTGTTTGGCGAGGTGGACGAAGCCATGCTGCAGCGGCTGCGCAAGGGGGTGATGCTGGAAGACGGCGAGGCCCGTTTTGAAACCCTGAAATACACCGGCGGCGAGAGCATGAACCTCTGGTTCCACGTTACCCTGAAGGAAGGCCGCAACCGGGAGGTGCGCCGGTTGTGGGAATCCCAGGGCGTGCAGGTGAGCCGGCTGATGCGGGTACGCTACGGCAAGATTGAAATGCCCAAGAACCTGCCCCGGGGCGGCTGGGCCGAGCTGCCGCTGGATCAGGTGAACTACCTGCGCAAGGAAGTGGGCCTGCCGCCGGAGCGGGAAAGCAAGGTGGACGTGAACGCCCCCGACCGTTTCAAGCAGGTGGCCCGCATTCGCAAGGCGGTGCGCAAGCACAACACTCGGGTCAAGGGGGCCGGCACCGGTGCCGCGCCGAAAAAGCCGGCCCCCACCGGCTCCCGCAGCCAGGGCCCCAAGCCGGGCCAGCGGCAAAAGCGCAAAACCCGCATGTAACACCTGTGAGGGGTGAGGTATAAACGCGCAAAGTAAAACGGCGCCGGATTCAAGCCCGGCGCCGTTTTTATCTCCTCACTCTAAACACCTCACCCCTTACCAACACTCACAACTCGCTGGCGAACTCCCGGCGGGAGAAGGCCACCCGTTCGTCGGGGGTCATGGTGATCTTGCGGCCCAGTTTTTCAATCTTGCGCAGGCGCGGCACCAGGCCGGCGGCGTTGGCGGTTTGTATCGCCAGCCCCGGGCGGGCGTTCAGCTCCAGCAGCATGGGGCCCTTTTGCTTGTCGAGCACCATGTCGGTGCCGATGTAGCCCAGTCCCGACATCTCGTAGCAGGAAGAGGACAGGTTCAGCAGCAGCTCCCAGTAGGGCACCTTCAGTTCGAACAGATCCCGCCCGGTATCCGGGTGGTAGCGCACCGGGGCATTGAACTGCACCGCCCGAATGGCCCGGCCGGTGTTGATGTCGAGCCCCACGCCCACGGCGCCCTGGTGCAGGTTGGCCTTGCCGTCCGACGCCTGGGTGGACAGCCGCATCATGGCCATGATGGGAAAGCCCTTGAACACGATCACCCGGGTGTCGGGGACGCCTTCGTAGGAAAAGCCGTCAAACACATCGTCGAAGTTGATAAGGGCCTCGATCAGCGCCACGTCCGGCTTGCCGCCGAGGGAGTACAGCCCGGCCAGAATGTTGGACACATGGCGCTCCAGATCCTCAATGGTCTCGGCCTTGCCGCTGGGCTTGGTAAAGCGCTGGCGGTCGTGATCCACGATCACCGTAATGCCCTTGCCCCCCGAGCCCTTGGCGGGCTTGATGCAAAAGCCCGGCCAGTCCTTGACCATGTCCCACAGGCGGGACACCTGGTGCTGGTATTCGATCACCCCCACCAGCTCGGGCACGGTGACACCGGCATCCAGCGCAATCTGCTTGGTCTTGAGCTTGTTGTCCACCAGCGGATACAGCCGCCGCGGGTTGTAGCGGCTGATATAGGAAATATTACGGCGGTTCATGCCCATAATACCGTGGCGGCCCAGCTCAAAGGGCGTGGCGTATTTGGCGAGCAGCTGCTTAATCATGTTTCAGCTCGTCCACCAGGGGCTTGAAGCGCTTGAGCTCGGTCAGGCGATAGCCGGTGTAGTTGCCCAGCAGCAGTACCGCGGCCATGACCATCAGCTGCAGACCGAGGAAGTTGAAGGTGAGGTGACGAATCAGCTCGTTGTTCATGGCCAGGAAGGCCATCACCGCCACCACCAGGGAGCCGCCGCCCTGCTTGACGACTTCTTTGGGGCCTTCCTCTTCCCACAGAATGGACATTCGCTCTATGGTCCAGGCCAGAATGATCATGGGGAAGAAGGTGATCTTCATGCCCTCGGTCAGGCCCAGCTGATAGGCGACGATGCTGAAAAAGCCGATCATGCCGATGACCATGATGATCACCGCCGAGATCCGCGCCACCAATAGCAGGTTGAGGTGGGAGAGGTAGGAGCGCAGCACCAGGCCGGTGCCCACGATCAGTAGAAAGCCCACCAGGCCGGTGAGCAGGCTGGTCTGAATAAAGGCCATGGCGATCAGCACCGGCATAAAGGTACCCGAGGTTTTCACCCCCACGATAATGCGCAGGAACACCACTGCCAGCACGCCGATGGGGATCAGCAGAATGCCCTTGAACAGGGCCTGCTCTTCCAGCGGCAGGTTGTACAGCGACACGTTGATCCAGTCGGGCTGGTCAAACTTCTTGGCCAGGGCCACGTTCACCGGTTGCTCCTGCTGCAGCATGGTGAAGGTAACGCGGGAGTTGCTGCCACCCACCAGATCCAGCACCGGCGCCGAGTGGTACTCCCACAGCAGCAGGTTTTCCTGGCGGCCCTGGGCTCCGGTGGCCGGGTTGAAGATGTCATAGCGCTCGCCGTCAAAGACCTGCACCACGTCCACCAGCGGCTGGCGCCGGCGGCCGTCTTCCAGCTGCAGGCCCTTCAGCAGCCGGGCCTGCACGCCGGCCCGGTGCAGCATGTCGAGCAACAAGGGACCGGCCGATTTGTGCTGGGCCAGCAGCTCGGCGTTCTGGCCGCCGCCGCCCAGTTCCCGCAACAGCTCCCGGGTAAAGGTAATGTTGTCGGAAGAGCGCTCCCGGGCCAGGCTCAGCACCTGATCCATGGCGGTGGCATAGGGCTCGGCCACTTCCACCGGGGTGATCTGGGGCGGGGTATTGCCGATGGGGCCCTTGGCAAAGGGGTCGAGCATCATGTCGACCTTGTAGTACAGCTCCTGATGGCCGGTGGCGGAGCGAATGGACCACTCGGCGCGGGCGCCGCCTTCGGTTTGCACGAACGACAGGCCATAACCGGGAGAAGCGGCAGACTCGTTCATCAGGGTAAAGCCGGGCTGGCTGCCGGGCACCGCCAGGGAGGCCTTTACCGGCCGGCCATTGGCTTCGAACTCCACCTTGGCCTCCACCGACCAGATCTGGCGTTTTTCACCGGGCAGCCAGGGCACTTCATAGACAAAGTGACGGTGTAGCATAAGTGCCAGCCCCACCAGGAACAGGGCTGCCACGATCAGATAAAAGGGTTTGCGTGAGTACATGCGGTTTACTCGCTGGAGGGGTTGGGGCGCTTGGGTTTGCCCTGCACATTACGGCGGGCAATATCCACCACGGCGATGTCTTTGAGAAACTCCCGGCCCAGTAGCACCGGGTAGGTCATCTGGGAGCGATCGGTCAGGGTAAACTCAGTTTTTTCCGACAGCCGGCCAAGGCGCATGGTCAGCTCCACCACGGGGCGGCGTTCGGTTTCCTCGGCCGAGGCCTGGCGAATACGCACATAACGCACCAGGGGGGCTTCCACCGGCAGCTTTTCATCCACCCCTTCGTGGGCCATGTTGAAGCTCACCCAAGGGGTGCCGTCGCGCTCGAATTCGGTGATGTCCTGGGCGCTGAGCGAGGAGGTGGTGGCGCCGGTGTCGATGCGGGCGGGAAACAGGTCGTTGACCGCATCCAGCCACACACTTTCGGTTTCTCCCACAATCAGCTTGCCGTCCCGGGTTTCGTTGTCGGGGGTGTTATCGGGGGCGGGCTCGCTGACCGCGGCCGGGGTGGCCGCGGGCGGGGTGGCGATCACCTGCTTTTTCAGGTTGCGGATTTCCTGCTGCAGAGCAGTCATAAAGGCGTGATGATTGTTGCTGAGCCGAGTGTTTTGCTGCTCCATGATGGTGGTCAGCCGGGTTTCCTGCTCGGCCAGCGCCGCCGACAGCTCGGGCTCGGACAGGGGCCGGGGCTCGGGCTCGCTGGGGGAGAGCTGGCCGGCGCAGGCGCTCAATAACAGGGGCATCAGCAATGACAGGGCCGCTTTGTTCATCCTTTACTCTCTTGTGGTCTGTGTTGCGGGTCGACCGGCTTGTTGGCGATGATGATGGCGCGCTTGGGAGCCGGGTATCCTTCAATGGTCTTGCCGGGGTCGTTCGGATCGAGAAAGTCCGCCAGCGATTCGTTGCGCATCCAGTCGGTGCGCCGTTGTTCGTCCAGGGTGGTGACGCTTTCGTCCACCACGCGAATCTGTTCAAAGCCGCACTTGGCGAGCCATCCCACCAGGGCCGCCGAGCTTGGAATAAACCAGACGTTGCGCATTTTGCCGTAACGTTCGCCGGGCACCAGCACCTGATGTTCGTCACCGTCGATGACCAGGGTTTCCAGTACCAGCTCTCCGCCGTCGTGCAACTGGGCCTTGAGCTGCAGCAGATGATCGATGGGCGAGCGCCTGTGGTAGAGCACGCCCATGGAAAACACGGTGTCAAAGGCGCGCAGCTCCGGCAGTTCTTCTATGCCTAAGGGTAATACCTGAATCCCCTGATAACCATTGGCGAAATGTTTGATGGCTTCGAACTGGCACAGAAACAGCTGGGAGGGGTCTATGCCCACCGCCATTTCGGCCCCTTCGCCCATCATGCGCCACAGGTGATAGCCGCTGCCGCAGCCCACGTCCAGCACATAGCGGTATTTCAGCGGACTGATATGGGGCTTGAGCCGTTCCCATTTCCAGTCGGAGCGCCATTCGGTGTCGATGTGAATGCCATGCACGTCGAACGGCCCCTTGCGCCAGGGATGAAACTGGCCGAGCAGGCTTTCGATTTTTTTCTGCTCTCCCGCCGACACCTCGCCGGGCTGGCCGATGGCGACCTGGTCCGTCAGCTCAATGCGGCCGGTATGAATGGCCGGCAATTTGCGCAGGGCCCGGCTCCAGCGGGCCAGATCGCCGTGCTGGTGCTGCTTTTGCCAGTCGTGCAACTGGGCGGGCAGGCAGTGCAGCCAGTGGCTGAGCCGGCTTTTGGCGATCTGCTGGTAAAAGTCGCTGAAGTCGATCATTTGACGGCCACCATGGAGCCGAAATTAAAACACTGGAACCACAGGTCGACATGGGCAAAGCCGATGCCTTTGAGCCGTGTCTTGTGTTGCTCCGGCGAGTCGGGGCGCAGCACGTTTTCCAGTGCCGTGCGCTTCTGGCTGATTTCCAGCTCGCTGTAGCCATTGGCCCGCTTGAAGTCGTGGTGCAGATCGATCAGCAGTTCGTTGACGGTGTCGTCAGCACTGACAAACTTTTCGCTCAAAATCAGCACGCCGCCCGGATTCAGGCCGTCATATATTTTTTTGAGCAAGGTCTCGCGTTGCGCGGGATCGATAAATTGCAGGGTGAAGTTGAGCACCACCACGGACGCATTTTCAATAGGAAGGTCACAGATGTCCGCTTCCAGCAGCTCGACCTCCACCTCGGAGCGAAAGGCCGCCAGATGATTGCGGGCCCGCTCCACCATGGCGGCGGAATTGTCGACCGCTACAATGCGGCAGCCGGGCTGGGCCAGATTACGGCGCATTTCCTGGGTGGCGGCACCGAGCGAGCAGCCCAGATCATAGAGTTGGGTATGGGGCTGGGCGAAGCGAGCCGTCATCATGCCGATGGCAGAGATGATATTGGAGTAACCGGGCACGGATCGCTTGATCATGTCCGGAAAGACATCGGCGACTTTATGGTCGAAACAGAAGTCGCCGAGCCGGGCAATGGGCGCGGCGAAAATATGATCTTTTTCTTGCATGGTGTTGTAAATACTGAACTCTGGCTGACGGCCGTATTGCCGTACTGAATGGCGGCTATTGTAAAAGAAGCGCAATGGGTTGTCTTGAGGAGCACCCTTGAGTGCGACAAATTCTTTTTATGCTGGCGGTGAGGGAAGTGAGGGGTGAGGGGGGAGGAGAAGGATGGATTTGAGTGTTTTTCCCCTCACACCTCACCCCTTACGGGCCAGCTCAAAAAAGACTGCCCTGGGCTTCGGGCGCCTGGCCTGGAAAGACGGGCAGGGGCGCCCCCAGTGCCTCGGCGAGGGTGGCGGCCAGCACGGGCGCTTGAATATTGTCGGCGGTATGCACAAACAGGTACACCGACTTGCCCTCATTCAGCCAGCTCTGCAGGCGCGGCAGCCAGGGCTGCCAGAAGGGCGTGTTGGCGGGCAAATCCGGATTGCCGATAAAGCGCACCACCGGCGCCTTGCCGGTGCTGATGATATGCACCGGCACTTTCGGTTTCTTTTGCTGAGCATCGGCCAGGGCCGGTGTGGTGGGGGCGACCGCAAACACCGGGCGGGAGTCCATGATAATGCGGTTGGCACCCCGCTCCAGCAACAACCGGTTGAGCCGGCGCTCCGCCTCGCCCTTGGCGAAAAAGGCCGGGTGCCGTACTTCCACGCCGAGTTCAACGTCTTGCGGCAGGGCGTCAAGCAGCTGCTGCAGGCCGTCGAGTTGCTCCGGCCCGGTGGCGGCGGGCAGTTGCAGCATCAGCATGCCCAGCTTGTGGTGCAGGGGCTCAAGCTGCCCGATAAAGGCCAGCGCCGGGGCGATATTGTCGCCCAGGCGGCCCTGGTGGCTGACGGTGGACGGAAACTTGAAGGTGAAGCGAAAGTCCGGGCCGGTCATGGCCTCCCAGCGGGTGAGGCTTTGGGTGTCGGGCACGCCGTAAAAGCTGGTGTTGCCTTCCACGGTGTTGAACACACGGGCATAGTCGGACAAATGCTCGGTACTTTTCAGCCCCCGGCTCAGCAAATGGCCCGGCCAGCCGGGATGGGACCACTGGCTCAGGCCCAGATATAACGGCATATTTCTCCTTTCAACCAAGGGAGCAGGGACTGGGGAATAGGGAATCGGCACCAGAAGAATGCGGTTTTTGCCTTTACCAGTCCCTATTCCCTATTCCCGCCTTTAAAGACATGATTTTACCCCTGTTCGGGTTTCCGATTATACTAGCGCGCTGTTCACAGACCAATTCAAGCCTGCGGCCGGGCGCCGCAGCCAAAGCACATCATAGGAAGACTCCATGCGCACTCATTATTGCGGGCAGGTAGACGCCTCCCTGGTTGGCCAGAGCGTAACCCTCAGTGGCTGGGTTCATCGTCGTCGTGATCTGGGCGGTCTCATCTTTATCGACATGCGCGACCGGGAAGGCATCGTTCAGGTGTTTTTCGATCCCGACAAGGCCGAGGCCTACGACCAGGCATCCGGGCTGCGTGCCGAGTTCTGCGTGCAGATCACCGGTGTGGTGCGTGCGCGCCCCGAGTCCCAGGTGAACAAGGACATGGCCACCGGCGAGGTGGAAATCTTTGCCCACGAACTCACCATCATCAACAAGGCGGCGCCGCTGCCCCTGGACTTCAACCAGAACAACTCCGAAGAGCAGCGCCTCAAGTACCGCTATCTGGACCTGCGTCGTCCCGAGCAGGCCCGTTTCCTGAAAACCCGTGCCCAGGTCACCAGCCGGGTGCGCCGCTTTATGGATGAGCACGGTTTCCTCGACATCGAAACGCCCATGCTGACCAAGGCCACCCCGGAAGGGGCCCGCGACTACCTGGTGCCGAGCCGGGTGCACAAGGGCTATTTCTACGCGCTGCCCCAGTCGCCCCAGCTGTTCAAGCAGTTGCTGATGATGAGCGGCTTTGATCGCTACTACCAGATTGTGAAGTGCTTCCGCGACGAGGATCTGCGCGCCGACCGCCAGCCCGAATTCACCCAGATCGACGTGGAAACTTCCTTCATGACCGCCGAGCAGGTGCGCGAGGTAATGGAGCAGCTGGTACGGGAACTGTGGCAGGACGTGGCCGGCGTGGATCTGGGGGCCTTCCCGATCATGACTCATGCCGAGGCCATGCGCCGCTACGGCTCCGACAAGCCGGATCTGCGCATTGCCATGGAGCTGACCGACGTCGCCGATCTGGTGAAGGACGTGGACTTTCAGGTGTTCGCCGGCCCGGCCAATGACCCCAAAGGCCGCGTGGCCGCGCTGCGCGTGCCCGGCGGCGGCGCGCTTTCCCGCAAGCAGATTGATGAATACGGCAAGTTTGTGGGCATTTACGGTGCCAAGGGCCTGGCCTGGCTGAAGGTGAATGAGGCCGCCAAGGGGCTGGACGGTGTTCAGTCGCCGGTGGCCAAGTTCCTGAACGACGCCATTGTCACCGAGCTGCTGCGCCGCACCGGCGCCGTGGATGGCGACGCCATCTTCTTTGGTGCCGACAGCGCCAAGGTGGTGGCCGACGCCATGGGCGCCCTGCGCCTGAAGCTCGGCAAGGATCTGGATCTGGTCGAGCACAGCTGGAAACCGCTGTGGGTGGTGGACTTCCCCATGTTCGAGGAAGAAGACGGTCGGCTCTACGCCATGCACCATCCCTTTACCGCCGCGAAAGACCTGTCTGCCGCCGAGCTGGAAGCCAGCCCGCTGACCGCCGTGGCCAATGCCTACGACATGGTGATCAACGGCTACGAAGTGGGCGGTGGCTCGGTGCGTATTCACGACAACGCCATGCAGCAGACGGTATTCCGCCTGCTGGGCATCAATGCCGAGGAGCAGCAGGAGAAGTTCGGCTTCCTGCTCGACGCCCTCAAGTACGGCACTCCGCCCCATGCCGGCCTGGCCTTTGGCCTGGACCGCCTGGTGATGCTGCTGACCGGCACCGACAACATTCGGGACGTGATTGCCTTCCCGAAAACCACCACCGCCTCCTGCCTGCTGACCGATGCGCCCAGCCTGGCCAATCCGGATGCGCTGGCGGAGCTGGCCATTCGCACCGAGTTGCCCAAGGCGGACTGAGCCATGGCCCACAAGCATCCGGAGTCGGTACTGATCCTCATTCATACTGCGGATCGGGTACTGCTGCTGCAGCGCAAGGACAACCCGGACTTCTGGCAGTCGGTGACCGGCAGCCTGGAAGCCGGCGAGCATCGCCTGCAGGCCGCCGCCCGCGAGCTGGAGGAAGAAACCGGCCTGGTGGTGGGCAACGGCCTGCAACTGGTGGAGACCGGGCACCGGGTGCGCTTTGAAATTTACCCCCACTGGCGGCACCGCTACCGCCCGGGGGTCACCCACAACTGGGAATACGAATTTCGTTTATGCCTGCCCGAGCCGCAATCCGTGCGGCTCACCGAGCACCTGGATCAGTGCTGGCTGCCCTTTGAGGAGGCTCGCGCCAGAGCCGGCTCCTGGACCAACCGGGACGCCATTGGCAGGCTGATAAACGGCGAGTAAAAGGAGACTGAAGTTATGGCAGGTCACAGTAAATGGGCCAATATCAAGCACCGCAAGGCGGCTCAGGACGCCAAGCGCGGCAAGATCTTCACCAAATTAATCCGTGAACTGACCACGGCGGCCCGCGAGGGCGGCTCCGATGCGGCTTCCAACCCCCGGCTGCGTGCCGCCATTGACAAGGCGCTGTCCAACAACATGACCCGCGACACCGTCGAACGGGCGGTGAAGCGCGGCGCCGGCGAGCTCGACGGCCAGCAGCTGGAAACCATCGTTTACGAGGGCTACGGCCCGGGCGGCACCGCCGTGATGGTGGAATGCATGACCGACAACCGTAATCGCACCGTGTCGGAGGTACGCCATGCCTTTTCCAAGAGCGGCGGCAACCTGGGCACCGACGGTTCGGTGGCCTACCTGTTCGAGAAAAAGGGCGTGATCACTTACGCCGAGGCGGACGAGGAAACCGTGATGGACGCGGCGCTGGACGCCGGTGCCGACGACGTGGTGGTGAACGGCGACGGCTCCATCGACGTCTACACCCAGTGGGACGAGTTCGGCACGGTGAAGGATGCCCTTGATGAAAGCGGTCTCGAGGCCGTCAACGCCGAAGTCACCATGATCCCCTCCACCAAGTCGGAGCTGGATGAAGACACCGCGCCCAAGCTGCTGCGGCTGCTCGACATGCTCGAAGATCTGGACGACGTGCAGGAGGTGTACCACAACGGGGACATCTCCGACGAACTGGCCGAACAACTGTAAACGACGGAATGTCACCTCCGCGTAGGCGGAGATCCAGTGCGGCTCTGCAGGCGATGCCATGTCTGCAGAGCCGTACACCTTTTCTCTGGACCCCCGCCTTCGCGGGGGTGACCATTGGCTCTGCTTCCTATGTCCATTATTCTCGGTATCGATCCCGGCTCGCGCATCACCGGTTACGGGGTGGTACGCCAGACCGGCAATAAAATGGAGTACCTGGGCTCCGGCTGCATTCGCATGAGCGATGAGGCGCTGGCGCCCCGGCTCAAGAAAATCTACGACGGGGTCAGCGAGATCATTTTGCAGTTTCGCCCGGATCTGTTCGCCATCGAGCAGGTGTTTATGGCCCGCAACCCCGACTCGGCGCTGAAGCTGGGCCAGGCCCGGGGCGCGGCCATCGTCGCCGCCGCCAATGCCGGACTGGAGGTGGCGGAGTATTCCGCCCGTCAGATCAAGCAGGCGGTGGTGGGGCAGGGGGGCGCCGACAAAACCCAGGTACAGCACATGGTGGTCCGGCTGCTGAGCCTGCCGGGCACGCCCCAGGCGGATGCCGCCGACGCATTGGCGGTGGCCCTGTGCCACGGCCACACCCGCCAGAGCCTGATCGGCATGGCCGGCCAGGTGCGCGGCACCGTGCGCGGGCGTCTGCGCTGAAATCAGGGATGAGGGATTGGGGACTCGGGAATGGAAAGCGTCGTCTCCCTCATGCCCAGGCCTGAATCCCCGCTTTGATACATGGATATTTATCCAGTTATTTATTATTCTTGGCCCAGTTTTGTACGTTAGCGGAGCGCCTTCGTGATAGGTCGGTTAAAAGGTATCATCGTCGAAAAACAGCCCCCGGAGATCCTGCTGGATATCAATGGCGTGGGCTATGAAGTCACCCTGCCCATGAGCTGCTTTTATGAGCTGCCCAATGTGGGCCAGGCGACCACGGTATTGACCCACTTTGTGGTGCGGGAAGACGCCCAGCTGTTGTTTGGCTTTAACACCAAAACCGAGCGGGCGCTGTTTCGGGAGCTGATCAAGACCAACGGCGTGGGCCCCAAGCTGGCGCTGGCCATTCTTTCGGGCATGACCGCCGATCAGTTTATTCATAACGTAGAGCAGGGCGAGATCACCGCCCTGGTCAAGCTGCCTGGGGTGGGCAAGAAAACCGCCGAGCGCCTGATAGTGGAAATGCGCGACCGGCTCAAGGGCTTTGGCGGCTACGATCTGTTCAACCCGGCACCCGAGTCGGCCTTGTCGGCCGGTGGCGACGGTGCTCGGGACGAAGCCCTGGCCGCGTTGCAGGCGCTGGGCTACAAGGCCGCTCAGGCCGAGCAGCTGATGAAGAAAATTGCCAAACCCGGCATGGACGCGGAGCAGCTGATCCGCGAAGCCCTCAAAAGCATGGGATAAGCCATGATAGAAGCGGATCGTTTTATCAACCCGGCCCCGCGGCAGGAAGAGGAAGCCATCGACCGGGCCATTCGGCCCAAGGCGCTGGCGGACTACCGGGGCCAGGACCATGTGCGCGGCCAGATGGAAATCTTCATCGAGGCGGCGCGCCGGCGGGAAGAAGCCCTGGATCACCTGCTTATCTTCGGCCCGCCGGGGCTTGGCAAGACCACATTGGCCAACATCGTCGCCAATGAGATGGGGGTGAGCATCAAGACCACCTCGGGTCCGGTACTGGAAAAGGCCGGTGACTTGGCCGCCATGCTCACCAACCTGGAGCCCGGCGATGTGCTCTTTATCGACGAAATTCACCGGCTGAGCCCGGTGGTGGAAGAAATTCTCTATCCGGCGATGGAAGACTACCAGCTCGACATCATGATCGGCGAAGGCCCCGCCGCCCGCTCCATCAAGCTGGAACTGCCGCCCTTTACCCTGGTGGGCGCCACCACTCGGGCCGGCTCGCTGACCTCGCCCCTGCGGGATCGCTTTGGCATCGTGCAGCGGCTGGAGTTTTACCAGGTGGCGGATCTGGCCCACATCATCAGCCGTAGCGCCGGCAAGCTGGGCCTGACCATCGACGACGACGGCGCCCTGGAAATGGCCCGCCGCGCCCGGGGCACGCCGCGTATCGCCAATCGCCTGCTGCGCCGGGTGCGCGACTTTGCCGAGGTCAAGGGCAGTGGCGCCATCGACGCCGCCATCGCCGCCCAGGCCCTGGACATGCTGGATGTGGACAAGCAGGGCTTTGACTATATGGATCGCAAGCTGCTGATGGCGGTGCTCGACAAGTTTATGGGCGGCCCGGTGGGTCTCGACAACCTGGCGGCGGCCATTGGCGAGGAAAAGGAAACCATCGAGGACGTAATTGAGCCTTATCTCATTCAGCAGGGCTTTTTGCAGCGCACTCCCCGCGGTCGCATGGCCACCCCGCGCGCCTACCTGCATTTTGGATTCGATCTCCCTGAAGCCTGACGGCAGGTAGCTGCCGCTTTAGCTGGCAGGGGCTGCGCAGCAGTCCTTTATTACAGGCGTCGCCGGTTTGGTTGCGCCAGCTAAAGCGGCGCCTACAAACACACCGTCGCTCGGACGATTTCACAAAGAACTCCGCTCCTGCAGACACAGCACAGCATCACCAATCAACTCCACTTCCAGCTTCCAGCTCAGAACTTCCAGCTCTCCCGAAGGGGAGCAGGGTCATCCAGTGTCGTGCCCTGTCGCGGCCTTCTTCTTTCGCGGCGCCGACTTGGGTATAGTAATTCCATCTTTTTTGGCCGGATCCCCGGGATTTGCATGTCACACACGCCGTTTCACTGGCCGGTGCGTATCTACTACGAAGATACCGATGCCGGCGGTATCGTTTACAACGCCAATTATCTGAAATTCATGGAAAGAGCCCGTACCGAGTGGCTGCGGCACTTAGGGATAGAGCAGGATGGCCTGCTCGACAAGGGGATCGCCTTTGTGGTGCGCCGGGTCGAGATGGATCTGCGCCGGGCGGCCCGGTTCAATGATGCATTAAAAGTCACCGTCACGGTGAAAATGCTCAAACGTGCCTCTATTGTGTTTGAGCAGGAAATTCTGGATGATGCGGGCCTTTCTCTGGTGAGGGGCGAAGTGGTCATCGCCTGCGTCGACATCGCCAAAATGAAACCTTTTGCCATTCCTGAGCCGTTGATGGGGGTATTGTCGGGTGCACGCTGAAATCTCGTTTATAGGTCTTTTTCTGCAGGCCAGCCTGCTGGTCAAACTGGTGATGCTGGGGCTGGTGGGCATGTCGGTGCTGTCCTGGGCGCTGATCATCAATCGCCGCCGGGTGCTCACCTCCGCCCGGGCCGACGCCGACAAGTTTGAAGACCGGTTCTGGTCCGGTGCCGATCTCAGCCGGCTCTATCACGAGTCCAACGCCCGGCGCGACAGCCTGGCCGGCATGGAGCAGATCTTTCACGCCGGTTTTCGCGAGTTTGTGCGTCTGCAAAAGCAGGGCCGGCCTCAGGAAACCATACTGGAAGGCACCTACCGCACCATGCGTGTGGCCCTGTCCCGGGAAGTGGACCGTCTGGAAACCAATCTATCGGTACTGGCGACCATCGGCTCCATCAGCCCCTATATCGGTCTGTTCGGTACCGTCTGGGGTATTATGAATGCCTTTATCGCCCTGTCGGAAATCAAGCAGGCCACCCTGGCCATGGTGGCCCCGGGCATCGCCGAAGCCTTGATCGCTACCGCCATGGGCCTGTTTGCCGCCATTCCGGCGGTGATCGCCTACAACCGTTTCAGTTATCAGGTCGAGCGGCTGGAAAACCACCTGGCCAACTTCATGGATGAGTTTTCCACCATTCTCAACCGGCAAGTGACCACGGGTAACCAGTAATGCAGAGCTATCAGCGCAAGCGGCGCAAACGCGTGGCCGAAATCAACGTGGTGCCCTATATCGACGTCATGCTGGTGCTGCTGATCATCTTCATGGCCACGGCGCCGGTGATTACTCAGGGCGTAAAAGTGGATCTGCCCCAGGCCGAGGCGGAGCTGCTGCCGGAAGACAGCGACACCCCGCTGGTGGCCTCGGTGGATGCGGAAGGCCGTTATTTCCTCGACGTGGGTGAAAGCCGGGACGAGGCGGTGGACTTGCTGGCCCTGGCCGAGATGGTGCAGGAAAAACTGGCGGCCAATCCCAAGGCCCCCGTGGTGGTGCAGGGCGATGCCAATGTGCGCTACGACGCGGTGATCCAGCTGATGGCGACCCTCAAGGCGGCCGGTGTGCCCAGCGTGGGCCTGATGACCCAACCGGAGCAATAAGGCGTGTTTGATAACCAGAGCGGGGGCATTCGCAAGGCGCTGGTGATTTCGCTGGGGCTGCATGTACTGATCGGCGTGATACTGCTGGTGGGGGTCAACTTCAACACGCCCAAGCGGCCGACCCAGGCGGCGTCCATTATTGAAGCCACCATGATCGACGACGGCATGGTGGCGGCCCAGGCCGAGCGGCTGGCGGAAATGCAGGCAAACCGCGACGCCGAGCAGGCCGCGGCCCAGGCGAAAGCCGAGGCCGCGCAAAAGGCCGCCGAGGAAGCCGAACGACAGGCGGCGGAGCAAGCCGCCACCGCCGAAGCGGCGCGCCAGGCCGAGCAGCAAAAGGCCGTGGCCGAGCAGCAGGCCAAGGCCGAAGCGGAGCGTCAACAGGTGCTGGAGCAGCAACGTCAGGCCGAAGCCGCCCGCCGTGCGGAAGAGGCCAGAAAGCAGGCGGAAGCCGAAGCGGCGCAGAAGGCGGCGGAAGCGAAGAAACAGGCGGAAGCCGAGGCAGTGCGCAAGGCGGCAGAAGCCAAGAAGCAGGCGGAAGCCGAGGCGGCGCGCAAGGCGGCGGAAGCCAAGAAACAGGCGGAGGCCGAGGCGGCACGCAAGGCGGCAGAAGCGAAGAAACAGGCGGAAGCCGAGGCGGCCCGCAAGGCCGAGGAAGCGAAGAAGAAGGCCGAGGCGGCACGCAAGGTGGCGGAAGCCAAGAAGCAGGCGGAAGCCGAGGCGGCGCGCAAGGCCGAGGAAGCGAAGAAGAAGGCCGAGGCCGAGCGCAAGGCGGCAGAGGCCAAGAAACAGGCGGAAGCCGAAGCGGCCCGCAAGGCGGCGGAAGCCAAGAAAAAAGCGGAAGCCGAGCAGGCGATGAAGGATCTGGAAGCCCTGATGGGCGGCGGCTCGGCGGGAGGCGCGTCGTCCGCTGCCTCGGCCGCGGAAGTGGATCGCTACACCGGCATGATCATCGCCGCCATTCAGCGCAACTGGCTGGTGGGGCCGACCATGGTGGGCAAGCAGTGTCGCATTAACGTGCGGGTGGCGCCCGATGGCCTTATTCTGACCATAGGGCAGGGGCAGGGCGATGCAGAGGTCTGCCGCTCGGCGGAGTTGGCCATTCGCAAAACCGGAACCCTGCCCATGCCCAAGGATCCGGACGTGAACAAACAGCTGCAAAATCTGAATTTGACCCTGATACCGAGGCTTTGATGATGACAAAACGATGGTTGTGGTTATGGCTGCCGCTGCTGATGCTGGCAGGACGAGCCCAGGCGGCGCTGGACATAGTGATCACCGGCGGCATAGACAGTGCCCGGCCGGTGGCGGTGGTACCCTTTGAATGGACCGGCGGTGGCGCCGCCCCCCAGGAGCTGTCCGAGGTGATTGCCAACGATCTGCGCAACAGCGGCATGTTCCGGCCGCTGGACCGCAATGCGCTGCCCCAGCGGGTGTCCCGGGCCGATCAGCTGGACCCCATGCTGTGGCGTTCGCGCCAGGCGGAAGCCGTGGTGGTGGGCAGCATTGCGCCGGCGGGCAACAACCAGTATCGCATCAGCTTTGAGCTGGCCGACGTGCTCGGCGGTAACGGCGCCCAGCTGCTGGAAAGCCGCAGTGCCACCGTGCCCGCCGCCCAGTTGCGCCAGTACGCTCACCGTATTGCCGACATCGTGTTTGAGAAGCTGACCGGCATCAAGGGCGCGTTTCTTACCCGCATCGCCTACGTTAACGTGCAGCACGGTGCCCAGTATCCGTACCAGCTGATGATCGCCGATTACGACGGCTTCAACGAGCAGGTGCTGCTGCGCTCCCGGGAGCCGCTGATGTCGCCGGCCTGGTCGCCGGACGGCCGTAAACTGGCTTATGTGTCCTTTGAAAACAAGAAGGCCGAGATTGTGGTGCAGGATATTTACAGCCAGCAACGCCGGGTGGTGAGCTCCCAGCCTGGCATCAATGGCGCCCCCGCCTGGTCCCCCGACGGCAGCCGGCTGGCGCTGGTGCTGTCCCGGGATGGTCAGCCCGAGGTTTATGTACTCACTCTGGCCAGTGGCCAGTTGACCCGGGTGACCAATAACCGCACAATCGACACCGAGCCGACCTGGTCGGCGGACGGAAAAAGTATTTATTTTGTCTCCGAACGGGGCGGCCGGCCACAGGTCTACCGCACCGAGCCGGGCAGCGGCAATGCCCGCCGCGTGACCTTTGAGGGAGACATGAATCTGGGCCCCCGGGTCACGGCAGACGGTCAGAACATGGTGCTGGTCAGCCGCTCCCAGGGGCAATACCGGATTGCCCGACAGGAGCTGGACGGAGGCTATCTGCAGGTGTTGACCGAAACACAGCTGGATGAGTCTCCGAGCCCGGCGCCCAACGGCACCATGATCATCTACAGTACCACCTATCAGGGCCGGCAGGTGCTGTCCCTGGTATCGATGGATGGTCGTTTCAAGGCCAGGCTGCCGGCGCGCAGCGGCGATGTCCGCTCACCGGCGTGGTCACCGTTTCTAAACTAAAAATTGCTTTTTCTAAGGAAAAACCATGCAAATGAAAAAACTGCTTCAGAGTCTGGCGGTAGCACTTCCCATGTTGACCCTGGCTGCATGTAGCTCCACCGGCGACTCCGACACCATGTCCGGCGCTGACGGCAGCTACCAGGACGGTGGCGTTCAGACTGGTGGTGCCCAGACCGGAGGCGCCTTGTCCGCCGAAGAGCAGATGCGTCAGCAATACGAAGCCCTGCGTCGTGAAAACGTGATCTACTTCGAGTTCGACCGGGACGAAGTAACCGGCCACTATGCTCAGGTGCTGGAAGCCCATGCCAGTTTCCTGCGTTCCAACCCCAATGTGAGCATTCTGGTGGAAGGTCATGCCGATGAGCGCGGTACTCCCGAGTACAACATCGCCCTGGGCGAGCGTCGTGCCAAGGCGGTTACCAGCTACCTGCAAAGCCTGGGTGTGAGCGGCTCTCAGCTGGCCATCGTCAGCTACGGCGAGGAAAAGCCGATTGATACGTCCCGCAGCGAAGACGGTTTTGCCAAAAACCGCCGCGCGGTACTGGTTTACTAAGGACTGATCCGGTTACATGATGATTAAATTCGCGGCCATTTCGATGGCCGCTGTTTTATCCACCGCCAGCTGGGCCCAGGCCCCGGTGGCCAGTGTGGGTGGCAGCGGCTCCGTCAATGAGCGCCTGGCCGAGCTGGAGCGGGGCTTCAGTGCCCGCAGCCAGGCGCAGATCGATCAACAACGTCAGCTCAATGCCATGCAGCAGGAGCTGAGCGAATTGCGTGGCCTGCTGGAAGAGCAGAGCTACCGGCTGGAGCAGGTGATAGAGCGCCAGCGCAGCATGCTGGCGGCCCAGCAGGAAGCCGCCTCGTCTCCCAGGGGGGCATCGGAGGCGCCGGCAAGCGCTGCTGAGCCGGCCCCGGCGGCCAGCCGGGCTGCGTCCAGTCAGGCCACTCCCGATCCCGAGCCCGCCGGCGATGAGCAGGCCACCTACGACAGGGCGGTGAACCTGGTGTTGCAGGACAAGGACTACAACGCCGCCATTCCGGCCTTTGCCCGTTTCATTACCCAGTACCCCCAGTCCACCTATGTGCCCAATGCCCACTACTGGCTGGGACAGCTGCTGTATGCCCAAAAGCGCTTTGATCAGTCCAAGGCCCAGTTTGCCCGGGTGGTGGAGGCGTATCCCAAGTCCAACAAGCGGGCGGATTCCCTGCTCAAGCTGGGGCTGATTGCCCGGGAGCAAAAAGACGACGGTCAGGCCCGACAACATTTTGAGCAGGTACTGAGCGAATACGCTGGCAGCAGTGCCGCGCGGCTGGCACAGGAAAACCTGGATGCGATGAAATAAACGGCGGATTGGCGGAATTTTGTGAGAGTCGCTTGTTCCTTGAGCAAACGAAATAAAATGATAATTTAGCTGTTGCGTCACACAATTAAATCCGTAATATAGGCCGCCGTTGGCAGGGGGCAGCAGCCACCCACCAGCACGGGTCGTTAGCTCAGTTGGTAGAGCAGTTGACTTTTAATCAATTGGTCGCAGGTTCGAATCCTGCACGACCCACCAGATTCCCGGACGCTTAGCTCAGCCGGGAGAGCACCTCCCTTACAAGGAGGGGGTCACTGGTTCGATCCCAGTAGCGTCCACCAGTTTTGGTACTTTCTTAAAAGTGCACCCAGGGTGATTAGCTCAGCTGGGAGAGCACCTCCCTTACAAGGAGGGGGTCACTGGTTCGAGCCCAGTATCACCCACCACTTTCCGAGGAAAGTGACACAATTCGGGTCGTTAGCTCAGTTGGTAGAGCAGTTGACTTTTAATCAATTGGTCGCAGGTTCGAATCCTGCACGACCCACCAGATTCCCGGACGCTTAGCTCAGCCGGGAGAGCACCTCCCTTACAAGGAGGGGGTCACTGGTTCGATCCCAGTAGCGTCCACCAGTTTTGGTACTTTTGCTAAAAGTGCACCCAGGGTGATTAGCTCAGCTGGGAGAGCACCTCCCTTACAAGGAGGGGGTCACTGGTTCGAGCCCAGTATCACCCACCACTTTCCGAGGAAAGTGACACAATTCGGGTCGTTAGCTCAGTTGGTAGAGCAGTTGACTTTTAATCAATTGGTCGCAGGTTCGAATCCTGCACGACCCACCAGTTCCCGGACGCTTAGCTCAGCCGGGAGAGCACCTCCCTTACAAGGAGGGGGTCACTGGTTCGATCCCAGTAGCGTCCACCAGTTTTAGTACTTTCTTAAAAGTGCACCCAGGGTGATTAGCTCAGCTGGGAGAGCACCTCCCTTACAAGGAGGGGGTCACTGGTTCGAGCCCAGTATCACCCACCACTTTCCGAGGAAAGTGACACAATTCGGGTCGTTAGCTCAGTTGGTAGAGCAGTTGACTTTTAATCAATTGGTCGCAGGTTCGAATCCTGCACGACCCACCAGATTCCCGGACGCTTAGCTCAGCCGGGAGAGCACCTCCCTTACAAGGAGGGGGTCACTGGTTCGATCCCAGTAGCGTCCACCACTTATTCCGAATGAATAAGCTTCCGTTTATACGGGTCGTTAGCTCAGCTTATTCCGAATGAATAAGCTTCCGTTTATACGGGTCGTTAGCTCAGTTGGTAGAGCAGTTGACTTTTAATCAATTGGTCGCAGGTTCGAATCCTGCACGACCCACCAGTTTTTCCCATTCCCCTTCAGTATTCCACGTCCTGCTGCTTCCTGTTGTTAACGTAAATTTGGGTTGCCCCGTGTTCGGCGGTATAATGGCGCCAGTATGTTATCTGGATGGAGCACCGGCACACCGCCATGACTGAAGCTGTTGATATTGTCGAATTTGACTATCCTTTTCCTGCCAAGCCGGCCCCGCTCAGCGCGGAGCAGCAGCGAGCGCTGAAGGATGAAATCAAGACCCTGCTGAAAGCCCGCAATGCGGTGCTGGTGGCGCACTATTACACCGATCCTGAAATCCAGGCGCTGGCCGAGGAAACCGGCGGCTGTGTGGCCGACTCCCTGGAAATGGCCCGTTTTGGCAAGGAGCACGAGGCACAAACCCTGATCGTGGCCGGGGTGCGCTTTATGGGCGAGACCTCCAAGATCCTGAGCCCGGAAAAAACCGTGCTGATGCCCACCCTGGAAGCGGAATGCTCCCTGGATCTGGGCTGCCCGGCCGATGAATTTGCTGCCTTTTGCGATGCCCATCCCGATCACACCGTGGTGGTGTATGCCAATACCTCGGCGGCGGTCAAGGCCCGGGCCGACTGGGTGGTGACCTCCAGCATTGCGCTGGAAATCGTCGAGCACCTCGACAGCGAAGGCCACAAGATCATCTGGGCACCGGACCGTCACCTGGGTGCCTATATCGAAAAGCAGACCGGTTGTGAAATGCTGCGCTGGCAGGGCGCCTGCATCGTCCACGACGAGTTTCGTGCCAAGGCCCTGAAGGAACTCAAGGCCCAGAACCCCGATGCTGCCGTGCTGGTGCATCCGGAGTCGCCCCAGTCGGTGGTGGAGCTGGCGGACGCGGTGGGCTCCACCAGTCAGCTGATCCAGGCCGCCAAAGACCTGCCCCACAAAAAGCTGATCGTGGCCACCGACAAGGGCATTTTCTACAAGATGCAGCAGGCCTGCCCCGACAAGGAAATGGTGGAAGCCCCCACCGGCGGCAACGGTGCCACCTGCCGCAGCTGTGCCCACTGCCCCTGGATGGCGATGAACGGCCTGGTGGCCATTCGTGACGCCCTGAAGGACGGTGGTGAAACTCACGAAATTCACGTGGATGAAGCCACCCGGGTCAAGGCCATGATCCCGCTGGAGCGCATGCTCAACTTTGCCAAAGCCTTGAAAATGAAGGTACAGGGCAACGCCTGATCGAGGCGCGTAAAAAAGCCGAAGGCCCTGCCTTCGGCTTTTTTTGTTGGGCTCATCCTTGGTTCAGGGCGCCAGCTCGACCCTGTCCACGTCCAGCTCGGTTTCGTTCCAGTCCTTGTCGATTTCTCCCCACAATATCAGCCGGGTATCGGGCGTGGCTTCGACGCCCTGCCAGTCTTCATTGTCGATCTCCACCACCAGGCTGCCGCTGTCATCCTGAAAGCGGTATTTCTCGTCGCCCAGGGATTCGGTGATCACGCCGGTCAGGCGAACCTGGCTGTCATCGCCAAGTTCCAGCGCCTGGGACACGCTGACCTGTTCGGTACGATCCGGGCCGCTGAAGCCGCCGGTGGCAGCCAGGGCAGTGCCGGAAAGCAGGGTAAGGGTGACGGCTGCCAGGGTCAGGCTAAAAGGCTTGTTCATGGTCTCATGCTCCGTTGTTATTGGGACAAGGGCAATGATAGTGAAGCAACCTTAACGTAACCTTAAAAAGGAATGGCCAGACGAACCCGCAGCCCCGGGGCCCCATCCTCCCGGGCCAGAAAGGTGAGTCGGCCGCCATGGGCCCGGGCAATCTGGTGACAGATGGCCAGCCCCAGCCCCAGCCCCTGGCTTTTGCTGTCAAGGCGGGTATGGCCCTGGCCCATGCTGGCGCGCAGCGGCGGGGAAATGCCGGGGCCGGTGTCGGTGACCTCCAGTACCACCTCATTGTGCTCGCGCCGAAGGCTCACGGTCACGGCGGTGCCGGCGGGGCAGTGGCGGCGGGTGTTGCTGAGCAGGTTGTCGAGCAGGATGCCCAGCAGGGTGGGCTCGACCCTGGCCTCGAGGTCGGCCAGCTGGCTGCTCAGCAGCCGTTGCTCCGGGGGCAATCGCCGGCCAAAGCGCTCCAGCACCGCCGCCAGTATCGGCCTGAGCGGCTGGCGGGCAAAGCTGTGGTGCCAGCGGCCCTGATCAAGACGCACCAGCAGCAGCAGTTGTTCCACCACCCGGGCCATGCGCTCCACTTCGGCGCTAATGGCCGGCAAGTCCGGTTCCTCGCAGGCCAGCTCCAGTTTGAGGGTGGTCAGGGGCGTGCGCAATTCATGGACCAGCTCCCCGGCAAACCGCCGTTCGCGTTCCAGCACTTCCGCGATATCGGTCATCAGCTGGTTGATGCGCTCGCTGACCACCGCCACTTCCCGCAGTGGCGACTCTGGTTTGAGGGGCGACAGATCCTGGGCCGAGCGCTGTTCCAGCTGGCGGATCAGGCGGGAGAGGGGCCACAGCACCAGACCGACCAGGGCGGCCAGCAGCAGCAGGGTGAGGCCGCTGCTGGCCAGCGCCGGGGTGATGATGTCTTCGGCGATGTCTCCCTGCAGCTCCCGGTACAAATCGTCCCGTCGCAGCAACTGGACCAGGATGTGTTCGTGCCGGTACTGCCGGCCACTCCAGTCATGACCATCAAACTGCAGGGTCACCCGGCCTTTGTTGGTGTCGGACGGCCATTGTGCCATGTCCAGGTTGCTGAGCTGACGGCGTGTCTGCAGATCCGTGATGGTGACCAGCAGGGTTTCTTCATCGTCGTGCCTGAAGGTGCGGGAGAGCAGCGCACGCAGCTCGGTGTCGGAGAGGGCGCCGGGGCTGGCCGCCATCAGCCGGGCCAGCAATTCCGTCTGCTGCTCCAGATCCTCATCAAGCAGATCCCGGAACTCCTGATCGGCCGCCTGGTAGGTCAGGTAGATGCCCAGGCCGGAGCCCAGCACTATGGCCAGGGCCAGGGTCAGGGCCAGGTGGGTGAGACGCAGCCTCACAAGGCCACCAGCCGGTAGCCCTGGCCGCGCACGGTGACAATACGTTCTCGTCCGAGCTGTTTGCGCAGGGCATGAATGTGCACGTCCAGGGTGTTGGAATCGCCGCCGTTGCCGGTGCCGTACCATTGCTGCAGCAGCCGCTCCCGGGCCACTACCTGACCTTTGGCCATGATCAGGGTCTGCAGCAGCCGGTGCTCCATGGGGGACAGGGCAAGCCCTTTACCGGACAGGGTAAAGGCGTCGGTGTGCGGAGCGTATTCCAGCGCTCCCATGGCGATTACCGGGCTGGCCGAGCCGGCACCACGGCGCAGCAGCACTCGAATGCGGGCCAGCAGCTCGTCGGGCTCAAAGGGCTTGACCAGGTAGTCGTCGGCGCCGGTGTCCAGCCCCTGTACCCGGTCATCCAGCTGATCCCGGGCCGAGAGGATCAGCACCGGTCGGGCATAGTGCTGGCGGCGCAACTGTTGCAGCCAGTGCAGGCCGTCGCCGTCCGGCAGCCCGAGATCGAGCAGGATCAGATCCGCATCGCTGGCCGCCAGATGCTGCTTTGCTGCCACCAGGGTTCTGACCCACTCTACCCGGTAGTGAGGGCGGAGCAGTTTGAGCAGGGCGTTACCCAGGGCCAGATCGTCTTCGACCAGCAGTAACAGCATGGGGATCTCCTGTGCAGTGGGGGCGGCATGAGCGCCAACGTGGCCTCGCCACCATGGTAGCGCAGCCGGCTGTGCCATAAAAAGGCAGGCATGCCTGACCCGGGGAAAGTAACAAGAACCTCGGGTAAAGCATACCTGCCGGCGGGCTTTTTTACGTTGAGCGGCCAGGATGGCACCGCCCAGACGGTAAGCCGGATGTTACCTCAGATATCCCTCGGTGAGGGCGACCCAGTAAGCGGCTCCCACCGGCAGAATATCCCGGTTAAACACATATTCCGGGTGATGCACGAACTTGCTGTCGCCATTGCCGAGGAAGCAGTAGGTGCCCTTGCACTTTTGCAGCATAAAGGCAAAGTCTTCGGAGGCCAGGTAGGTGGGGCCGTCCTCAAACACATTTTCCTCACCGAAGGCTTCCCGGGCAATTTGCGCGGCCTTGCGGGTTTCTTGCGGATCATTAACCAGCACGGCGCCCGGCTGGCCTTCGCGGATCTCGGCGGTGCAGCCAAAGGACTCGGCCTGTTGCTGGATCAGACGGCGCAGGTTGGTCAGCACCAGGGTGCGGTCTTCGTCGGTGGTGGTGCGGATGGACATGCGCAGGGTGGCGCTGTGGGCGATAACATTGCCCGCCTCACCGGCCTGGAAGGCACCGATGGTGACCACGGCACTGTGGGCCGGGGAGACGTTGCGCGCCACCACCGACTGAATGGCCATCACCAGGGAAGATCCGGCTACCACCGGATCGATGGCCAGCTCGGGAAAGGCACCATGGCCGCCCTTGCCGGTGAGCACCACTTCCCAGTTGTCCACCGCCGACATCACGTTGCCCTCGGTAAAGTACAGCTTGCCCTGCTCCAGCCCCGGCATATTGTGCATGGCGAACACGGCATCCACCGGGAAGCGTTCAAACAAACCGTCTGCAATCATGGCCGGAGCGCCCTGCATGGTTTCTTCCGCCGGCTGAAAAAACAGCCGCAGGGTGCCGTTGAAGTTCTTGGTTTGCGCCAGGTACTTGGCCGCCGCCAGCAGCATGGTGGCATGACCGTCGTGACCGCACAGGTGAGAGACGCCCGAGGTCTTGGAGCAGTAGTGCAGCTTGTTGCTTTCCTGAATGGGCAGGGCGTCGAAGTCGGCGCGAATGCCGATGGCCTGGTCGCCGTCACCCACTTTCAGGGTGGCGACGATACCGTATTTGCCGATACCGGCTTGCACGTCGTATTCGCCGAAGCTGCGTAGGGTGTCTTCAATGTACCTGGCGGTGTTGGCTTCCTGCATCGACAGCTCGGGATGGCTGTGCATGTGCTCAAACCAGGCGTGGATTTGGTCTTTGTTCTGTTCGAGTTGCTTGATGATGGCGTCCATGTTGGTTACCCCTTGCGAAGAAAGATGGTGGACGACCGCCGGCTCCGTGCCGGCGGTCAGCGATATTAGCCACGGTCGGCAGGCTTGCCCTTCGGTATGGTCAGGGTGATGGAGAAGACCGCGATAACCAGCAACACCAGCATGGTCAGCTGAGCGAAGAAGGCCGCTTCACGGTAGGCCAGGTTTTCCTGGTTGCCGACGAAGGTGATAACGCCTTCAATCCAGGCCACGCCTTCGTTGCTACCAGAGATAGCGGTGTAGACACTGGCAGCGATAGCGACACCGAAGGAAGCCCCCATCGAAGAAGCCATTTTGTAGATACCGGCACCGGCACCCGCCTGGTCAGGCGGCAGGTTGGACAGGGCCGCATCGGTGGACGGGGTGGCATAGAAGGCCAGACCCACACCGAACAGGGTGAAGGAGATGACAGACAGGATCTTGTAGTTGTCCAGCATCAGGTGGGTGGGCATCAGCAGCACTATGGTCATACCCACGATAAAGCAGCCCCACAGCATCGGCTTGCGCGGGCCAAAGCGTTGCAGCAGTTTTTCACCTACTCGAATGAAGGCGAGGATGGAGATGGCGTAACCCAGGGTCAGCAGACCGGCTTCCTGGGCGGTGATACCACCACCCTGTTGCAGCACCAGCATGGCCACGATGATGATACCGGCAGTGGCGTTGAGCAGCAGGTTGGAAATGGTGGCACCGGTGTAGGTGCTGTTACGGAACAGACGGAACTGTACAAAGGCGTTGGGGTTGCTGGACTCTACCTTGAAGAAGATAAGCCCAAAAACCGCTGCGATGGCCAGCAGACCCAGTGATTGGGGGCTGGTCCAGCCGAACTGGCTGCCCTGGGTGGCCAGCACCTGCAGCGACACCATGGTGATCATAAAGGTGACGATGCCTTTGATGTCCAGCTTGTACTTACCTTCCACTTCCGCTTTGGACTCAGGAGTGCCACGGACCATCAGCATGCCGACAACGGAGACGGCGGCGGCGATGAAGAAGATCCAGCGCCAGCCCACGTTCTGCGCCATCAGGCCACCAAACAGTGCGGCAAAGCCGGAGCCGCCCCAGGAGCCCATGGACCACAGCGAGATGGCGCGCTGACGACCGGCACCCTCCCAGTAGGCTTTTACCAGCGCCAGGGAGGCGGGCATGATAAAGGCGCCTGACAGACCCTGGAAGATACGGCCACCCATCAGGAAGGTACCGCCCAGGGCGCCTTCGGGGGCCAGCCCTACCAGCAGGTTGCCGATGATGGAGAAAACAAAGCCCCACATCACGGTCTTCACGCGGCCGATACGGTCGGCCAGCCCGCCGACCACCACGATAAAAATACCGGAGAACAGGGCGGTGATCGCCACCGCACTGTTCATCAGAGATTGTTCAACGCCAAGATCCTCGGCCATGGCCGGCGCAATGTTCAGCGTGGTTTGGGCAAAGAGCCAGAAGGCGAGTACGCCCAGAATAATACCGTACAGGAGCTTGTCATTACCCTTGTAGGTGGATGCAGCGGTTTGACTCATAAGGCTGTCCTCTGTTTGCAGCTTACGATATGGGGCCGCGCACAAGCGACGCGGAGTAGGTGGCGATACGCCGGCTAATGTCCGCAAGCCCGGCGCGCTTCGTCGTTGAGTTCAATCTACAATAGTTGCAATTAGCAAATATTGACATGTATCAATTAATTTATTCATCATGACCAGCAGGGAGACGGGTGCCGCGATGGCAGCATTCACGCCGTCGGCGGTATCACATACAACCGGCTAGTCGTTTTGATGCCGTATCTGCCCGAAAGTGACGGGTAACGAGCAGGAGATGTATGAACAAATCATTGACTCAGGAGCGATGGACCTTTCGTCTCGATCTCCTTGCCCAGGAAGCGATCAGGGTCAACGACGGCATTTTTCAATCCCGGCTGGGATTGAAGGTGCATGAGGTACGCGTGTTGCGCATTATTGGCCGGCAGCCGGGCATTATTTTTGTGGATCTTTCCCGTCAGGCCAGCCTGGAGCGCAGCCAGACCTCGCGCATTATTCAGCGGTTGATCAAGCAGGGGCTGGTTCGGCGTGAGAACGACGAGGCCGATGCCCGCCGCTTTCGGCTGTTTACCACAGCGCAAGGCGAAGCGACACGGGACCAGGCAAGAAAGCTGTCCGACGCGCTGGAAGAGCTGCTGATGGCGCCTTTGCAAGCCGCAGAAGCCGAGGTGTTCAACGAGTTGCTGGCGCGCCTGTCATCCTGGGTGGGGTCCAGTAACTATCAACGCCGGCTTGATGCGTTCGGCGCCGAAGCGCAGATGCCGTCCGAATAGGAAACGACTCCCGCGGGAATAAGCCTTGAAAAGCCCCGCGTTTGCGGGGCAATCATGCCAGAGGGAGGGGGCAGGCGGAACGCATCACTGCATTCAAACCACCATTATTTCGAGATGTGAGCGATGAGATCCAGCACCTTGTAGGAATACCCCATTTCGTTGTCGTACCAGGCCACCAGCTTGACGAAATTGTCGTTGAGCGCAAGGCCGGCTCTGGCGTCAAACACCGCGGCATTGGGCTCGCCGAGAAAGTCGGTGGAGACCACGGCGTCTTCGGTGTAGCCGAGAATGCCCTTCATCTCGTTTTCTGACGCCGCCTTGATCACGGCGCAGATCTCCTCATAGCTTGCGGCTTTTTCCAGGCGCACCGTCAGATCCACCACCGACACGTCCGGGGTCGGCACCCGGAACGCCATGCCGGTGAGCTTGCCCTTGAGGGCGGGAATCACCTTGCCCACCGCCTTGGCGGCACCGGTGGAGGAAGGGATGATGTTCTGGCCGGCGCCCCGGCCGCCGCGCCAGTCCTTGGCGGAGGGGCCGTCCACGGTATTCTGGGTGGCGGTGGTGGCGTGCACCGTGGTCATCAGGCCTTCGGCAATGCCGAAGTGATCATGGACAACCTTGGCCAGGGGGGCGAGGCAGTTGGTGGTACAGGAGGCATTGGAAATGATGTCCTGGCCGGCGTAGTCCTGATGGTTGACGCCCATCACAAACATGGGGGTGGCATCCTTGGACGGCCCTGTCATTACCACCTTTTTGGCGCCGGCCTGAATGTGCTTGCGGGCGGTGTCGTCGGTGAGAAACACGCCGGTCCCTTCGGCCACCACGTCCACCCCCACCTCGTTCCACTTCAGGTTGGCCGGATCCCGCTCGGCGGTGACCCGCACCGGCTTGCCGTTCACCACCAGCTGGCCTCCTTCGACCCGCACATCGCCCTGAAAACGGCCATGGGTGGAATCGAATTTCAGCATGTAGGCCATGTAATCAACATCCAGCAAATCATTGATGGCGACCACCTCGATGTCGTCCCGCTCGCAGGCAAGGCGGAACACCAAACGCCCGATGCGGCCAAATCCGTTGATACCCAGCTTGATAGTCATATACTCACCCTGAAGATTATGAAAAGAATCAAATGCGAAGAAAGCCGTTGGTGCTAACGTGACAAGAAAGCCCCGGTCCGTCAACGAAGATATGTGTTTTCCCCCTGTGCTGGATCATTGTTTGACAGGGTATGTCAACACCACGGCGGGTTGCGGTTGCCGGCGGGGCAAGGGGCCAGGGTTAGAGGGCGGTCCGGGCCGGCTCAGTTGCCGGCGGCATGGCGCTGGTAGCGGCCTTGTTCCAGTTGTTGTGCCAGCTGGTTGACCTGCTGCTGCATCACTTTCTGCTGTTGTTCGTCAAAGCGGACATAGGACTCCATATGCTGCCAGTTGACCAGCTCGCTGTCATACAGGGTCTTGATGGCGCCGGCCCAGATCCAGGCTTCTTCATAGCGCTTTTGCCTGATATACAGATCCACCAGGCTGGCGAGTAGGCTGGCATCGGGCTTGTGATCCGCTCCGCTCAGCTCCAGGGAGCGGTGCAGGGCGCGTTCGGCCGCCGCCGGGTCCCGCTGCAGTAACAACCCGGCCAGGGCCTGCTGCAGATCGGCCTGCTGCATTTCCGGCCGGCCCGCCTGCTCGATAAAGGCGTTGCGGGCCGCCCGGTCACCATGACGCTGCCAGCGCCACAGCTGCAGGTAGGGGTAGTCTGACGACGCGGTGCGGGCTTCCAGCCGGGCCAGTTCCTCGCCGATGTCGATAATGGCTTCCACCTTGGTGTTCTTGCGTTCGTGGCGTTTGGTGTACTGAATATCCAGCAGCGGATCCAGGCACAGCCGGTAGGCTTCCAGGCTGCTCATCAGCCGGTAGCGGCTGGCGTCACCGGGGCGTTCGGCATGTTCGTAACGGGCTTCTACGAGTCCGTTACGCTCCCGGGTACACCAGCTGTCGTCGTGCAAATCGGCACAGAACTGGGGAAAGCGACCGCACAGACCACTGGTGCGATCTCGCTCACAGCCTGCCAACAAAAGCGTGCCCACCAGCAGGAATAACAGGGGTTTGGTTCTCATTTCGGTCTTTTCGCGCTCGGCTCCGGTCTGGTAATCATACCCCCTATCCACTAAAATGGGCGCGCCTGAAAAGCCCAAAAGCAGCAACTTTTTTCTGTTTTTGCTGTTGATACCCATAACGGTTACGTGAATTAAAAGGATCCGGTCGATGACCCATGAGAGTTACCTGTCCGCCTGGCAGCAGAGCCAGGAACTGGCAGAGTCCATGCAGCCCCTGATTGGCAAACTGTACCGCAACCAGGGCGTGGAAACCTGCGTCTATGCCCGCCCCTTGCTGAACGCTTCTACCATTGACATTCTCAAGGCTCACCGCGTGGTGCGTCGCCACGAAGGCCAGCCGCTGCCGGTCAGCCAGAGCTACCCCGTGCTCAAGGCCCTGAGCGAGATGACACTGGCCCCGGCCAGCATCGACCTGGGCAAGCTGGCGGTACGTTACTGGAAAACCCACCAGGACGAGTCCGGTCTGGCCGATTTCCTGAAAGCCGAGCTGGCGCCGGCCCTGAATGCCGACACCGATGCCAAGCCCACCGACGTGGTGCTGTACGGCTTTGGCCGCATCGGCCGCCTGCTGGCCCGCCTGCTGATCGAACGGGCCGGCAACAACAACGGCATGCGCCTGCGGGGCATCGTGGTGCGTGGCAGCGGTGACGACCTGGAAAAGCGGGCCAGCCTGCTGCGTCGCGACTCGGTACACGGTCCTTTTAACGGCTCCATCGAAGTGGATGCCGAGAACAACGCCATTATCGCCAACGGCACCTACATTCAGGTGATCTACGCCAACAGCCCGGACGAAATCGATTACACCCAGTACGGCATTCACGATGCCCTGGTGGTCGACAATACCGGCAAGTGGCGTGACGAGGCCGGTCTGGGCCTGCACCTCAAGGCCAAGGGCGCCGCCAAGGTGCTGCTGACCGCGCCGGGCAAGGGCGACATCAAGAACATCGTGTTCGGTGTCAACGACCACATGATCCAGCCGGAAGACCGCATCATGTCTGCCGCCTCCTGCACCACCAACGCCATCACCCCGGTGCTGAAGGCGGTGAACGATGCCTATGGCGTGAAGAACGGTCACGTGGAAACCGTGCACTCCTACACCAACGATCAGAACCTGATCGACAACTACCACAAGGGCGATCGTCGTGGCCGCAGCGCCGCGCTGAACATGGTACTCACCAGCACCGGTGCCGCCTCTGCCGTGGCCAAGGCCCTGCCCGAGCTGAAAGGCAAGCTGACCGGCAACGCCATTCGCGTGCCGACGCCGAACGTGTCCATGGCCGTGCTGAACCTGAACCTGGCAAAAGCCACCACCGTGGAAGAGCTGAACGATTACCTGCGCAAGGTGTCCCTGGACTCGCCGCTGCACAACCAGATCGACTTCAGCACCAGCAGCGAGCTGGTGTCCACCGACATGGTCGGCTCCCGCTTTGCCGGTATCGTTGACTCCCTGGCCACCATCGTGGACGGCGACCGTGCCGTACTGTACGTGTGGTACGACAACGAGTTCGGCTATAGCTGCCAGGTGGTACGAGTAATGCAGAAAATGGCCGGTATCGAGCTGATGGATCTGCCCGCCTGAGGTTGATCGCATTTTTGCAAACCGGCAGTAAAAAGGGGGGGCGTGAGCCGCCCCTTTTTTCGTGGGGAGTGGTAAATTGGGCGCTCTTTACAGGAGGAGTTGCCATGTCATCGTTTCAGCAAGCCATTGCCGCCATGCCCAAAGAAGTGTACGAGCGGCTTAAAACCGCCGTTGAGCTGGGCAAATGGCCCGATGGCTCAGCTCTGACCCCGGAGCAGAAGGAAAACAGCATGCAGGCGGTGCTGGCCTGGCAGGCCATGCACAACGACAATCCCGAGCACATGACCATTGGCAAGGGCGGTGAGCTGGTGCTGAAGAGCAAGGCCGAGCTGCGCCGCCAGTTTCGCGATGAGCAGGAAATTGTACGCAGCAAGCTGAATTAACCCTGGTGGCCCGGGGTTATCCCGGGCAAGGTTCCCAGTCCCCAGTCCCCAGTCCCCAGTCCCCAGTCCCCAGTCCCCAGTCCCCAGTCCCCAGTCCCCAGTCCCCAGTCCCCAGTCCCCAGTCCCCAGTCCCCAGTCCCCAGTCCCAGCCTCCAATTCCCCAATTCCCACTTTCCAATTTACCAGCCCCAACGACACGCGTCTCACCTCTTGCCGTTGAAGAATTTTTTCTTGTACAGCCTTGATCACTTTGTACAACTAACGCTATGGTAACAGCATAGTTGTACAAGAGGGTTAGCAATGTACAAGTTCGATCCACAGGTTATCAAACTGGGCATCAGCGGTTGCCTGATGGGCCAGAAGGTACGTTTCGATGGCGGCCACAAGCGTTCGGACTTCTGCACCGACGAGCTGGCAAAGTTTGTGGAATTCGTGCCGGTGTGCCCGGAGATGGCCATTGGCCTCGGCACCCCTCGGCCCAGCATTCGGCTGATTGGCGGGGAAGGGCAGGTGATTGCCCAAACCGCCAAGGGGCTGGATGTGACCGAGGCATTGCGTGACTACGGCCGCACCATGGCGGCGCAGTTCGAGGGGCTGAGTGGTTATGTGCTGTGCGCCAAATCGCCCAGCTGTGGCATGGAGCGGGTACGGGTGTATCACGAGAGCGGCCAGGGCAATGCCAAGGAAGGCGTCGGCATTTACGCCGCCGAGATCATGCAGGCACTGCCCCTGCTGCCCTGTGAAGAAGACGGCCGGCTCAACGACCCGGTGCTGCGGGAAAACTTCGTCACCCGCATTTATGCCCTGCACGACTGGCAGGGCCTGCTGCACCGGGGGCTGACGCCATCCCGGCTGATCGCCTTTCACAGCCGCTACAAATACTTGCTGATGGCCCATCACAGAGACAGCTACCAGGCGCTGGGCCGTCTGGTGGCGGATCTGTCGGAAAACCCGGAACAAAAAGCCGAGCAATACATTCATGGTCTGATGAGTGCATTAAGCAAACGGGCCAGCCGCAGGGGGCACACCAATGTGCTGCAGCACCTGCAGGGCTATTTCAAACGGCAGCTGACTTCCCGCCAGCGCCAGGAGCTGGCCCGCACCATTCATCAGTACCGGGAAGGCATCTTGCCGCTGCTGGCGCCCATTACCCTGCTGCGCCACTACCTGGAAGAGCACCCCAACGACTATCTGCGCCAGCAGGTCTACCTCGATCCACACCCGGAGGCATTGCGACTGCGTTATGGCATCTGAGCCCCAATACCCTATTCGGGAAGTTTCCCGTCTCACCGGCATCAACCCGGTCACCCTGCGGGCCTGGCAGCGGCGCTATGGCCTGCTCAAGCCGGCGCGTACCGACAAGGGCCACCGGCTCTATTCCGATGACGACATCGCCCTCATTCGGCAAATTCTGCACTGGCTGGAGCAGGGCGTCAGCATCGGCCAGGTCAAGGGATTGCTGAGCAACCCCCAGCCGGTGGAAGAGGGCTCCAACTGGGAACAAGCCCGGCACCGGCTGCTGACGGCGGCCTGTGAGCTCAACCTGGGCCGGCTGGAAGCGGAGCTCCATGAGCTGGCCAGCCTCTATCCGGCGGAGCTGCTGCTGCGCCATGTGATTGAGCCCTGGCTTGCCAGCCTGGCTCAGCTGGCGCGGCCCGATGCCCGGCTGATTGAACAAAGCGCCAGCGCCTTGCTGGCCCGAGTATTGACCCAGCTGCTGACCATCAAAACCGGGCCGCGCATCGCCGTGGCCCGGGTGGGGCAGGGCCACGAGCTGGCCGGCCTGCTGGCCTGTTTTGAATTGCAGGGGCTGGAATGCCGCAGTCTGGAGCTGGGAGGGCTGGAGCCGCTGCAACTGCCGCTGGCCGCCGAACGCCTGAAATGCGACGCCCTGGTGGTGGTGCTGGGTGGCGGGCTGAACCAGGCCTGGTTTGCGGAGCGTGCCCAGTGCTGGCCCGAACACTGCTTTTTTATCGGAGAGCTGGGTCGGGTGTATGCCGAGCAGGGCTGGCTGAACCGGCCCCATGAAGTCACCCTGAGCGAAATCGCGAGGAAGCATGATGCGACATTTGGTGTGGTTTAGAAACGATCTGCGGGTGGCGGATAACCCGGCGCTGCATGCCGCCCTCAACGACGGCGACAGGGTACAGGCGGTGTATGTCGACTGTCCCGGCCAGTGGCGGCAGCACGGCAACAGCCCCATCCAGCGGGACTTTCTCCGCCGCAACCTGCAGGCCCTGGGGGAGCGCCTGGCCACCCTGGGGGTGCCTTTAACGGTGCTGGAGTGCGAGTATTTTGCCGAGGTGCCGGCGCTGCTTGCCGGCTGGGTGGAACAGCAGGGGATCGACGCCCTTTACGCCAACCGGGATATCGGCGTGAACGAGCGCCGCCGGGACAAGGCGGTGCAGCAGGCCCTGGCCATTCCCTGCCGGGTGTTCAACGGCGACTGCGTGATGAACCACGGCAGCATCACCACCCAAAGCGGCGACATGTACCGGGTGTTTACCCCCTACTCCAAGGCCTGGCTGAGCGCCCTCAGGGCCCAGGGGTACCGGCTGCTGCCGGTGCCCGAGGGGCGGGGTGAACCCGTCAAGGCGCCAGACATTGTGCTGGCCGGGGAGCGTAAAGACAGCCGGGCATGGCCCGCCGGCGAAGAGGCTGCGCGGCAGGCCCTCGAGGGGTTTTGCGCCGACCCGCTGCTCGATTACGGCGAGCAGCGGGACTTTCCCGCGGTGGCGGGCACCAGCCGGTTATCGCCGTATCTAGCCCTGGGGGTGCTGTCGCCCAATCAGTGTTTGGCGGCCATCGAGGCGGCCCTGGGCTCGCTGCCTTTCGGTCGGGGTGAGCGGGGCTTTGCCTGGCTGAACGAGCTTATCTGGCGGGAATTCTACCGCCACCTGCTGGTGGCCTTTCCCGTGCTTTCCATGAACCGGGCCTTCAAGGCGGAAACCGAGGCGTTGCAATGGAGCAACGACGACGATGCCTTTAGCGCCTGGTGCGAGGGCAACACCGGTTATCCCATCGTGGATGCGGCCATGCGCTGCTTGCGGGAAACCGGCTGGATGCACAACCGGCTGCGCATGATAGTGGCCAGTTTTCTCACCAAGGATCTGCATATCGATTGGCGCCGGGGCGAGGCCTGGTTTATGGCCAACCTGATTGACGGCGAGTTGGCCGCCAACAACGGTGGCTGGCAGTGGGCGGCGGGGACCGGCGCCGATGCCGCGCCTTATTTTCGCGTGTTCAACCCGCTGACCCAGAGTGAGCGCTTCGATCCCGACGGCGACTTTATTCGCCGCTGGGTGCCGGAGCTGGCGGACGTGCCGGCCAAGCACATTCATGCGCCCCACGAGTGGCTGCGCCAGCACCGGCGTGAGCACGACTATGCCGCTCCGGTGGTGGATCATGCCAAGGCCCGGTTGCACGCCATTGCCATGTTCGATGCCCTGAAGGACGAGGAGGCGGTATGAGCCCGGCCCTCGATGCCTTTTGCCGGCTGTATCAAAGCCTGTCGCCCGGGGCGCTGGATGGCCTGCGCCGAGTGTATTCCAAGGATGTGCTGTTTGCGGATCCGGCCCACGACATTCACGGCATAGATGCCCTGGTGGCCTATTTCGAAGGGTTGTTTACTCGGGTGAAACAGTGCCGTTTTGACATCATTCAGGTGATGGAGCAGGACGGCGAGGCCTATGTGCGCTGGGAAATGCACTTTATGCACCCACGCCTGAACGGCGGTTGTCCGGTAACGGTGCCGGGCGTGAGCCACCTGTGTTTTACCGACAGTGTCTACTACCACAGGGACTTTTTTGATCTCGGCGCCATGCTCTATGAGCGGCTGCCGCTGCTGGGCGGCTGCATTCGTGCCCTGAAACGGAGGCTGAATTCATGAAACGGGTTCTGGTAACCGGGGCAAGCTCCGGCATGGGGCTGCAACTGGCCCGGGATTATGCCGCCGACGGCTGGCAGGTGGTGGCCTGTGGCCGAAGTCGCGACAAACTGGCGCAGCAGCTGCCCGGCGAGGGAGTGGAGCATTGCGTGTTTGACATCAATGACCGCGCCGCCGCCGAGGCCGCCCTGAATGAGGTGGCGTCGGTGGATCTGGCCATTCTCAACGCCGGCACCTGTGAATACGTGGACGATGCCCACCGCTTTGACGCCGCGTTGTTTGAGCGGGTGGTGCAGGCCAACCTGATCGGTACCGCCAACTGCGTGGCGGCGGTACTGCCGCACATCAAGACCGGCGGCCGGCTGGCGCTGGTGAGTTCGTCGGTGACCTTTGTGCCGCTGACCCGGGCCGAGGCCTACGGCGCCTCCAAGGCCGGGGTCGACTATCTGGCCCGCACCCTGGCGGTGGATCTTGATCCGCGCAAGGTGGCGGTGAGCCTGGTGCGGCCGGGCTTTGTGGACACCCCGCTCACGCAAAAAAACGACTTTCCCATGCCCGGCCGGGTGAGCCCCGAGCAGGCCAGCCGCGCCATTCGCACCGGCCTGGCCAAAGGCAACAGTGAAATCGCCTTTCCCGGCACCTTTATCGCCACCCTCAGGGTATTGTCCTGGCTGCCGCACCGGCTGTGGCTGAGCCTGGCCCGTCGCATGAAAAGGAGCACGCATGAGTAACATCGCCGTGATTGGCAGCGGCATTGCCGGCCTGACCTCGACCTGGCTGCTGAGCCGGCAGCACCAGGTCACCCTGTTTGAGGCCAACGATTACCTCGGCGGCCACACCGCCACCGTGGACGTCACCCTCAACGGTCGTAGCCATGCGGTGGACACCGGCTTTATCGTGTTCAACGATCGCACCTATCCGCGCTTCCAAAAGCTGCTGGCGAAGATTGGCGTCGAAGCCCGGCCCACGGAAATGAGCTTCAGCGTGCAGCAGGCGGCGACCGGGCTGGAATACAACGGCCATACCCTCGGTACCCTGTTTGCCCAGCGCAAGAACCTGGTGAACGGCCGCTTCTACGGCTTTTTGCTGGAAATCGTCCGTTTCAACCTGCTGTGCAAGCGGGCGCTGAAAGCCGGCGGCCTCAGCGACGAAGATACCCTGGGCCGTTTTCTGGCGCGGCATGGCTTTTCCGAGTTCTTTGCCGGCCATTATGTGCTACCCATGGTGGCGGCCATCTGGTCGTCGTCCCTGGCCGACAGCCGGGATTTTCCCCTGGCCTTCTTTCTGCGTTTCTTCAACCATCACGGCCTGCTCAATCTGGTGGACCGGCCCCAGTGGTATGTGGTGGAAGGGGGCTCACGCAGCTACATACCGGCGCTGGTGCAGGGCGTGCAGGATCTTCGCCTGAACTGCCCGGTGCAGTCGGTGCGCCGGATGAACGGCGGCGTGGAGGTCGCATCCGCCGCGGGCGTTGAGCACTTTGACGAGGTGATCCTGGCCTGCCACTCGGATCAGGCCCGGCGATTGCTGGCCGATGCCACCGAGGCGGAGCAGCAGGTGCTGGGCGGGCTCGAATACCGTAACAACGAGGTGGTACTGCACACCGACACCCGCCTGCTGCCCACCGAGCGGCGGGCCTGGGCCAGCTGGAACTATTACCTCGACGGCGGCGAGCAGGCCCTGCCGGCGGTGACCTACAACATGAACATTTTGCAGGGCATCGAGTCCGACGAGACCCTCTGTGTGACCCTCAACCGCAGCGAGGCCATCGATCCCGCCCGCATTCTGCGCCGCTTCACCTACGCCCACCCGGTGTACAACCGGGCCGCCATTCACGCCCAAGGGCGGCGTGATGACATTTGCGGCCGGGACCACACTCACTTTTGCGGCGCCTACTGGTACAACGGGTTTCACGAAGACGGCGTGCGCAGTGCCCTGGACGTGTGTGCGCGCTTCGGAGTCAGCCTATGAACCTCAACAGTGCCATTTACACCGGTGTGGTGCGCCATCGCCGCTATCAGCCCAGAGAACATGCCTTCAGTTACGGTCTCTATATGCTGGCGCTGGATCTGGACGAGCTGCCCACACTCGCCGCCACCAGCCGCTGGTTTGCCCTGGAGCGCTTTGCGCCCCTGAGCTTTCGCCGCCGCGACTACCTGGGCGATCCGGCGTTGCCGCTCAAGCAAGCGGTATTGAATGAAGTGGCTCGCCTGGGCGGCGAAGCCGACGGCCTTGAGCGGGTGCTGATGCTGGGTCAGGTGCGCTGTTTTGGCATTTATTTCAGCCCGGTGAACCTGTTTTTCTGTTACCAGGGGGGCGAGGCCCGCTACCTGCTGGCCGAGGTGCACAACACCCCCTGGAACGAGCGCCACTGCTATCTGGTGGATCTACAGCAGCCCCAGGCCACCGACAAGGCGTTTCACGTGTCGCCCTTTATGGGCATGGCCATGGCATATCACTGGCGCATTACGCCGCCGGGCCCCCGAGCGCTGGTGCACATTGAAAACCGCGACCCCGGGCTGTTGTTTGACGCCACCCTGGCCCTGCGCCGCCGGCCCTTTGATGCCCACGCCCTGAACACGGCGTTGCGCCAGTGGCCGGTGATGACCCTGACGGTAGTACGAGGCATTTACTGGCAGGCACTGAAGCTGTTTTTAAAACGCATTCCTTACCATTCACATCCTTAAGGACGCCAAGATGGAAACAACCCTGACACTGGCCGCCCCCCGCCGTCTGGATCGCTGGGCCCGCAGTCTGGCATTTTCCTTGTTGTCCGGCCTGAAAGACGCCGGGCTGACGGTGCAGGACGGCGACGACCGGTTTTTCTTCGGTGAGCCCGAGGCTGCGTTGCAGGCCGAGGTGCGGGTGATGGACCCGCGCTTTTACCGCCGGCTGATGACCGGCGGCAGCATCGGCGCTGCCGAGTCCTGGGTGGAAGGCGGCTGGCACAGCCCGGATCTCACCAGTCTGGTACGGCTGTTTGCCCGCAACCTGGCGGTGCTGGACCGGCTGGAACGGCGCCTGGGCTGGCTGACCTGGCCCTGGCACCGGCTGGCCCACCGGCGCAACCGCAATTCCAGGGATGGCAGCCGGGCGAATATCGCCGCCCATTACGATCTGGGCAACGACATGTATGAGCGGTTTCTCGACCCGCACATGCAGTACTCCTCGGCGGTATTCCCGAGAAACAGCTCCACGCTGGAGCTGGCCCAGGAGCACAAACTTCGGCTTATCTGCGCCCGGCTTGAGCTGAAGCCGGAGGATCACCTGCTGGAGATCGGCACCGGCTGGGGCGGACTGGCCTGCTACGCGGCGCGCCATTACGGCTGCCGGGTGACCACCACCACGCTGTCAAAGGAGCAGTTTGAGTATGCTCAGGCCCGGGTCAAACAAGAAGGGCTTGAGGACAGGGTGACCCTGCTGCTGAAGGATTACCGGGAGCTGACCGGTCATTATGACAAGCTGGTGTCGGTGGAAATGATTGAAGCCGTGGGACATGAATACCTGCCGGAATACTTTCGCACCCTCAACCGGCTGCTCAAGCCCGATGGCCGGCTGTTGATCCAGGCCATTACCATTGCCGATCAGCGTTATCAGCAATACCGCAAAAGTGTGGACTTTATTCAGCGTTACATTTTTCCTGGCGGCTGCCTGCCGTCGGTGAGTGAAATGTCGCGGCATCTGCGGGAGCAGACCGACATGACCCTGGTGCGGTTGCACGATTACGGCTGGCACTATGCCGAAACCCTGCGCATCTGGGCCGAGCGGTTTCGCCGGGCCGGCCCCGAGCTCGCCCGGCTCGGTTACAACGCCGACTTTCAGCGGTTGTGGGCCTTCTACTTTGCCTATTGTGAAGGCGGTTTTCTGGAAGGCACCATCGGCCTGGCGCATTTTGAGGCGGCCAAACCCGGAGCGAGAGCATGTCGAAGTGGCAATGGACCCAGCTTGTAGCCTTTGAGGGCTTCTGGTTGCTGGCGGTGGCCGGGCAGAACCCCTGGGCCTGGCTGACCGCCGCCTTGCTGGGGGTGCATTTTGCCTTTACCCCCAGCCGCCGGGCGGATGTGCGGGTGTTGTGGCTGGCGGTGCTGGGGTTGGGGGTGGATGCCCTGCTGACGGCGGGCGGGGTGTTTGCCTTCAGCCACTGGCCGCTGTGGCTGGCCCTGCTGTGGGTGGGTTTTGTGCTGACCCTGGGGCACAGCCTGGTGTGGTTGCGCCGGTTCTCCTGGCCCTGGCTGGCGCTGACCGGGGCGGGAGCGGGAGCATCTTCATACCTGGCCGGCTGGAAGCTGGAGGCGGTCGCGCTGCCATTGGGGCTCTGGCCCTCGGCACTGCTGCTGGCGCTGATCTGGTCGGGCTTGTTGCCGCTGCTGGTCAAGCTCGATCAACGACTGAGGAAGACTGAACCATGAAAAAGCTCTGCGTAATGTTGTTGCTGCTGGTGTCATCGGCATGGGCCAGTCCGGTGGCGGATCTGACCCTGGTGGGCCAGGGCAGAATGAGCTGGCTGTTCTGGGATCTGTACCAGGCCCGGTTTTACAGCGAGGATGGCCGCTACCAGCCGGGGCGGTATCCTCAGGCCTTGTCACTGCGTTACCAGCGCAATATCGACAAGGAAGATCTGCTGACCGCCACCGTGGAGGAATGGCAGCGCCTGGGGGTGAACTGGAAGCCGGAATGGCCGCAACAGCTGGCACGGCTGTGGCCCTCGGTACGCACCGATGACGAGCTGGTGCTCAGGGTGGATGAAACCGGCGCCAGCTCGTTCTACTTCAACTGGCGGCTGCTGGGCCGCATTGAAGACCCGGCCTTTGCCCCCGCCTTTCTGGCTATCTGGCTGTCGTCTGACAGCCGGGATCCGAACCTGACCCGACAGCTGAAAGGAGGCTGACATGAAAATTCTGCTGGTGGCGCTGACGTTGTTGCTGACCCCGCTGCTGACATCCTGCAGCAGCCAGATTGCCGATTACCAGGGCACCACCCCGGCATTGGCGCTGGATGAGTTCTTTACCGGTGAGCTGGTGGCCTTTGGCATGGTGCAGGACAGATCCGGCAAGGTGCTGCGACGCTTTCGGGTCGACATGGTGGCCAACTGGGAAGGCAACCAGGGGGTGCTGGAGGAAGACTTCTTTTACGATGACGGTGAGCAGCAACGCCGGGTGTGGCAGCTGGAAAAACATGCCGACGGCCGCTATACCGGTACCGCCGCGGATGTGGTTACCCCCGCCGAGGGCAGAACCGAAGGCTATGCCCTGAACTGGCGTTATACCCTGGCGGTGCCGGTAGACGGCAAGGTCTGGCACATCGACTTTAACGACTGGATGTACCTGCTGGATGAAAACCGGCTGATCAACCGTGCCGACATGACCAAATGGGGCTTCAAGGTCGGTGAAGTCACCCTGTGGATTGAACGAAAAGGATCCACGTGAGACGTTGGACGTAAGATGTAAGACGTAAAAATAAGACGTGTGGACGTGTGAGATTGGACGAAGACGAGCTTGCTTAGGTTATTGTGGCCTGTAGTGTCCCCGTCTCCCGTCTCCCGTCTCCCGTCTCCCGTCTCCCGTCTCCCGTCTCCCGTCTCCCGTCTCCCGTCTCCCGTCTCCCGTCTTCAAAACCCCGGGGTGGAGATTTCATCCAGCGACAGGGAAAAGCTGGGCACAAACACCTCCAGAAAATACTGAATTTCGTCGTTCATGCGTGCGTCCAGCATGGCGGTCAGCCGCTCGCGGGCCTTGGCGAACTCCCGGTTGCCTGCCGACAGCTCCTCTTCGCACTTGAGGTAGGCGCAGAGCATGTCGGCGGACTTCACCAGGTGGCTGTAGTCATCGTCCCGGTGGCCGCACAACAAGGGGGCAAAGGCGGGCTGCAGCTCGGCGGGCAGCATGGCCAGCAGGCTTTGCTCGGCGTTCTGCTCAATGGCCTTGTAGGCGGTGGCAATGTCGTGATTGAAGTATTTGACCGGGGTGGGCAGGTCTCCGGTCAGCACTTCGCTGGCGTCGTGATAGAGGGCGCGCAGGGCGGCCATGCCGGGATCAAGCCGGCCACCGAACAGGGTATTTTTAATCACCGCCAGGGCGTGGGCCACCATGGCCACCTGCAGGCTGTGCTCTGCCACGTTTTCCGGATCCGTGTTGCGCATCAGCGGCCAGCGCTGGATCAGCTTCATGCGTGCCATTTGGGCATAAAAGTGGCTGCGATTCATGATGTTGCCTCATGAGGTTTGCGGGGCTTGCCGTTATAATGGCATCTCAACTGCCAATGGAGAAGACGATGGACAAGCAAACCCAAACCGAGCTGGACGCCGCCGCCTTTCGCGCCCTGCTGGCGCATCTGGATCAACGCAAGGACGTGCAGAATATCGACCTGATGAACCTGGCCGGTTTTTGCCGCAACTGCCTGAGCAAGTGGTACCTGGCCGCCGCCGAGGAGCGGGGCCTGGAGATGAACTACGACGAGGCCCGGGAGCGGGTATACGGCATGCCCTACGGCGAGTGGAAGGAGAAATACCAGAAAGAGGCGACGGCCGAGCAAAAGGCCGCCTTTGAGAGCAGCCACAAGCACGACTGACGCCGTACGGGACTGGGGATAGCAGTCCCCAGTCCCCGAATTATTTAAACACCACGGTGCGGTTGCCGTAGACAAACACCTTTTCTTCCAGCACCAGGTTGAGCGCCCGGCTCAGTACCGATTTTTCCACGTCCCGGCCGGCCTTGGCCATGTCTTCAGCGGTGAAGGCGTGGCTCACGTGGGTGACGTCCTGCTCGATAATGGGGCCTTCGTCCAGATCGTCGGTGACGAAGTGGGCGGTGGCACCGATCATCTTGACTCCTCGTTCATAAGCCTGGCGATAAGGGCTGGCGCCGATAAAGGCGGGCAGGAAGGAATGATGAATATTGATGATGCGCTTTTCATAGCGGGCCACAAAGGTCGGGCTCAGAATACGCATGTATTTGGCCAGCACCACATAGTCGGGCTGGTAGCGGTCGATCACCTCCGCCAGCAGTTGCTCATGCTCGGGCCGGTTTAACCCCTCGTGGGACACGGTGTGCCAGGGAATGTCGAATTTCTCGGTCAGCCCCTGCAGGGTATCGTAGTTGCCCACCACGGCGGCGATGTCGATGTTCATGGCGCCGCTGAAGTGCTTCATCAGAATGTCGCCCAGGCAGTGGGCTTCCCGGGTCACCAGGATCACTACCCGCTTGCTGCCCGCCGGCACCAGCCGGTTTTGACCGCCCGCCGGCAGGGCGTCGTCCAGATCCGCCAGCAGGGTGTGGTCGTTAAAGCGCCCTTCCAGCTCGGTGCGCATAAAAAAATGGCCGTTATCGTGATCCACGAACTCGTCGTTGCGCACAATGTTGAGCTGGTGCTTGTAGCAGATATTGGTGATTTTCGAGATAAGCCCGCGGGCATCGGGGCAGTGGCTCAGCAGTATTTTACGTTCCATTTTGTTGTTGCTTCTTGTTGTGGAAATGAGGCGTCAGCGCCGGCCGCAGCAGTGCTTGTATTTGTTGCCGCTGTCGCAGGGGCAGGGCTGGTTGGAACCGATTTTGGGCGGGTTGAACTGGCCCGAGTGGTAAACCCAGCGGCGGTCATGGCGCAGAAAACGGGAGCGTTCGTGCAGCACCACCACCCGGCCCTGTTCGCGGTAGCGCACTCTGAACTCCACTTCTCCCTCGGTGTCGCCCGGGGTGCCCCGTGAAAAAACGACGGCAAGCCCCAGCCATTCGGTGCCGAGGCCCGAATCGCGCAGGGTGGCGGCATTCAGCTCGCCCAGGGTATCCGGATGCCAGGTTCTGACCAGGTAGTCGCCCAGTCCCAGCCGGTAGGCACTGTAGCGGGAGCGCATCAGCGCCAGGGGAGTAGGGGCGTCAAGCCGGCCTTCCAGAAAGGGCTGGCAGCAGTCGGAAAACGGCTGTCCGCTGTCACAATGGCATTGCATGGAATAAGGTCAACAATGAAAAAAGCCAGTATGCCAGATTCGAGCAGGAATCGTGAAAAACAAAAACGGCCCCGCAGGGCCGTTTGTGACAGGCTTGGCAAAGCAGCTTATTCGATGATTTCCACCTGAATGCTGGCCTGTCCCTTGGCGTCTACACGACGATCGCGCTGGCGCTCTTCTTCGCTCATGCCTTGAGCCAGCTCTTCGCCGTACCAGGCAGTCTGAATGTTTTCGGCGGCGACACCACGCTGCACCAGATATTCCTTGGCGGCCAGCGCACGGCGCTCAGACAGCTTGCGGTTGTACTCGGCACTGCCCAGACGGTCGGCGTAGCCGGCCAGTTCAATCTGGTAGTCCGGGTTCTGTTCGGCGAAACGGGCCACTTCATCCAGAGTGGCGCGGGCGTCGGCAGACAGGGCGGAGCTGTCAAAGGCGAAGTAGACAGAGCCGTCGGCGGTCACGGTACGGGTCTCGTAAGTCACTTCAGGCTGCGGCTGAGGGGCGACAGGCGCCACCGGAGCGGGGGCGGCCACGCGACGGTTGGGGTGCAGCACCAGCTCCAGCATGACGTTGTTGACGTCGGTCTCAAAGCCGTTGTTCACTTCGTCACCCATGTCTTCAACGCGGCGATAGCGCAGCTGGACGTCTACCAGGTCGCTGGCACGGTAGGCCAGACCCAGGCCGGCCAGGGGAGACACGCCTTCGTCACCGTTGGCCACGTCGGTATCCCAGCCCAGGGCACCCACTTCACCGAACACGGAGAAGCGCTCACCCAGCGGCAGGCGGCCGATGGCGGACAGGTTCAGGGCACGGGTATCGGCATCGCCACCAAAGTTGGTGAAGCCCAGCTCGGTGCCAAAGTACTGGTTGAAGTTATAACCGCCAAACAGGCTGACGGCGGCGGCGTTGTCATCGGCGTCGACGTTGTTGCGATCGATATCTTCATAGTCGGCGTAACCGGCACCGGCCCCCAGATACCAGTCGTTGGCCTGTACACCGGCAGACATGCCGGCCGTTGCCAGCGCCATTGCGATCAGAGAAGAAGCCACTGTCTTTTTCATGTTTTTGTTCCTCATTCGAATGAGTTGTTGGCGCGCTCACAGCGGAATAACCGGTCCCGTACTCGCCGCCCCGTTCCGGGGTAGGTGCTTCCGGAATGTTGCGCTCGGTTACTGCATTCCAGACGCTGTTCCGCGCGAATCCAGACTATCCTGTTTTGGAATGGCTCACAAGGCGCCTGCAACGGTGCCGGTCGGCAATGGGTACAAAAAGAGGACTCTAACGGGGTTTGAATGTCATAGAAATATCCCTGTATGAGTCCTTATTTGCCATATGGAAACATTTTTTCAACAAAAGGTCGCCAGTTCACAACGAGTCTGTTGAGGGGTGTTAAACTAAACAGTGTATGCAACGTCCCTGTCGTAATCTGCCATTGAGGAGTAGCAAGATTATGAATCCTGATACCAGCCTGGTCGGAAAGAAAATCCGGCAAATCCGTGAGGCTATGGGGCTCAGCCGACCCAAGTTCGCTGAGTTGCTGCAGGTGCCCCCCACCACACTCAAAAACTATGAACTGGGGTATCGGGAGGTCGGTGGCGCCTTTCTGGTGGCCTTGTCTCAACATCCGGAGCTGCACAAGTACACGCTGTGGCTGCTGTCCGACACCACGGTGCCGGAAGCGGGCCAGATCAGCCCCGAGTGATGCTTGCCCTTCCCCGAAGCGATACCTGAGGGTCGCTTCGGGTCTGCTTCGGTCTCGTTTCCACGCCTGCGTTTGTGCCTGCCGCGGTTTATGCTAAAAAGGTGTTCATTGTTATTGTGATGAGGCCATTGCCGTGCGTGCCATTCTACTTGCCCTGATGCTGGGCTCGCTGACCGCCTGTACCCAGTCCCCTACCGGCCGCAGCCAGGTGTTGTTGTTTTCCGAAAATGACATGCAGCGTTTGGGAGAACAATCCTTTGCCCAGTTGAAGGAGCAGGAAACCATCAGTGCCGATGGGGCACTCAACCGTTACGTCCAGTGCGTTACCAATCATCTGGTCGCCGAGGTGCCCGGCGGGGGGCAGTGGGAGGTGGTGTTGTTCGACTCCAAACAGGTCAATGCCTTTGCCCTGCCTGGCGGCAAGGTGGGGGTTTACAGCGGCCTGTTCACGGTGGCCGAAACCCAGGATCAGCTGGCCGCGGTGATCGGCCACGAAATAGCCCATGTACTGGCCCGCCACAGTAACGAGCGGGTGTCCCGTACCCAACTGACCAACATTGGCCTCAGTGCCGCCGACACGGCGCTGGGTCAGTCCGGTTTGCGTCAGCCGGCCATGGCGGCCCTGGGGCTGGGGGTACAGGTGGGCTACCTGCTGCCCTATGGCCGGGAGCAGGAAGCGGAAGCCGACCGGCTGGGGCTGCAGCTGATGGCCCGGGCGGGCTTTGATCCGCAGCAGTCCGTTGCCCTGTGGCGCAACATGTCGGCGCAGTCCGGCAGTCAGCCGCCGGAGCTGCTTTCTACTCACCCGTCACACGGTACCCGCATTCAGGGGCTGTCGGCACTGATGCCCGAGGCCAGCAACCTTTATATGCAGGCCCGCGCCCAGGGCAAGCAACCGGCCTGTCGTCGCTGATGCGGTACGGGTTTGATATCGGCGGCACCAAGACCGCCTTTGGCGTCTTTGACGAAAATGCCCATCTGCTTGAGACCACTCGCCAGGCCACGCCCGGCCACAGTTATGCGGCCTTTCTTGAACTGATCACCAGCCTGGTGAGGGAGGCCGATGAGCGACTGGGTGTTCGAGGGCGGGTGGGGCTTGGCTTTCCCGGCGTGCTGGACGCCGAGGGACGAATTCTGGCCCCCAATGTGCCGGCCATTCACGGCCGGGAGCTGCTGGCAGATCTGCAGGCACGGCTTAAGCGGCCCTTGTCTGGCGACAACGATGCCAACTGCTTTTTGCTGTCGGAGTACCACGGCGGCGCTGTAGCAGGCAGCCGTCTGGCCCTGGGCCTGACCCTGGGTACCGGCGTGGGCGGTGCGCTTATTCATGACGGCCGGCTGATGAGCAGCCGGCGGGGCGGCAGCGGCGAGTTTGGTCATGGCCCCATCGATGCCGGCCTGCTGGCGCGCCATGCCGGCCTGCCGCTGTTTGAATGCGGTTGTGGCCGTACCGCCTGTCTGGAAGCCTATGTGTCCGGTACCGGCCTGGCCCGGCTGTACCGTCACTGTGGCGGGGCGGAGCGCGACGGACAGGCCATCATCGCGGCCTGGCAGCGGGGCGAGCCCGCGGCGGCACGTTGCATGGACATCTATTTCGATGTGCTGGCGGCGGGACTGGGAGCGCTGATGACCCAGCTTGATCCCGATGCGGTGGTACTGGGGGGAAGCCTGGGGGAGGCGGCCTGGCTGCACGAGGCCCTGGCCCGGCGTCTGCCCGCACAGATGATGCGCGGGGTCCTCGCGGCCCCGGTGCACCGGCCGGTGTTTGGCGGTGCCGGCGGCATGCGCGGTGCGGCATTATTGGCCGGGCGGCCGGATTTGCCGTTCAGCTCGGGGGCGTAATTTGTTAGCATTAAGTCTTTGCACCCAAAAACAGAGGGAATCTCATGTCGTCATTTGAGACAGTAGAACAGAAAGCCAGCTATGGCATCGGCCGTCAGATCGGTGATCAACTGGCCCAGCAGCCGTTTGAAGGGCTGGACATTGCCGCCGTACAACAAGGGCTGGCCGACTCCCTCAACGGTGAAGAGTTTGCCGTATCCCGGGAAGACATCAATGCCGCCTTTGGCGTGATCACCGAGCGCATGAAGGCCGAGCAGGCCTCCCAGTCTGCCAAGGCCAAGGAAGAGGAAGCCGCCTTCCTGTCCGCCAACGCCGCCCGTGACGAAGTGCAGCAGACCGAGTCCGGCCTGCAGTACGAAGTGCTGGCCGAAGGTGAAGGCGCCACGCCCGCCGCCACCGACACCGTGCGCGTGCACTACCACGGCACCTTTATCGACGGCTCCGTCTTCGACAGCTCTGTGCTGCGTGGCGAACCGGCCCAGTTCCCGGTTAACGGCGTGATCAAGGGCTGGGTAGAAGCCCTGCAGCTGATGCCAGTTGGCTCCAAATGGAAGCTGTACGTACCCCATCACCTGGCTTATGGCGAGCAGGGTGCCGGCTCCATTCCGCCGTGCTCCACCCTGGTCTTTGAAGTGGAGCTGCTCGAGATCGCCTGATCCGGCAGCGTCTGAAAAAACCGGCAGCCGCCGGTTTTTTTATGGGCGCTTTTTGGCCCGGCGTAATTTGCAAGCGATGCGCATTCTGGCAAACTGCGCAACATTCGCATGAACATCATTGAATCAAGGGAAGACACGCATGACCAATCCGGTTCGCATCGCCATCGCCGGCTGTAACGGCCGCATGGGCAAGGTACTGGTTGAATCCGTAACCAACACTGACGGGGTGGTGCTGACCGCCGCCATCGAGCACGCCGGCTCCAGCGTGCTGGGTGCCGATGCCGGCGAGCTGGCCAACGTGGGCCGGCTGAATGTGCCGGTGACCGCCAGCCTGGCCGAGGTCATCGACAAGGTGGATGTGATCATCGACTTCACCCGGCCGGAAGCCACCCTGGCCAATATCGCTCTGGCCCAAGCCCACGGTAAGCGGCTGGTGATCGGCACCACCGGCTTTAGCGATGAGCAGAAGGCCGAGATCCAGGCCGCCACCGCCCATACCGCCATGGTGATGGCCTCCAACTACAGCGTGGGCGTCAACCTGGTGTTCAAGCTGCTGGAGCAGGCGGCGAAAGTCATGGGCGATTACACCGACATCGAAATCATTGAGGCTCACCACCGCCACAAGGTGGATGCGCCGTCCGGCACCGCGCTCAGCATGGGGGAAGTGATCGCCAATACCCTGGGACGCGATCTCAAGGCCTGCGCCGTGTACGGCCGTGAGGGCATTACCGGCGAGCGGGATCCGAACACCATCGGTTTTGCCACCATTCGTGCCGGCGACGTGGTGGGCGAGCATACCGCCCTGTTTGCGGACATCGGCGAGCGGGTGGAGATCACCCACAAGGCGTCCAACCGGCTGACCTTCGCCAACGGTGCCGTGCGGGCGGCGGCCTGGATTGCCGGCCAGCCTGCCGGTCTGTTCGATATGCAGGATGTACTGGGGCTAAAATAAGCAGTCATTGTCCCATCTGAAGCCAGGCTGGCTCCCGCGGGCCGGTCTGGTTGCTTACTTTTTTCATGGGTCTGGTTTATCTGCTTGTTTTGTAAGTGTTTTTTTTGTATTTTTTACTTTTTCGGTAGCTTCGCGTAAAGATTGTTTCAAGTCGTTGTTTTTTCCCCTGTTCTGCGTTCTCCCCTTGTTTTTATGCTTGCCTTTTGAGTTTTTATGCGCGAAGCGCTCGATTGTTCGGCTTTCGGTGGCTGGGATCACAAAAAAGTTTGTCGAAAACGACGCATCCAGATAAAATACACAGAATTTGCCCAGTATTAGCCGAGATGCAGTAAAATTTTTTGTCTGTAACTCGGGACAGCCAGGTAAATTGTTGATTTATAAGAATTAACTTGGAGGTTGTCTTGAATCACTCAGCGCTGCTCGTATTGGAAGATGGCTCGGTCTTCCGCGGTACAGCCATTGGCGCCGACGGTTGTGCCGTTGGTGAGGTGGTATTCAACACGTCAATGACGGGATACCAGGAAATACTCACCGATCCATCCTACGCACGCCAGATCGTCACGCTCACTTATCCTCATATAGGCAATACCGGCACTAACGCCGAAGATGAAGAGTCCGACCGGGTTCACGCCCAGGGGCTGATCATTCGCGATCTTCCGCTGATCGCCTCCAGTTTCCGCAATCAGCGCACCCTGTCTGACTATCTCAAGGCTCACAACATAGTGGGTATTGCCGATATCGATACCCGCAAGCTGACTCGCATTCTGCGCGAAAAAGGCGCTCAGGCCGGCTGCATTCTGGCAGGAGCCGACCTCGATGACGCCAAGGCCCTGGCCGAAGCCAAAGGCTTTCCCGGTCTCAAGGGCATGGATCTGGCCAAGGTGGTGTCCACTGCCAGCCGGTACGAGTGGCGGGAAGGCAGCTGGCAACTGGGCCAGGGTCACAGCCAGCCCACCGACGCCGAGCTGCCCTACCATGTGGTGGCCTACGACTTCGGTGCCAAGCGCAACATTCTGCGCATGCTGGTGGACCGCGGCTGCCGCCTGACCGTGGTGCCCGCCCAGACCCCGGCCGCCGAGGTGCTGGCCTTGAATCCGGACGGCATCTTCCTGTCCAACGGCCCCGGCGATCCCGAGCCCTGCGATTACGCCATCGAGGCCATCAAGACCTTCCTGGAAACCGACATTCCGGTGTTTGGCATCTGCCTGGGTCACCAGCTGCTGGGCCTGGCCAGTGGGGCCAAAACCGTGAAAATGGGTCACGGTCACCACGGTGCCAACCACCCGGTGAAGGATCTGGACCGCAACGTGGTGATGATCACCTCCCAGAACCACGGTTTTGCGGTCGACGGCGACAGCCTGCCCGAGAACCTGCGCGCCACCCATGTGTCCCTGTTCGACGGCACCCTGCAGGGCGTGCACCGCACCGACAAGCCGGCGTTCTCCTTTCAGGGGCACCCCGAGGCGAGCCCGGGCCCCCACGACGCAGCCCCGCTGTTTGACCATTTTATCGAGCTGATCCAGAAGTACCGCGCATAAGGAGTAGGGTAGAGTCATGCCAAAACGTACAGACATACAGAGCATTCTGATCCTGGGCGCCGGCCCCATCGTGATCGGCCAGGCCTGTGAATTCGACTACTCCGGCGCTCAGGCCTGCAAGGCCCTGCGTGAAGAAGGCTACCGCGTCATTCTGGTGAACTCCAACCCGGCCACCATCATGACCGATCCGGAGATGGCCGACGCCACCTACATCGAACCCATCGACTGGCAGGTAGTGCGCAAGATCATCGAGAAGGAGCGTCCGGATGCGGTGCTGCCCACCATGGGTGGCCAGACCGCGCTGAACTGCGCCCTGGAGCTGGAAAAGCACGGCGTGCTGGAAGAGTTCGGTGTGGAAATGATCGGCGCCACCGCCGACGCCATCGACAAGGCGGAAGATCGTCACCGTTTCGACCAGGCCATGAAGCGCATCGGCCTGGAATGCCCCCGTGCCGGCATTGCCCACAACATGGACGAAGCCTACGGCGTGCTGGAACAGGTGGGTTTCCCCTGTATCATTCGTCCCAGCTTCACCATGGGCGGCACCGGCGGCGGGATCGCCTACAACCGGGAAGAATTTGAAGAAATTTGTACCCGTGGTCTGGACCTGTCGCCCACCAACGAGCTGCTGATCGATGAATCCCTGATCGGCTGGAAAGAATACGAGATGGAAGTGGTGCGGGATCGCAACGACAACTGCATCATCGTCTGCGCCATCGAAAACTTCGACGCCATGGGCGTGCACACCGGTGACTCCATTACCGTGGCGCCGGCCCAGACCCTGACCGACAAGGAATACCAGCTGATGCGCAACGCCTCCATGGCGGTGCTGCGTGAAATCGGCGTGGAAACCGGCGGCTCCAACGTGCAGTTTGGTGTCAACCCAAAAGACGGTCGCATGGTCATCATCGAGATGAACCCCCGGGTGTCCCGCTCGTCCGCCCTGGCGTCCAAGGCCACCGGCTTCCCCATTGCCAAGATTGCCGCCAAGCTGGCCATCGGCTACACCCTGGACGAACTGCAGAACGACATCACCGGCGGTCTGACCCCGGCGTCCTTTGAGCCGGCCATCGACTACGTGGTCACCAAGATCCCGCGTTTCAACTTCGAGAAGTTCGCCGGCGCCAACGATCGCCTGACCACCCAGATGAAGTCGGTGGGTGAGGTGATGGCCATCGGTCGAAACTTCCAGGAATCGGTACAGAAGGCCCTGCGGGGCCTGGAAACCGGCATGAATGGCTTCGACCCCGTGGTGGACCTGAACGATCCGGAAAGCCTGGCCCGCATTCGCCACGAGCTGCAGGATCCGGGTGCCGAGCGTATCTGGTACATCGCCGATGCCTTCCGCGCCGGCATGAGCGTGGACGGCGTGTTCAAGCTGACCAACGTCGACCGCTGGTTCCTGGTGCAGATTGAAGAGCTGGTGAAGCTGGAAGAGCAGGTCAAGGAAGTAGGCATGGCCGGCCTGACCCCCGAGCTGCTGCGGGCGCTGAAGCGCAAGGGCTTTGCCGATGCGCGTCTGGGCAAGCTGCTGGGCGTGGCCGAGGGCGAAGTGCGCAAGCTGCGTCACCGCCATGAAATCTTCCCGGTATACAAGCGGGTGGACACCTGTGCCGCCGAGTTTGCCACCAACACCGCCTACATGTACTCCAGCTACGACGAGGAGTGCGAGGCCAATCCGTCCGACAAGGACAAGATCATTGTGCTGGGCGGCGGTCCCAACCGTATCGGTCAGGGCATCGAGTTCGACTACTGCTGCGTGCACGCCTCCCTGGCCCTGCGCGAAGACGGTTACGAGACCATCATGGTCAACTGTAACCCGGAAACCGTGTCCACCGATTACGACACCTCCGACCGTCTCTACTTTGAGCCGGTGACCCTGGAGGACGTGCTCGAAATCGTGCGGGTGGAGCAGCCCAAGGGCGTGATCGTGCAGTACGGCGGCCAGACCCCGCTGAAACTGGCCCGTGCCCTGGAAGCCGCCGGTGTGCCCATTATCGGCACCAGCCCCGACGCCATTGACCGGGCCGAAGACCGGGAGCGGTTCCAGCAGGCGGTGGACCGTCTGGGCCTCAAGCAGCCCCAGAACGCCACCGTGACCGCCCTGGATCAGGCGGTGAACCTGGCCGTGGACATCGGTTACCCGCTGGTGGTGCGTCCGTCCTACGTACTGGGCGGCCGGGCCATGGAAATCGTCTATGACGAGCAGGACCTGCGCCGTTACTTCAACGAGGCGGTGAGCGTGTCCAACGAGTCGCCGGTGCTGCTGGATCGCTTCCTGGACGACGCCACCGAGGTGGACATCGACGCCATCTGCGACGGCAAGGACGTGGTTATCGGCGGCATCATGGAGCACATCGAGCAGGCCGGCGTGCACTCCGGCGACTCCGGTTGCTCGCTGCCGCCCTACACCCTGAGCCAGTCCATTCAGGACGAGATGCGCGAGCAGGTGCGCAAGCTGGCCCTGGAGCTGGGTGTGGTGGGCCTGATGAACGTGCAGTTCGCGGTCAAAGGCAACGACATTTACCTCATCGAGGTGAACCCCCGTGCCGCCCGTACCGTGCCCTTCGTGTCCAAGGCCACCGGCGTGCCTCTGGCCAAGGTGGCCGCCCGGGCCATGGCTGGCAAGTCGCTGGTGGAGCAGGGCGTGACCGAGGAAATCATTCCGCCTTACTACTCCGTCAAGGAAGTGGTGCTGCCGTTCAACAAGTTCCCCGGCGTTGACCCGCTGCTGGGCCCGGAAATGCGCTCCACCGGTGAGGTGATGGGCGTGGGCGAGACCTTCGCCGAGGCCTTTGGCAAGGCCCACCTGGGCGCCGGCAAGGCGGTACCGAAGGAAGGCCGTGCCCTGCTGTCGGTGCGCCACAGTGACAAGCAGCGGGTGGTGGATCTGGCCGCCAGCCTGATCGAGGCCGGTTACCAGATTGATGCGACCCATGGCACCGCCGTGGTGCTGGGCGAAGCCAACATCAACCCGCGTCTGGTGAACAAGGTGCACGAAGGTCGTCCGCACATTCTGGACAGGATCAAGAACAACGAGTACAGCTACATCGTGAATACCGCCGAGGGCCGTCAGGCCATCGAGGATTCCCGTCAGCTGCGCCGCGGTGCCCTGGCCCAGAAGCTGTCCTACACCACCACCCTGAACGGGGCCTTTGCCACCGTGATGGCGATGGCCCACGACGCTACCGAGTCGGTGATCTCCGTGCAGGAAATGCACGCCCGGGTGGCCAACGGCAAATAAGCCGCCGGCATACCCAATGCAAAAGGCGCCTGCGGGCGCCTTTTTGTTGTTGTATAAATTTTATTCGGCTTATTTTGCCGATAGTGTTTGACGCCATCCCCCCACTGCCGTAGAGTGCACCTCAGCAAGATTCTCAAGTCAGCGCAGCATCAGTACATTGTTGGTCCCTTACGGTTCTTCAGTCACCACGCTTCCCTTATTTGATATTTATTGCGGTTCCGGGCATTTGCCCATTCATATGTTTAAAAAAGGTAAGTATACATGGCTACTGGCACTGTAAAATGGTTCAACGAGTCCAAAGGTTTTGGTTTCATCACTCCCGCTGACGGTGGCAAGGATCTGTTTGCCCACTTCTCCGAGATCGTTGGCAGCGGTTTCAAAACCCTGGCCGAAGGTCAGCAGGTATCCTACACCCCAGCTCAGGGTGCCAAGGGTCCTCAGGCGTCTCAAATCCAGGTGCTGTAATTATCTTCGGATAATATCAGACCATAAAAAACCCGCTTCGGCGGGTTTTTTTATGCCTGTCGATCAGCTTGTCGGCGGGGTGAGCTCGCCGCGCAGGCTCTGTCCCATCAAGAGACGGATTTCCTCGGGGGGCAGGCCCTTGCTCAGCAGGTAGTGCAGTTTAGTCAGGGCCGCTTCCGTGGTCATGTCATAGCCCGAAATTACCCCGGCGTCGGCCAGCGCCTTGCCGGTGGCGTAACCTTCCATGTTTACCGAGCCACGCAGGCACTGGGTGAGGTTGACGATGATCACCCCCCGGGCCGAGGCCTCGGTCAGCAGCTTGAGCATGGCCTCGTTCTGGGGCGCATTGCCCACCCCGTAAGACAGCAGCAGCAAGGCCTTTACCGGCTGGCGCAACAGGTTGGCGATGACCTCGGGGCTGATGCCGGGATAGAGGGTCACCACGCCGATGGGCTGAGGGGTGATAGGGCTGACATTAAGTGGCTTGCCGCTGGGCTGGCTGAGCTTGCCGCTTTCAAGGCTGATATGAATGCCGGCGTTGAGCAGGGGCGGAAAGTTGGGGGAGTCAAAGGCGTTGAAGCCATCGGCATGCACCTTGCTGGCCCGGTTGCCTCGGAACAGCCGGTTGTTGAAAAACAGCCCCACCTCGTGAATGGGGTATTCGGCGGCGATGTAGAGGGCGTTGAGCAGGTTGTTTCGCCCGTCGGAGCGCAGCTCCACCAGGGGGATCTGGGAGCCGGTGACGATCACCGGCTTGTCGAGATCCTCCAGCATGAACGACAGTGCCGAGGCGGTAAAGGCCATGGTGTCGGTGCCGTGCAACACCACGAAGCCGTCATACTGATCGTAATGGGCGCGAATGTCGTCGGCGATGCGCTGCCAGTCGGCGGGGGTCATGTCGGAGGAGTCGATCAGGGGATCGTACTCGCTGATGTGGTAGGCCGGCATTTCCGGGCGGTGCAGCTCGGGGGTGGCGGCCAGGCTGTTGGTCATAAAGCCCGCCAGGGGCACATAGCCCTTGGCGGATTTCTGCATGCCGATGGTGCCGCCGGTATAGGCGATGTAGATTTTTTTGCGGTTCATTCAAAACTCCTGGCATTCGACGCACAGCACATACTGGCCGCGAACGTCGTTAAAACGGGACAGCGCATCCAGCTCGTTACCCAGTTGCACGCCGGCGGGGCGCAGCACCTCGGGCAGGGCGCTTTCCATCAGCCCGCGGGCATCAAGATTGGAGGTCAGCAGCTGGTCCATCAGTAATTCCTTGGGAGAGCGGGGCAGTTGTATCCGTTTCAGTCGGTACTCGGCCAGTCCGGCCAGCTCGGCAGCCCCGGCCAGGGCGTCATCCAGATAGCCCAGCTCGTCCACCAGTCCCAGGGCCTGGGCATCGGTGCCGGTCCAGACGTGTCCCTGGGCGGCTGCTTCCACTTGTCTGGGCTCTAGCTCACGGCCTTCGGCCACCAGGGTAACGAAGCGCTCATAGGTGTGCTCAACCCCGAGCTGGATCAGCTCCTGGGCGTGTTCCGGCAGGCCGGTGGTCAGGCCGGCACCGACAAAATCGGTGGTGCCCACGCCGTCGGTATTGAGGCCGAGTTTTTCCAGGGCATCTTCAAAGGTGAGAAACAGGCCAAACACGCCGATGGAGCCGGTGAGGGTGGTGGGGGCGGCGTAGATTTTGTCGGCATCGGCGGCAATCCAGTAGCCTCCCGAGGCGGCGGTGCTGCCCATGGAGACCACCAGTGGCTTGCCGCTTTGCTTGAAGCGCAGCAGGGCGGCGCGGATCTGCTCGGCGGCGAAGGCGCTGCCGCCGGGGCTGTCGATACGCAGCACCAGGGCGTTGATCTCGTGGTCGCGGCGGGCCTGGTCGATGAGCTTGCCGAGCTGTTCGTCGCTGATGGTATTGGGTGCCGGCTCGCCGCTCATGATGGCACCACTGGCGGTGATCAGTCCCACCGCCGGGGCGGTATTGCCGGTCTCGGCACGATGGGCCAGATAGCGGCTCACGCCCAGGCTCTGATAGCTGTCGGCGCTGTGATCCCAGCCCACCTGCTTGCCGACGTGGCGCAGCATGTCGTGGCGGGTGGCGAGCTGGTCGACCAGCCCCTGTTCCAGGGCATAGCGGGCCGGATCACCGCCCACGGCGCGAAAACGGCTTAGCAGCAGCTCCTTGCCCGGGCTGATGTGATCGGCGGGAATGTTGCGCAGGGTGCTGACGTTGTCCTGGTAGTGGCGCCACAGCTGGCCCAGCCAGCGCAGGGCGTCTTCCCGGCTTTCATCGGACATGTCGTCGCGCAGATAAGGCTCCACGAACGACTTGTAGGTACCGACCCGGAACACATGGGGGGTGATGTCAAAGCGTTCAAAGGCCGACTTGTAGTGCAGCCGGTACACGCCCAGGCCCTGTATGGTGACGGCCCCGGCCGGGTTCAGCCAGATCTCGTCGGCGTGGGCCGCCAGGTAATACTGGCCCTGAGTGTAGTAATCGCCAATGGCATACACCGGTTTACCCGAGGTTTTGAAGCTTTCCAGGGCCGCGCCGATTTCATCCAGTTTGGTCAGGCTGGACTCACTCATGTTCTGCAGCCTGAGTACCACCGCCTTGATGCGGTCATCAACGCGGGCCTGGTTCAGGGCTTCCTTGATCTGCCCCAGGGTCAGGGCGGGTGGTGCCTGGTCACCGGCCAGCCACTTGTTCAGCAGTCGCCGCGGGCTGGCCTGAGCGTCCTGCTCCAGTACCGCGCCGTTGATTTCCAGGGTCAGGGCGGCACTGGCCGGCAGGGTAGGCGCTTCCTTCTCGCTGAAAAAAATAATGAACACGGACAGCAGGGCCAGCAGGAAAAACAGATTGATGAGTACGGTGCGAAGTACGCTCAGCACCCGGCCCAGGGTGCGAAACAACCACTTGATGGCAGACCACATAGCAACGCCTTAAAAAAGAGGGTCGAATTTGCCCATTATGGCGTGGCGCTGTTCACATTGCCATGGATGGCCCCGCTAACTGTGAGCGCTTCACGAAAAATGCGAATAAAACGCCTGTTTGAAAAAAAGCAGGCCATCCACTAGCCTGACGAAGCCACTACAGCCCTGCTTCCGGAGACCTTATGCGGCCGTATCCTCACTTGTTTACGCCCCTGGATCTGGGGTTCACCACCCTGAAAAACCGGGTGATCATGGGCGCCATGCACACCGGGCTGGAAGAAACGCGCGGCGGCGCTGACAAGCTCGCCGCCTTTTACCGTGAGCGCGCCGAAGGCGGCGTGGCACTGATCATCACCGGTGGCATCGCGCCCAGCCTGCGGGGCCGGCTCAAGCTCCATGGACCCCAGCTGAGTTTTTGCTGGCAGCTGAACCATCATCGAAAAATCACTCGGGCGGTGCACGAGGCCGGCGGCAACATCGCCCTGCAGATATTGCATGCCGGACGCTATGCCGTTCACCCCTTTGCCGAGGCCCCCTCGGCAGGGCGCTCGCCCATCAGCCCGTTCAGGGCCCGGGCCATGAGCGAGCGGCGCATTCGCCGCTGTATTGCCGATTTTGCCCGCACCGCGGCCCTGGCCAGAGAGGCCGGCTACGACGGGGTGGAAATCATGGGCTCCGAAGGCTACCTCATCAATCAGTTCCTGTGTCCGCGCACCAACCACAGGGCCGATGCCTGGGGTGGCGGCAGTGATCAACGGCAGCGGCTGGCGCTGGAGATAGTGCGAGAGACGCGGGCGCGGGTGGGCGCAGACTTTATTATCATCTTTCGCCTGTCCATGCTCGATCTGGTCGAACAGGGCTCGAGCCTGGATGAGGTGATTGCGCTGGGCCAGGCCCTGGAGCGGGCGGGAGTCACCATGATTAACACCGGCATCGGCTGGCATGAGGCACGGGTGCCCACCATTGCCAGCAATGTGCCCCGGGCCGCCTTCGGCTGGATCACCGCGCGGCTTAAACAGGCGCTGACGATACCGGTGGTGGCCACCAACCGCATTAATACCCCTGAGGTGGCTGACACCATGCTCGCCGCGGGGCAGGCGGATCTGGTGTGTCTGGCCCGGCCCTTGCTTGCGGACCCTCGCTTTGTGGCCAAGAGCGAGGCGGGCACCCCCGAGCGCATCAACACCTGTATTGCCTGTAACCAGGCCTGCCTCGATCGGGTGTTTGAGGGCCAGCGGGCCAGCTGCCTGGTGAATCCCTTTGCCTGTTATGAAACCGAGCTGACCATGACACCGGCTCCCAGATCAAAGCGGCTGGCGGTGGTGGGCGCCGGGCCGGCCGGGCTGGCCTTTGCCTGCACCGCCGCCGAGCGGGGGCACAGCGTGACCCTGTTTGAACGTAGCAGTGACATTGGCGGCCAGTTCAATCTTGCCCGGCAAATTCCCGGCAAGGCGGAGTTTGCCGAAACCCTGCGCTATTTTCGCTACCGCCTGCAGGAAACGGGGGTGACGCTCAGGCTCAATACCGAGGCCGGGCTCGAGCATCTGCAGAACTTTGATGAGGTGGTGCTGGCCACCGGAGTGCGTCCGCGCCGGCCCGGCATCAGCGGCATCGAACATGGCCGTGTGCTGAGTTATTCCCAAGTGCTGAGCGGACAGGCCGCCGTGGGCCGGCGGGTGGCCATTATCGGCGCCGGCGGCATCGGGGTGGATCTGGCCCAGTACCTGGTGGCGGAGCCTGTGCCCTCCTTGCCAGACTGGCTGGCGGAGTGGGGCATTGATATGGCGTACCGCGCGCCCGGTGCCCTGATGCCACCGCAAAAACCAGCTGCGGCACGACAACTGTGGCTGTTGCAGCGCAGCCCGGGAGAGCCCGGCCGCGGCCAGGGCAAAACCACCGGCTGGATCCACAAAGCCAGCCTGCGCCACCATGGGGTGCAACTGTGGGGGGGCGTGCGTTACCTGCGCATCGACGATCAAGGACTGCATATCGAGCGCCATGGTCAGGTCATGTGTCTGGCCGTGGATAACATTATTCTCTGTGCCGGCCAGGAGCCGGAGCGGACCTTGCTGCCGGCGCTGGAGCGGGCGGGACGGCGTGTTCACCTGATCGGCGGTGCCGAGGTGGCCGCCGAGCTCGACGCTCAGCGAGCCATTCGTCAGGGGACCGGGCTTGCCATGAGGCTGTAGAGGCTTTATGCCCGAAGCGCGGGCTGTTAAGGTAGCGCGGTCTCAAAACAGGAGTAAAAAAATGGATGCACTGGAACTGTTACTGAACCGCCACTCCAACCCCCGGCTGGTGGCGCCGGCGCCTGCCGGTGAGCAACTCAACACCCTGTTCCGCGCGGCCCTGCGCGCGCCGGATCACGCCGCACTCACTCCCTGGGAATTTATTGTGTTTGAAGGCGAGCAGCGCCGGGCCCTGGGCGAGGTGCTGGCGGCGGCGGCCGAGGCGAAGGGAGAGAGCGCAGACGCCATCGACAAGGCCCGCAATGCGCCCCTGCGCGCCCCCATGGTGATCACCGTGGTGGCCAAGATCAAGGAGCATGACAAGGTGCCCCGTCTGGAGCAGGAGCTGTCCGCCGGTTGCGCCCTGATGGCCATGCAGATGGCGGCCCAGAGCATGGGCTTTAACGGCATCTGGCGTACCGGCTGGTTCGCCTTTGACCGGGGAGTGCATGATGCACTGGGACTGGCAGAGCAGGATCAGATTGTCGGCTTTCTGTATCTGGGCACGCCGGAAGTGGCGGTACGCAAGCTGCCCGAGCGGGACCCGGCCCAGTTCGTGCGCTATTTCGGCCGTTAATAAAAGGGCGGCATCATGTAAACAATGACGCCCCTTTTTTACGTCTTACGCCGCTGTTCCAGCGCGACCAGGGCTTCGGGGGTATTGAGGTTGTAAAAGGCGTCGGCCTGGTCGCTGAAGTCCACCGGCACCAGCTGGTGGCGCTCATACCACAACTGCAGCTTGCGATCGCCGCCGTCCAGATAGTTGCACAGGGAAGGCAGCAAGGACTGGTGAATCAGTGCCGTGGCGGCGTGCAGCTGGGTGCCGTCGTCCACCACCGCTATCTGATCGTGGCGGTGCACGGCGGCGCACAGCCGGGCGGCCAGATCGGCGGGCACCAGCGGGCTGTCGCAGGGCACGAACAGGACCCACTCGCTGGGGGCGTGGCTGAGTCCGGCCTCAAACCCGGCCAGGGGGCCGGCAAACTGGTAACCGTCGTCGGGGATCACCCTGGCCAATTCCCGGTAATGTTCCAGGTTGCGGTTGGCATTGATCAGCACCTGGCCCACCTGGGGCGCCAGCCGCTCCAGAACATGGCTGACCAGAGGCCGGCCCCACAGGGGCAGCAGGCCCTTGTCGGCGCCCTGCATGCGCCGCCCCCGGCCGCCGGCCAGGATCACCGCGGTAATGTCTTTCGGATCCAGCATAATCCCTTCCGTTTTAATGATTTTCCCAAGAATTTTAACCTGTTATGTACCGGGATGTGAGTGCTTCGGTCACACATTCCGGTGATTTAATGGCTTGAGCCGAACGCACTTCGCTCCTACCATGACAGGTTTTACGCCGTCCTACACCACAAGGTATAACCACCATGAGCACGTCCTCCGTCAGTGATGATCCCTTTTACGGCCGCCCTCTGGTCGCCATGCTGGCGGTGTTCGCCCTGCTGCTGGCCGCCGCCAACCTGCGCGGCGGCATTGTGGTGGTGGGGCCCCTGGTTGAGCAAATTCGCGCCAGCCTGGCCATCAGCGCCAGCGCCTTCAGCCTGCTGACCACACTGCCGTTGCTGTGTTTCGGGATCATTTCCCTCTGTGTGCCGGCGCTTTCCAGACGTTGGTCCCCCCAGGTGCTGGCCATCGGCGGCTTGTTGATCATCAGCCTGGGCGTCGTGTTGCGGCTGGCCGATGACTATGGGGTGGTGCTGGCGGGTACCCTGCTGCTGGGTGCCGCCATCGCCCTGCTTAATGTCCTTATCCCGGGTCTGGTCAAGGCGTTTTTTCCGCGCAAGGTGGGGCTGATGACCGGGCTTTACTCGGTGACCCTGAGCACCGGCGCCGGGCTGGGGGTGTATCTGGCGGTGCCGCTGCTGGAGCACTTTGGAAGCTGGCATTATCCGGTGGCCCTGTGGGCGGTGTTGCCGTTGTTGTGTGTGCTGTGCTGGCTGCCCATGCTCAGGGTGAAAGGCGTGGGGCGCCCGGCCAACCCGATCAAGATAAGCCTGTGGCGTGACAAGCTGGCCTGGGCCATTACCTTCTATATGGGGCTGCAGTCGTTTTACTTTTACTCCATGGCCACCTGGCTGCCCAAAATCCTGCTGGAAAGCGGCCTGGATGCCCATGAGGCCGGTACCGCCACCGCCCTGATCAACCTGGTGAGCATTCCGTTTAATTTTCTGGTGCCCATACTGGCGGCGCGCATGGCGAATCAGCGCCCCCTGGTGCTGGGTATTTTTCTTGCCTCTTTTCTGGGCATAACCGGCCTCTGGTGGCAACCGGCCGCCGCGCCACTGCTGTGGGCGTCGCTGATTGGGGTGGGCTGTGGCGGTGCCCTCAGCCTGGCGCTGTCGTTTTTTGTGCTGCGGGCCGCCAACACCGCCCAGGCCACGGCACTGTCGGCCATGGCCCAGAGCATCGGCTACCTGCTGGCGGCGGCCGGTCCGGCGGCGCTGGGAGTGATGCGCGATGTGGAAGGCGCCTGGCAGGGAGCACTACTCTTGATGATGGCCCTGCAGCTGTTGCAGCTGGGCTGTGGCTGGGGAGCGGCCCGGGCCGTGAATGTGGTCCCCGATCAGCATAAATAACGGCTGTTTGTTGTACAGCGGCTAAACTTTGCCGCAAAAACAACAAGGAGCACGCGATGAAACCCCTTCCGTTGGTATTACCGCTGTTATGGCTGGGCGTGCCGGCGCCTGCCGACGCCGAAGCGCCGCCGCTGCAACTGGCGGCCGATTATGCCCCTCATCACAACCCGGCCGACTACCTGGTGAGCGAAAAACTCGACGGTGTTCGAGCGTACTGGAACGGCCGGCAACTGGTGTCGAGAGGGGGGCATGCCTTTTCGGCACCCGACTGGTTTGTGGCCGGTTTTCCCGCCACCCCGCTGGACGGCGAGCTGTGGCTGGGCCGGGGACGTTTTGCCGAGCTGTCGGCGGCGGTACGCCGTTTTGAGCCGGTGGAAGACGAGTGGCGCGAAATTCGCTTTATGGTGTTTGACCTGCCCGCCAGCGAACTGCCGTTTGCGGCCCGGGTAGCGGCACTGGAGCGTCTGGCCGGCACCCTCACCACCCCCTACCTGCAACGGGTGCAGCATCACGCCCTGGCCGATGCCGCCGCCCTGGCGGCACGGCTGGATGAAGTGGAAAGCGAGGGCGGTGAGGGACTGATGCTGCGCCACCGGCAGAGCCGCTATGTGCCGGAACGTAATCAGGACTTGCTCAAGCTCAAACGCTTCCAGGACGCCGAGGCCAGGGTGCTGGCGCAACTGCCGGGGCAGGGCAGGCTTGAGGGCATGATGGGAGCCCTGCTGGTAGAAACGGTCGACGGCCGTCGCTTCAAGCTGGGCACCGGCTTCAGTGATGAACAGCGCCGCCATCCACCGGCGCCGGGCACCCTGGTGACCTACCGCTACCGGGGCGAAACCGCCACCGGACTGCCGCGCTTCGCCAGCTTCTGGCGGGTGCGCGATGAGACTCCCTGAGGCTGGAGCTCCCGGTGTCGGCGGAGTAAAGTGTGAGTCATGAGCCTGAGTGAGGAATGCGCTTTTGTGTTTGATTGCCCTTGACTGGCAGCCCGCCGCCGGGCGCCTGCGGGTGCTCGCCAACCGGGATGAATATTATGCCCGCCCCACGGCCCCTGCCGATTGGTGGCCGGAATACCCCCACATCTGGGCCGGACGGGATCTGCAGGCCGGTGGCACCTGGCTGGGAATTACCCAAAATGGGCGCTTTGCGGCCCTGACCAATGTGCGTCAGGGCGCGCCGCAAACCGGACGGCGCAGCCGGGGCGAGCTGGTGACCGGCTTTCTTGCCGGTCGTCAGTCTCCCGGTGACTATCTGCAGCAGGTGCTGGCCGAGGGGCAAGCCTATGCCGGCTTCAACCTGCTGGTAGGGGATTTGCCGGCGGGCGAGCTGCATTATGGCGGCAATCGCTCAGAAGCAGGGCCTCATCCCCTCAGTGCCGGCCTGCACGGGCTCTCCAATGCCGGGCTCAATACCCCCTGGCCCAAGACCGAGCGCCTCAAGTGCGGCCTGGCCCGGCTTGACGGCCCGGACGACGGCGCCGCCCTGGCATTGCTGAGTGACAGCACCATGGCCCCTGATCATCTTCTGCCCGATACCGGCGTGCCCCTTGAGCTGGAGCGCCGGCTGTCATCCGTATTCATCACCGGTGATGAATACGGCACCCGGGCCCAGACGGTGCTGCATGTGGACAATGACCGGGTGCGGGTACGGGAGCAGGGCCGGGGGCCCCACGGTCGTCTTCTGTACCACCGCCAGGCCGCATGGCGGCTGGCAACGGCAAGGGTGATCAATGGCTGATAATGGTTTGTTGACGGGCATGTTGCGGCTGGCTCCCAGCCCCAGGCCCTGGCATTTTCCCCTGCTGGCGGGGCTGGGCAGTGGCGTGCCCCTGCTGCTGGGCGCGGCCTTGGGGCAGGTGGAGCAGGGGCTGCTGGGGGCCCTCGGCGGCATGGTGCTGCTTTACATGCCGCTGGCATCCATGGCCGACCGGATGGTGACGCTGGCAGTGTGTGCCTTTGGTTTTGCCCTCTGTTTTACCCTGGCGGCCCTGACCGGCGGTCACCTCTGGGGCAGTGCCGCCATGCTGGCGCTGATCACCATGCTGGTCAATCTGATCTGCCGTTATTACGCGGTGCTGCCGCCGGGGCGTTTTTTCTTCGTGATGATTGCCGCCATGGCCAGCACGGTGCCCTTTGAGCTGAGCGAGATCCCCGCCCAGACCGGCCTGCTGATGATGGGCGCCATGAGCGCCTGTCTGCTGGCCTTTGGTTACAGCCTGCTGGTGCCGGTAAAACACAGCGAGCTGACCCGGCCGGCCCAGCCGGACCGGGCATTGTCGGCGTTGTGGCTGGAGTCGGCGCTGATTGGTGCCGTGGTAGGGGGCTCACTGCTGCTGGCGCTGGCCCTCGGTCTGCATAATCCCTACTGGGTGCCCATTTCCTGCGCCGCCATCATGCAGGGCAACAGCGTATCCGTGTTGTTGCAACGCAAGCTGCACCGCATTCTGGGGACCGCCGTGGGCCTGATGCTGGCCTGGTTGCTGTTCAGTCTGGAGCCCGGCCCCTGGTGGCTGGCTCTCTTGGTGATTGTGCTGACCTTTATCATTGAAACCTTGGTGGTGCGCAATTATGGCCTGGCGGTGATCTTCATTACTCCCTTGACCGTGCTGTTTGCCAGCATGATGCAGGGCGGTGCGCTGAGCCCCGATGAGCTGGTGCTGACCCGCATGCTCGACATTGCCCTCGGCAGCCTGTGCGGCTTTGTGGGCGGCAGTTTGCTGCAATGGCTGCCGAGCCCTCGGCGAGCCTGATTCGCCGGCCCCAGGCCTACCCGCCTGCACGTGGTCCCAAGTGCCCATCATCAGAACCTTCCGTGAGTCGCTGAAATAACACTGTCAGCCATCTGTTGCCGCCTCAGCAGCGGGTGCGCCCAGGGTCAAAAGCCGGTGCGCCCAGCATCAATTCGGGCGGTGATTGTCACTTTTATACTGGCGCTGTAAACGAGTTGTAACCGCTTGTTAACGACCCTGTTCAGCCAGTCATAAAACGGAAGGTAGACGATGGCCACACATGTAGACCCAATCACCCTGGCGGTGGTGCGCGGAGCGCTCGAAACCACCCAGCGGGAAATGACCCTCACCCTGGAAAAGACCGGCCGCTCCAGCGTGTTCAACCTGGCCCACGATTACAGCAACGCCCTGTTCGACCATTTCCCCGAGATGATCCTCCAGGGCCAGGATATTCCCATCCACCTGGGCTCGCTGATCCCGGCCATGAAGGCGGTGGCCGAGCACTTTGGCGACGACATCCACGAAGGGGACGTCATCTATCATAACGACCCGGCCTACAAGGGCAGCCACATCCTCGACTGCTGCATGTACAAGCCGGTGTTCTACCGGGGCGAGCTGGTATTCTGGACGGTATGCAAGGGCCACCTCACCGACATCGGCGGCCCGGTGCCCGCGGGCTACAACCCGGATGCCAAGGAAATTTACGCCGAGGGCCTGCGTATTCCGCCGGTGAAGCTGTGGGAGAAGGGCAAGCGCCGGGACGACGTGATCAACCTGCTGCTCACCAACATGCGTGCCCGCCGGGATCAGGAAGGGGACATCAACGCCCAGTTCGGCGCCTGCCGGGTGGGAGAGCGCAACCTGCTGGCGCTGCTCGACAAGTACGGCGTGAAAACGGTGCAGGCCTGCATTGCCGAGCTGAAAGACATGGCCGACCGCCAGATGCGCGCCCTGATCCGCGCGGTGCCGGACGGCGTGTACCAGGGCTGCGCCGTGCTGGAAGACGCCGGCCACGGCTTTGGCGAAATGGCGATCACCAGCACCATCACGGTGAGCGGCGACCGGCTGCACATCGAGGTGCAGAGTCCGCCCCAGATCCCCTATTTCATCAACTCCTACGAGGGCAACTCGCTCTCCGGCGTCTACCTGGGGCTGATGATGTTCGCCCAGCTGCCGCCGCCCTACAACGAGGGCCTGTACCGCTGCGTGACCGTGGATCTGGGACCCAAAGGAACCCTGTGCAACGCGGTGGAGCCGGCGCCCCACGTGAACTGCACCACCACCCCGATGGAAACCCTGACCGACGCGGTGCGCATGGCCCTGGAGCAGGCCGCGCCCGAGCGGGTGACCGCCTCCTGGGGCCACGCCAGCGGCATCAACATCGCCGGCATCGACCCGCGCAGCGGCGAGCAGTACGTGACCATGGTGCTGGCTTCCATCATCTCCGGCGCCGGCGCCACCCAGGTGATGGACGGCTGGCACGCGGTGGGGCCCCTGTGTTGCTTCGGTGCGCTCAGCTCCGGCGACATCGAACTGCTGGAGTACTCCTACCCCATCATCATCCACCGCTATGGCCTGGTGCCCGACAGCGGCGGTGCCGGCAAGTACCGGGGCGGCTCGGGCACTGCCTGGGAAGTGGAGCCCAGGGAGCACGAAATGCAGGTGATCGCCTTTGGTGAAGGCCGGCAAATTCCCACCATGGGCGCGGCGGGCGCCGAGAACCGGTTGCTGGAGCCCAAGCTCGGCAAGCTGGTGGTGACCCGGCCCGACGGCGAGCAGGTGCATAAACACAACACCATGCTCACCATCAAGCCCGGCGAGCGGATCACCAACATCAACCCCGGCGGCGGCGGTTATGGCCCGGCCTTTGAGCGGGATCCCAGGGCGGTGCTGGAAGACGTGCGCAACGGCCTGGTGTCGCGGGAGGCGGCCGAGCTGGAATACGGCGTGGCACTCAACCCCGATTGCCTGAGCGTGAACTGGGCTCACACCGAGCGCCTGCGTGGCTGAACTCATTAACTGGTAAGGAAACTGATTATGCGTAGCAAATATCGTCTGGGCGTGGACGCCGGCGGCACTTTCACCGATTTCGTACTGGCCGAGAACGACGGCAGCATCCGGGTGTTCAAGAGCCCGTCCACTCCCGAGGACGGCACCATTGCCATCCGCCACGGCCTGGGCCAGATTGCCGAGGCGCTGAACAAGCCGGTGAGCCAGATAGTGCAGGAGTGCGATCTGTGCATCAATGGCACTACTGTGGCGCTCAACGCCCTGATCGAGAAAAAGGGCGTCAAGGTGGGCCTGCTGTGCAGCCACGGCCACGAAGACAGCATCGAGATCCGCCTGGGCCACAAGGAGGAGGGCTACCGCTACGAGGCCGACTTTCCCCCAGCCCACATGATAGTGCCGCGCCACCTGCGCCGGGGCATAGGCGGCCGCTTCCTGGCCGACGGCACCGAGCACAGCCCCCTCAATGAGCAGCAGATCCGCGAAGCGGTAGCCTATTTCAAGGAGCAGGAAGTGGAGAGCGTGGCCATTTCCTTTGTGTGGTCGGTGCGCAACCCGGCCCACGAGCGCCGCGCCAGGGAGCTGGTGCAGCAATTGCTGCCCGGGGTGTTTGTCTGCACCGGTAGCGAGGTGTACCCGCAGATCCGCGAATACACCCGCACCTCCACCACCATCGTCAACGCCTATCTGAGCCCGGTGATGCGTCGCTATGTGGAGCGCATCGACGACTACTTCAGGGGCCTGGGCGCCCGTTATCCGGTGCGTTACTTCCAGTCCAACGGCGGCCTGGCCATCGGCGAGGCCATGCAGGGGCGGGCGGTCAACGCCATCAACTCGGGGCCGGCCTCGGCGCCCCAGGCGGGGCTTTATGTGGCGCAGCCCTTCGGCATTGAAAACGTGATCACCGTGGACATGGGCGGCACCTCGTTCGACATCACCCTGACCAAGGACAGCCACACCAACCTGAGCAAGGACATCGACTTTCTGCGCTACCGCATCGGCGTGCCCATGATCCAGGTGGAAACCCTGGGCGCCGGCGGCGGCTCCATCTGCCAGGTGGACGAATACGGCATGCTGCAGGTGGGCCCGGAGAGCGCCGGTGCCACGCCCGGGCCGGTGTGCTACGGCAAGGGCGGCACCCGCCCCACCGTGACCGACGCCAACCTGGTGCTGGGCTACCTGAACCCGGACGCCGTGCTGGGCGGTACCATTCGGCTGAACCGGGACGCGGCCTGGCAGGCGGTGAAAAAGCACGTGGCCGAGCCGCTCGGCATCAGCGTGGAAAAGGCGGCCTACGGCATCAGCACCATCGTCAACCTCAACATGGTCAACGGCATCCGCCGGGTGTCCATCGAGCGGGGCTATGATCCGCGCGACTTCGCCCTGGTGTGCGCCGGGGGTGCTGCGGGCATGCACATTACCGCCCTGGCCGAGGAAATCGGCAGCCGCACCGTGCTGGTGCCCAAGGTGGCCTCGGTGTTCTGCGCCTTCGGCCAGATCATCTCGGACGTGCGCTACAACTACCTGGCCTCGGAGCCCATGCCCATCCACCGGGAGGCGGACCTGTCTACCCTCAACGCCCGCTTCCACGAGCTGGAGCGCCAGGGCACCGAGCACCTGCTGGCCGACGGCTTCCAGTTGGGCGACATCGGTCTGGGCCGCAGCGTGGAAATGCGCTACCAGGGGCAGATCCACGAATGCCCGGTGGAGATCCCCGGCGGCGAGATCACCCCGGAGACGGTGGACGCCATGCTGGCCGCCTTCCACCGCCGCCACGAGGAGCTGTATACCTACAGCGAGCCCGGCAACCCGGTGGAGCTGGTGAACATCGAGTCCACCCTCACCGGCCGGGTGAGCAAGCCGCCGGTGCAGCATCGCACCCCCGTGGGCAAGACCCTGGCCGACGCCCTGACCGGCCACAGGCCCATGCTGTTCGACGCCGACGGCCACTGGGTGGAAACCGGTGTGTACAGCGGCGAGCGGCTGGACGTGGGGCTGGAAATCGTGGGCCCGGCGGTGGTGGAAGAGCCCACCACCAACATAGTGGTGCGCCCGGGCTGGTGCCTGGTGCTGGAGCCCAACAACTGCTACCGGCTGACCCGGCTGAAGTAAGGCCACAACTTAATCACTCGTCCCTTGTGATTGCCGCCGGCGCCGGTTTACCATGGCCCGGCGGTTTTTTTGATCGGATCAGACGCAATGGATTTGCGAAGGAAGCGAATATGCATTCATGCCATCTGACCAGTTTGCTGCCGGCGCAGGAGCGGCAGGATTACTGGCGCGGGGTGATCGGAAGCACCTATTTCGACCTGGCCCTGCACTTTAGTGAACAGCAGCGCTTTTACGGCCAGCTGTGGCGCTGGGACGTGGCGCCCTTCGGCATCTCCTTTCTCAGCACCTCGGCCACCCGCTACCACCGCCTCAAACAGCACATCAACCGGCACGAAGACCACCACTTCCTGATCACCCTTCCCGAGCGCCACGAGGTGCACTTCAGCCAGGAGCGGCGCAGCGTGCGCTGCCGGCCCGGGGGCTTTATCCTGGAGCGCAGCGACAAGCCCTACGAGTTTGAATACGGCCAGGACAACAGCCTGTGGGTGGTGCGGGTGCCCGGCTCGCTGCTGCGCGCCCGGCTGCGACTGCCCGAGCGTTATCTGTTCAGCGAGTTCGACCGCAGCCAGGGGCTGGGGGCGGTGTTTTTCGACTACTTTCGCAGCATCACCAATCAGGTGGCCTACCTGGACGACCGCCAGGCGGCGGCGCTGATGCGCCAGCTGATTGAGCTGTTCGCCCTGGCGGTGGAAGGGGACCCGCGCGCCATTTCCAGCGAAGACAGCGGCCTGCGCCAGGTGCACCTGCAGCGGGTAGAGCAGTACATTCGCGATCATATTCGCGAACCCGGCCTCAACCCCGAGCAGGTGGCCGGGGCCTGCGGCATTTCCACCCGCTATTTGCACAAGCTGTTCCAGGGCCAGGAATTCAGCGTCGGCCAGTGGATCCGCGAACTGCGCCTGCAGGGCGCCGAGGCCGACATCCGCGCCGCCGGCCCCGGCCGTACCCTGGCCGATATCGCCTACAAATGGGGCTTCAACGACCAGGCCCACTTCTGCCGCTGCTTCAAGACCCGGTTCGGCATGACCCCGAAGGCCGCCCGCCGAGGGTAACGCCGAGCTGATTAGTCCCAGCAAGGGGGGGCAGATCGATGTGAATATCACGCTTTTCCATTGCCCTGGCCAAGTGCTTGAGTTGTCGCTTACCGGCCTGCCAGGCTATCTGATATGTACACGTACTTTACGTCATTGGTGCTGGCGGAATGCATTACTAATGCGCAAGCCCAGTTCCGGCGCTATGCTAAACAAAGTAGGCGCGCTTTTTCAGGTATCCCACATCGGCCGCCACTGGCATTCCGCCAGCCGCATAGGCAACTCACATGTTCTTATCAGATCCCAATCCATCGCGTGAGCAGTTACCGGTTGAGGAGCTGGCAAACAGCATCAGTCATGGCCTGGCGCTGGTCGCCATGATGTTCGGCACACCCTGGCTTATTGTTAATTCGGTGCGTTACGGCACCGCAGCAGATGTGGTTGGCGCCAGTGTCTTTGCCGCCACGGCCATGCTGCTTTATTTCTCATCGGCGCTTTATCACGTGCTGAAGCCCGGCAAAGTCAAGCGAGTGTGCCGGCGCATTGAGCATGCCGCGATTTTTCTGCTGATCGCTGGTACCTACACTCCCTTTACCCTGGGCGTGCTGCGGGGGGCCTGGGGCTGGTCCCTGTTTGGGTTGATCTGGGGGATGGCGGCTGCCGGCATTGTGCTGAATATAATGCCGAAGCGCCCTCATTCGGTGGTGGCTACTGGCCTTTATCTGGTGATGGGCTGGTTGATTGTGCTGGCTGCCAAACCACTGTGGTCCGTCTTGCCCACGTCGGGCCTGTTGTGGCTTGCGGGCGGCGGTCTGTTCTACACCCTGGGCGTGGTGTTTTTTGCCACCGATGCCAGGCTGCGCTTCGGCCATTTCATCTGGCACCTCTTTGTGATGGGCGGCACCCTGTGCCATTACTTTGCGGTGCTCTGGTATGCAAGCTGAGTGCACCATGCCTCCTATACCGGGATATTCCATGATGAACACGGATCCGACAGCATCCACCAATACCACCCGATTGCCAAGAGCACTGGTTGAGCGGCTGACCAATCCTTTTGCTCGTTTTGTACAGATTGAAACCGCCGCCGGGGCCATGCTGCTGCTGTTTACTTTTTTCGCGTTGTTGATGTCCAACTCACCCTGGGCGGCTTCTTTTGAGCATTTCTGGGAGCTGCCGGTCGGTTTGAGTGTCGGACCGCAGGCGTTTGTTCGCTCTCTGCGTGAGTGGATTAACGATGGCCTGATGACGCTGTTCTTTTTTCTGGTTGCGCTGGAGTTAAAGCGGGAGTGGGTGCTGGGAGAATTGAGCCGGCCACGGGTAGCGGCCTTGTCCATCGCCGCCGCGCTAGGGGGGATGCTGGTTCCGGCTGCCATATACCTGCTGTTGCAATATGCTCAGCCCGGTCAGCTAGGCTGGGGCACAGTGATGGCGACCGATACGGCGTTTGTGATCGGTTGTCTGGCCCTGCTGGGATCGCGTATTCCGCAAAGCCTGCGCATGTTCCTGCTGTCGTTGGCGATAGTCGACGATATTGGCGCCATTCTGGTGGTGGCCATCGGCTACAGCAGTGACATCCTTTGGCCTTATCTGGCGGCGGCCGGGCTTGGCCTGGTGTTTGTCGGACTGATGTCGAGGCTCGGTATACGCGGTTTCCCACTTTATGTTCTGATGGGTGGGCTGATCTGGCTCATGATCGATGCTTCCGGCGTACACGCCACCATCACCGGGGTTATCCTCGGCCTGATGACGCCCGCGCGCCGGTGGGTCAGTGATACGCGTTTGTACGCGATTCTGAGTCAGGTGGTGGCGCACCCCTCTGGCAGCGAAGGCAGCGGCGGACATACCAAGGGCAGGGAGACCCTGAAAATGGCAGAAATGGCGGCCCGAGAGACCCTGTCGCCGGTAGAACGGCTGGAAATGGCACTGCATCCTTGGGTAGGGTTCGTCATTATGCCCCTGTTTGCCCTTGCCAATGCCGGGTTGACGCTGTCTTTCAACCAGCTGGGAGGCCCGGTCACGTTGGCAGTGTTTATGGGGTTTGTGCTCGGCAAGCCGGTGGGTATTTTGCTGTTCAGCTGGCTGGCGTTGCGGCTGCATATTGCAGTTTTGCCACCCGGACTCAGCTGGCCTTTGCTGGCCGGTGGTGGCCTGCTCGCCGGCATTGGCTTTACCATGGCATTGTTCATCGCCGACATGGCGTTCGATCAGAGCCTGATCGATGGCGCCAAGCTGGGGATTTTTCTTGCCTCTGTGTGTTCGGCACTGGCGGGGCTGGTGGTATTGCGCTGGTGGCCAGCCCGGAGTTAAGTTTTTACCTGAAATTCACATGACTGCGGTTTGCGACAGCCAAGTGAGGCCGGCCGTCATGTTCAGGGCGATGGGGTCGGAGTGCCATCGCCGATATGCCCCAGCAGGGCGGCCAGATCGTTGTGAATGTAGCGCTCATCCACGCAGCGGGCGAGGTGGTCGTTGACAAAGTGCACGAAGTTGGCGGCCGGGTAGGGCAATCGGCGGTCGCCGTGGCACACCAGATACCAGTAACTGCCCAGCGGGAATTCGGCCAGGGCCGGGCGGCCCAGACGCTGCTGACCTTCCGCCAGAGTGTGCTCCGAGAGCACCGCCAGCCCCAGTCCCTGCTCCACGCTCATGCGAATAACCTCGTTGCTTTCTATCTGCATCACCCGCTTCAGCTGCAGGTTGCGGCTGCGCAGCCATTCCTCAAATACCAGCCGGGTGGCGCTGCCCGGCTCCCGTAACAGAAAGCGTTCGTTGAGCAGGTCGGCAAAACTGACCGGCGGTTGTTTGAGCGCCCAGTGATCCGGGGGCGTGATCAGCACCAGGGGATTGTGAATAAAGCGGCCACTCAGGGTGTGCTCGCCGCTTGGCGGATGGCTGAACAGATAGACATCGTCCTGCTGGTGGCGGTGACGTTCCAGAATATAGCCCCGGTTGCCGACGCTGATGGACACTTCCACCCCGGGGTATTGCCGGTTAAAGGGGCCCAGCAGCCGGGGCAGTATGTATTTGGCGGTGGTCACCACCCCGATGCTGAAGCTGCCCCGGGTGCCCTGACGGGCGTCCTGCAAAAAACCGCCGAAGTCGTCAAGGCGGGACAGGGCGTCGAGGGCGGCGTGATAGAGCTCGGTACCGATAAAGGTGGGTTTCATCTGGTTATCGAGCAGCGGCTCGCCCACGGCCTCGGCCAGGCGCTTGAGCTGCTGGGATACCGTGGGCTGGGTCAGATGCAGCTGGGCCGCGGCCTTGGATACCGAGCCCAGCCGGACCACGGCCACGTACACCTGCAACAGGCGAAAGGTCAGATGACGCACGTTCATGGATGATTATCTATATCTGTCTTAATTAACATTTATTGGTAACTATAACGCCCTCGACGCACAATGTCGCCACTGGTCAAAGACGGCTTCGGCCGGAACAGATTCCGTACACCGCCCGGTTGCTTTCCTGCCGGCAGGCCTTGCGCCCTGCCGCGGGTTCGGCTGGGCGTAAGGTCAACGAAACAAAGAGGAATAATCATGCCGGATATCGTGGTGGCGTTTTTTGCGCTGGGGGTAGTGGCGGGGCTGGCCCGCTCGGATCTGCAGGTGCCCAAGGCGGCTTATGACACCCTTGGTATTCTGCTGATGCTCACCATCGGCTTTAAAGGGGGCCTAGCTTTGCATGGCAACCTGCACTGGCAGCTGGTGCCGGAGCTGCTGGCGGTGGCCTCACTGGGGGTATTGATCCCGCTGCTGTGCTACCCCCTGGCGCGCCGGCTGCTGCGCCTGGATCAGGCCAACAGCGCCAGCCTGGCCGCCCACTACGGCTCGGTGAGTGCCGGCACCTTTGCGGTGGCGCTGGCCTATGCCCAGACCCTGCAGCTGGAAATTGCGCCGGAAACTACCCTCTACCTGGTGCTGCTGGAGCTGCCGGCCATCATAGTGGCCATTTCCCTTTATAAACGCCTGTCGGGCCAGCGCGGTGCCACCAGCCATGGCAGCGTGTGGCACGAGGCACTGACCAGCCGGGGCGTGATACTGCTGACCGGTGGCGTGCTCATCGGTTATTTCTACGGCCCCGAGCGGGCGGCGCCGGTGAGCGAGCTGTTTATTCATGCCTTCAAGGCGTTGCTGGCGCTGTTTTTGCTGGAAATGGGCCTGTGTGCGGCCAAGGCACTGACTCCGGTGCCCTGGAAGCGCTGGCCGGTGATGCTGTTTGCCCTGGTGGCCCCGCTGGCATTGGCGAGCCTCGGCGCGCTGGCTGCCACGGCGCTCAGCCTGCCGGCGGGCAGTGCGCTTATTCTGGTGGCGCTGGTGGCCAGTGCATCCTACATCGCCGCGCCGGCGGCCATCGGCGCTTCTATTGAAAAGGCCGATATTGGCCTGGCGATGCTGGCCTCGCTGGCGGTGACTTTTCCCTTTAACGTGCTGGTGGGTATTCCCCTCTACGCCCGCTGGCTGGCGGCTTGAGCCATGCACCCTGCGTAACGTACGTAGGGGCGTTTTAACCAGAGTGGCTTAGCTGATGTTTAGCACTTTTAAACCAGAAGGCCGGGCCCGCATTTCATTTAAGTAACCTTGCAAGCGTCCCGTTCCGACAAGCTCTTTTCCAATGGGAAGTCGCTCCACATAGTCCAGAATGGGTGTCAGCAGGGCATCCGCGATGGTGTAGTTTTGGCCACAAATAAAAGGGTGTTCATCGAGCAGGGTAGTGAGCCTTCGCAGGGCTGAACGTGCCGCCGGCAGTGTTTGCTCTACCCGCTCTTCTCTTACTTGGCCCTCAGGACCCTTGGGAAAGGCGAATTCCAGCACCAAGTCCCTGATAAGTGCCTGGTCAATGTAAATGGAGATTTCGGCGCAGCGTTCATCTACCTGTGCCCGTTCCAGAATACCGTTGGGTTGCAGGGCCGGTCCTTCAAAGCAGGCATCGAGATAACGACAGATAGTGCTGGTCTCAAACAGAACCTTGTCATTGTGCAGCAGCGCTGGGACCTTGCCATAGGGGTGCATAGCCAGGTGTTCGGGACTTTTGAACCTAATGTTCTGGCACTTGGGGGACATGCCATGGCGGTAGGCAATGCCTTTTTCTTCGCAACACAGCATGACCGAGCGAACAAAGCTGCTGAAGGCAGGGCCGAAAATATAGACATCCTGTTTCATAACACTCTCCTTCGTTTACAAGTCGAGGCCAGTCTGTGCCTAGTGTGAAATATGTTAAAGAACATATTTCGAAAGCATGGCAGAGTGTTGTCTGTTAGCCAGAGGAGAGCATCATGTCTTGGCCCAGCAAACATCGTGCTGAAACACGTGACCGTATTCTGTATAGCGCCGGCCGGCTTTTTACTGAAAAGGGATTTTCCGGTGCCAGTATTGATCAAGTGATGGAGCATGCGGGTCTCACCCGTGGTGCCTTTTATGCTCATTTCAACTCCAAACGGGAGCTCTATGCCGAGGCTTTAGTCTTCCGTGCTCGGCAGATGGGCGAAGAGCACCCTTCCGGTGTGGATGGTTTAATTCGTAGTTACCTGAGTTCAAAACACCTTAGTCAGGATCAGGGCGGATGCCCACTGGCATTTCTGGTGTCTGATATTGGTCAGCAGGACCCGCTGGTTCGAGAAAGTTACACACGTATTTTCAAGGGGTTGGCAACAAAAGTAGCCGGAAGTCCTCATCAGTCTCTGGACGCGTCGACGTTAAGAACCATGGTCATGATGGTGGGTGGGGTAGCGGTTGCGAAGGCCTTGAGTGATCCCGGTTTATCGCTGGCTGTGCTGGAGGCTTGTTGCGAGGGCGCGCTTGCTGAGCAGGATAAATCTGCTTTGCCGGCTGGTGAGACGGCGCCAGTAAATGAACAACAATGAAGTATACAGGCGAAGTCGTTTTCTTTACTTGGTCTACCTGTAGCTTGCCATAACCAAAGAAGCGGACCCCTTGAGGTCCGCTTTTTGCTGTCCGCTGTGGCTTACACCAGCTCGCGGTTTTCTTTTTTTGCAGCGACGATGTCTTTCCACACGCCGCGGCAAATCTTGATCAATACCCAGAGGGTGAGGGCGGGCCAGATCAGAATGTAGGCCCCCAGGGTCAGTTCGTTCATCTCAGGACTCCTTGGCAAGGTGGGTGGATTTGATGGCTGCGGTAGCCGCAGGCGCGTCAAAGCGGTCGTCGTAGTTGCCCACGCGCTGTTTGATCAGATCAAAGTCGAATTGCTGTTTTTCCATCAGGCTCATCACCACGCACACCAGGGTGCTGACGCCATAAGCCACCAGGGAAGACAGCAGCACTGTGTATTCCCGCAGGAAACCGGTGGCAAACACCATCAGCGCCAGACCGGCGACAATGCCGGCGGCAAAGCCGATGCGCTGGCCGAGAAAGCCGAACGCCATCAGGCCAATCACCACGCCGCCGCCAATACTGGCCAGCAGCTCAAACAGCAGGGCAACGGCACCGGTCATTTCCAGCAGCTCAAAGCGGGCCACGCAGAACAGCACCAGCGCCGCCAGCACCGAGGTGGTAAAGGCGCGGTTGGTCACCCGGCTCCAGAAGCAGCTGGCGATCACCGGAAATACAATGGCCCCCCACAGTGCGCCCACAAATACCAGCATCACCAGAATGTCGAGGGAGAAGCTGGCGAACACAATGCCCAGCATGGTGGCCACTATCATGGTCAGCCGGCCGATAAACAGCATGCGTTTGGGGTCGGCCTTGCCCCTGGCGATGTTCTTGCCGTACACGTCGGCCATCACGATAGCGGAGAGGGCCGACAGATCCGAGTCGGCGGTGGAGGACAGCGAGCCGATCACCAGAATAAAGAACAGGCCGATGAACACCGGCGGCAGGTAGCTGGACACCATCTGCGGGATCAGGTTGTTCATGTCACCGTTGAGGGGCTCAACGCCGTTGGTCAGGGCCATCAGGCCAATCATGCCCAGACCAATGACAATGGCGCCGTACCCAAGCGTGGCGGTCAGGAAGGTGGGCTTGATGTGCTTTTCGTTCACCGCAAAGAGGCGCTGGGAAATGGTCTGGTTACCGATGGCATAGGCCAGCACTGCCACAAAGTAGGGGGCGCCCTGGTGCAGAATGGCCTCGGTCGAGAACAGGTTGGCCTGCTCGGCGGTGAGCTGGTCAAAGCCGTTCATCACCTCGGCCGGCCCCCCCATGGCGAACAGCACGGCGGGAATGATCACCACCGCAATGGCCATCAGCGCAATCAGCTGGGCAAAGTCGGTGAGCACGGAAGCACGAAAACCCGACCACAGGGTGTAGCTGAGCACACCGACCCCGGCGATGATCACCCCGGTCTGAAACGACAGCGGCGACAGCACCGACACCAGGGCACCGGCGGCGGTGAAGTTCACCATCAGGCTGATGATGCTGCCCAGCAGGTTGGAAAACGCCAGAATGAGCTGGCTGGAGGAGCCGTGCCGGGCGTGAATGACTTCCCCCAGGGTGTGGGCGTTGGGGGCCAGGGCGCGAAACCGACGGCCAAAGGGATAGATGAACAGTATCATCAGGGCACCCCACAGGCCGTAGTGCAGCGGCCCCGACACGCCATAGGTATAGCCGGAGGTGGCGGCGGCGTAGAAGGAAGCAGCCCAGATCCAGGTGGCGGTCATGCTGGCCGCCCCCATGCCAAAACCGACGCTGTGGTTGGACACCATGAAGGCGTCGGTGTCTTCCTGCCCCTTCTTGATAAAGGTGGTGATGAGGTAAGTGCCGCCGTAAAAGGCGGCCAGCAGTAACAGCACGGTCGTGCTGGAAAATTGATAGAGTTCCAAGTTCATCTCCCTGTCTTGCGAAAAACACAGACACGCACCCGCAGTGGCGCCAACAGGCGACATGCAGGGCACGAATTGGACGACCTGGCTGACGGCAACGGACGTGTAAACCCCGTTCAGGGTGTGGCAAACAGCGAGAATGTGTGTTGCGGTGAAGCGATGCGCTTCTTAAAGACGTTGGCGTTAGCCTGGTATGGTGCGGTCGACGGCACAAAGCTGTGCGTCAGGGGAAAGCTTCTATGGCGCCCATCATAAGGCGTACACCTCCTTGAATTGGTTAGACCAGCATTGAACGGCCAATACCTTAACGATTGAGTCAGGTAATGTCCACCCTTTCACTGGCCGCAAAACCGTGGTTTCGGTATAATCCGCGCTCCCCCGGATCCACCAGATAAATGCTGAACGTTGTTGAACAGGAGTAGTCATGCAAGCAAAAGTTGCCGTCATCATGGGCTCGAAAAGCGACTGGCCCACCATGCAGGGTGCTGCAGAGATCATGGACCAGCTGCAGGTGTCCTATACCGTGGAAGTGGTGTCGGCGCACCGTACCCCCGACAAGCTGATGGAATTCGGTGAAAAGGCGGTGGAGCGCGGTTACCAGGTGATCATCGCCGGTGCCGGCGGCGCCGCCCACCTGCCGGGCATGGTAGCGGCCAAAACCCGCCTGCCGGTGCTGGGCGTACCGGTACAGAGCAAGGCCCTGAGCGGCCTCGACAGCCTGCTGTCCATCGTGCAGATGCCCAAGGGCGTGGCCGTGGGCACCCTGGCCATCGGCACCGCCGGTGCCTTCAACGCCGGCCTGCTGGCCTGCCAGATGCTGGCCAACCACGACGCCGAGCTGGCCGAGCGGTTGGAAACCTTCCGCAAGGATCAAACCGATACCGTGCTGGGCAGCCCCGACCCGAGGGAGGACGCATGAGCCGTATCTGGGTACTGGGTGCCGGCCAGCTGGGCCAAATGCTGAAACACGCGGGCATGCCGCTGGATCTGGATGTGCGTCCGGTGGACATCGAGTCTGAAGAAACCTTTCCGCTGGCGGCCCATGAAAAGGTGACCGCCGAGCGCGAGCAGTGGCCTGAAACCGCCGCCACCCGCCAGCTGGCGGCGCACCCGGCGTTCGTCAACCTGAACACCTTTCCCCTGCTGGCCGACCGCTACACCCAGAAGTCGCTCATCGACAAACTGGGGCTGGCCACCGCGCCCTGGCGCCTGGTGGAAACCGACACCACCGCCGAGGGCCTGCACCAGGTTCTGGGCGAGCGGGTGCTGCTCAAGCGTCGCACCGGCGGCTACGACGGTCGCGGCCAGCACTGGCTGCGGGAGCCGGGGCGGGATGCCATTCCCGATGACTGGCACACCCAGGCCATTGCCGAGCAGGCCATCGACTTTGACGAGGAAGCCTCCATCGTCGGCATGCGCGGCGAAGACGGCCAGTGCTATTTCTATCCGCTGACCCTCAACCTGCATGTGGACGGCATTCTGCTGGGCTCGGTGTCGCCCCTGGCGCGGCTGGCCCACCTGCAGGAGGAGGCCGAGCGCATGCTCGGCACCCTGATGAAGGATCTCGACTACGTCGGCGTCATGGCCATGGAGTGTTTCCGGGTGGGCGATCATCTGCTCATCAACGAGCTGGCGCCGCGGGTGCACAACAGCGGCCACTGGACCCAGGCCGGTGCCAGCGTCAGCCAGTTCGAGGCGCACCTGCGCGCCGTGGCCGGCCTGCCCCTGGTGGCGCCGACGGTGAAAAACACCAGCGTCATGGTCAACCTGGTGGGCACCGAGCGCAACGACGCCTGGCTGTCGGTGTCCGGCGCCGAGCTGTACTGGTATGGCAAGGAGGTGCGCCCCGGCCGCAAGGTGGGTCACATCAACTTCTGCCTCGACAACCCGGCGGACACCCAGGCCGCGCTGGACAAGCTGGAGCCCATGCTGCCCGCCCGCTATGGCATTGTGCTCGACTGGCTGCGCAGCCAGCTGATCTGATCGGCACCGGTATCATGACAAAGCCCCGCTTGATGCGGGGCTTTTTGTTGGGCTTACACCAGCGGCTGGCCCATTCGATCCTGGGCGATAAGGCGTACCACATAGGCCAGTTTGAACAGGGCGGCGGTGATCACCAGGGAAATGTGCATAAAGACGGTGGTGCCCATCGACAGCGACTGCTCGCCCAACCAGGCGGTACCGAGTGAGCCGCAGAACAGCAGCAGAAACACCACCATGGAGAGGTTGGCCAGGGTCAGCAAACGTTGATCATTCATAAGTGGTACTCCAGATGTTTATTTATTCCACGGTACGCCGGCCTGACCAATTAGTCAATAAAATAGGTGGTTTTTTGATCTGCATCAAGGCTGTCTGCCTGGATACCAAGTTGATATGCTGAGTCTTACTCAAATGGCACGGATAATAACAATATGGCGGAGAAAGCGTGGCGTGGTTGGGTGAAGCGGCATCAGACCCTGGCCTGGTGGCTGGTCGTGCTGGCTCTGGGCACACTCTGGCTGAGCCGTGGCGAGCTGTATCAGGCGGCCGGCCAGCCCCCGGAGCCCGGCCCTGCGGCTGCCCCGGCGACATTCCGGTTGCAGGTAACAACGCTGGCCGCCGAGCCCTACCAGCCTCGCCGGGTGGTGCAGGGACAATTGCAGGCGGGGCAACAGCTGGTGGTGCGCGCCCGGGTGGAAGGCCTGGTGGAACAACTGCCGGAGCTTGGCCGGGCGGTCAGCCCCGGCGATCAGTTGCTTGCCCTCAGCGTGGATGATCGCAAGGCCGGTCTGGCCCGGGCCGAGGCCGAGCGGACGCTGCGAAGGGCGGAGCTGGCCGCCGCCGAGCGGCTCCGGCGGCAGGGGCTGCTTGCCGAAACCGATTACCTGATGCGCAAGTCTGCCGCTGCCCAGGCCGAGGCGGCGTTGATCCAGGCCCGACTGGAACTGGACTACAGCCGGCCCGTCGCTCCCTTTGCCGGCAGGGTGGACCACCGTCAGGTGGAGCTGGGGGATTACGTCCGGGTTGGCGATGCCTTGCTGACCCTGGTGGATGCCAGCGAGCTGAAACTGTTGGCGCAGGTGCCCCAGCAACAGGTGGCGGAGCTGAAGCCGGGCCTGGCGGTGACCGCAGGGCTGCTGGATGGCCGCGAGCTTGAAGGCACCCTCACCTTTGTGGCCAGTGCCGCCGACACCGCCACCCGCAGCTTTGCGGTGGAGGCCCGCTTTGCCAATCCGCAGGGGCTGCGTCTGGCCGGGGCCAGTGCCGAGCTGCGCATGGCACTGCCGCCGCGCCCGGCCCACCGGCTGTCGCCGGCATTACTGACGCTGGACGAGCGTGGCCGGCCCGCGGTGCCGGTGGTCGACGCGCAGAGCCGATTACAGCTGCTGCCGGTGACCCTGCTGGCCATTACGCCCGATAACGCCTGGGTTACCGGTTTGCCGGAGCAGGCTCGGGTGGTGACCCGGGGGGCCGGTTTTGTGGCCGAAGGGGAACCGGTGGCGGTACGGGAGCAGCCTGAATGAGGGCTCTGATTGAAGCCGCCGTTTACCGCAGCCGGGCCACCCTGCTGGCCTTTGTCTTTCTGCTGCTGGGGGGCATGGGGGCCTATCAGGCCATTCCCAAGGAGGCCAACCCCGACGTCACCATTCCCATGATGTATGTCTCCATGAGCCTGGAAGGCATCAGTCCGGAAGACGGCGAGCGGCTGCTGGTGCGCCCCATGGAGCAGGAGCTGCGTACCCTGGAAGGGGTGAAGAAGATGACCTCCACCGCCAGCGAAGGCCATGCGGCGGTGATGCTGGAGTTCGACGCCGGTTTTGATCCCCGCCGGGCCTTGCAGGAAGTGCGTGAAAAGGTCGACTCGGCCCGCAGCGAGCTGCCCCAGGAGGCGGACGAGCCGGTGGTGCATGAGATCAACGTGGCCCTGTTTCCGGTGCTGTCGGTGGCGCTGTCGGGGCCGCTTGCGGAAAGCGAGCTGGTGATGATTGCCCGGCGGCTGAAGGACGAGATTGAAGGCATTGCCGAGGTGCTGGAGGTGGACATCGGCGGCGATCGGGAAGACGTGCTGGAGATCCTGGTCGACCCTCAGGTGCTCGAGGGTTACGGCATTGACTACACGCAACTGTTCAACCTGGTGTCCCGCAACAACCGGCTGGTGGCTGCCGGCAGCCTGGACACCGGCGCCGGCCGGCTGGCCATCAAGGTGCCGGGCGTGATTGAAAGCCTGGATGACGTGCTCGGGCTGCCGCTCAAGGTCAGCGGCGATCAGGTGGTGACCTTTGGTGATGTGGCCACGCTCCGGCGTACCTTCAAGGATCCCGCCGGCTTTGCCCGTATCAATGGCCAGCCCGGCCTGGTGCTGGAGGTGAGCAAGCGCGCCGGTGCCAACATTATCGAGACCATCGCCCAGGTCAAGGCGCTGCTGGCCCAGGCCCGGCCGCTGCTGCCCGAGGGGGTGGAAATCGACTACATCATGGATCAGTCCACGCAAATTGAGACCATGTTGTCGGATTTGCTCAACAATGTGCTCACCGCCGTGGTGCTGGTACTCATTCTGATCCTGGCCACCATGGGCGCGCGCTCGGCGATCATGGTGGGGCTCACCATTCCCGGCGCCTTTCTTACCGGCATTCTGATCATCTGGGGCATCGGCTTTACCATGAACATCATCGTGCTGTTTGCGCTGATCCTGGTGGCGGGCATGCTGGTGGACGGGGCCATTGTGGTGTCGGAGCTCGCCGATCGCCACCTGCATGATGGCCAGCGGCCCAAAGAAGCCTGGATTAACGCCGCCCATCGCATGAGCTGGCCGGTGATCGCCTCCACCCTGACCACCCTGGCGGTGTTCGTACCGCTGTTGTTCTGGCCCGGGGTGGTGGGGGAGTTTATGCAGTACCTGCCCGCCACCGTCATTATCTGCCTGCTGGCATCCCTGGCCATGGCACTGGTGTTTTTGCCCACCATGGGTGGCCTGGGCCGGCCCGGCCGCCAGCCCAAGGCGCCGGTGGTGGTGCCGGGACTGGCGCAGTACCGTGCTCTGCTGGCCCGGCTGCTGCACCGTCCCGGCCTGACCCTGGCCGGCACCCTGGGGCTGATTGCCCTGATTTATGCCGGTTACGCCCGCTTTAACCACGGCGTGGAGTTCTTTCCCGATATCGAGCCGGACAGTGCCCAGTTGCAGGTGCGGGCCCGGGGGGATCTGTCGGTGTATGAAAAGGACGCCCTGCTTCGCCAAGTGGAACGCCGGCTGGCCGGGCTCACCGAGGTGCGGGCACTCTACGCCCGCAGCTTTGCCATGGCCGACAATCAGATGGGCAGCGACGTGATTGGCGTGCTGCAGTTTCAGTTTATCGACTGGTATTTGCGCCGACCGGCCAGCGCCATTCGGGAAACCATGCTGGCGCGCACCGCCGACCTTCCCGGGGTGGTGCTGGAATTTCGCGAACAGCAAATGGGACCGGGAGCGGGCAAACCGGTGGAAATCCGGCTGTCGGGTACGGACGATCGCGTGTTGAGTGATGCCACCGACCGTGTGCGCCGCGCCATGAATGCGCTGGGGGGCTTTGCCGATATCGAAGACGATCGCAGTCTACCGGGCATTGAATGGCGGCTGGAAGTAGACCGGGAAGCCGCCGCCCGCATGGGAGCCGATGTGCTCAGTGTGGGCAATGCGGTGCAGCTGGTCACCAACGGCCTGCGCCTGGCCAGCTACCGGCCGGAAGACGCCAGCGACGAGGTGGACATTCGCGTGCGGCTGCCCCGGCACTGGCGCTCGGTGGATCAGCTCTCCCGCCTGACCCTGAACACTCCCCGGGGCCAGGTGCCCCTGAGCGAGTTCGTCACCCTGACCCCGGCGCCCAAGGTGGGCACCCTGCACCGGGTGGACGGCCGGCGTACCGTCACCATCAAGGCGGACATGGCCGAGGGCTTTCGCCTCGACGAGCGGCTGGCGGCCCTGCAGCAGGCCGGGGTGACCCTGCCGGAAGGGGTGGTGTTAACGCTGGCCGGGGAAGACGCAGATCAGCGGGAAGCGGGGCAGTTTCTGAGCACCGCCTTTGTGGTGGCGGTGTTGCTGATGACGCTGATCCTGGTTGTCCAGTTCAACAGCCTGTACCAGACCGCCCTGGTGTTGTCGGCCATCCTGTTTTCCACCGCCGGTGTGTTGATGGGGCTGCTGCTGAACGGCCAGTCGTTCGGCATTGTGATGGTGGGCATGGGCATCATCGCCCTGGCGGGCATCGTGGTGAACAACAATATCGTGCTGATCGACACCTTCAACCAGTTGCGGGCCGAGGGCCTGAGCCCGGTGGAAGCGGCACTGGAAACCGGCTGCCTGCGTCTGCGCCCGGTGCTGCTGACCGCCATCACCACCGTGCTGGGGCTGATGCCCATGGTGCTGGGGGTGAACGTGGACCTGCTCACTCCCTCGCTGGGACTGGGGGCGCCTTCAACCCAGTGGTGGACTCAGCTCTCCAGCGCCATCGCCGGCGGCCTGGCCTTTGCCACCCTGCTGACCCTGCTGCTCACCCCCTGCATGCTGGTGCTGGGAGCCAGCCGGACGGCGGTGAGGGGGAAGGAGTGAGAGATGCGAAATCAACGCCGTTACTTCGGCGCAAGCCTAATCCCGTCCCCTCAACCCAGCCTGGCCAGCTGTTCGCTGTAAGGAGCAATATCGCCGATATATTCGGCGACCCAGCGTGAGTTGTAATAGGTGTCGAGGTAGCGCTCGCCGCCGTCGCACATCAGGGTCACCAGTGAGCCGGTTTTGCCCGCCTGTTGCATTTCCAGCGCCAGTTGCAGCACGCCCCACAGGTTGGTGCCGGTGGAGCCGCCGGCCTTGCGGCCCAGGATGCGCTCCAGCCAGTGCAGGGTGGCGATACTGGCGGCGTCGGGCACTTTTATCATGCGGTCGATCACCTCGGGCAGAAACGAGGCTTCCACCCGGGGGCGGCCAATGCCCTCGATGCGGCCGCAGGCCCGGCTGGTGAGGGTGTTGTCCCGCTGCATGAAGCTGTCAAAAAACACCGAATTTTCCGGATCCACCACCACCAGCCGGGTGTTCAGGCCGGCATAGCGAATGTAGCGCCCCAGGGTGGCCGAGGTGCCGCCGGTGCCGGCGCTCATCACAATGGCCTCGGGCTCCGGGTGCGGCTCTTCCGCCAGCTGGCGAAAAATGCTCTCGGCAATGTTGTTGTTGCCCCGCCAGTCCGTGGCCCGCTCGGCGTAGGTGAACTGATCCATGTAGTGGCCCTGGGTATCGGCGGCCAGCTGCTCGGCGGCGGCATACACCTCGCTGGCATGGGCCACAAAGTGACAACGGCCGCCGAGGCGCTCCACCTGAGTGATTTTGCTGCGGGTGGTGGACGCCGGCATCACGGCGGTAAAGGGCAGGCCCAGCAGCTTGGCAAAATAGGCTTCCGACACGGCCGTGCTGCCGGAGGAGGCTTCCACCACATGGGTGCCTTCGCGCACCTTGCCGCTGCAGATGGCATGCAGAAACAGCGAGCGGGCCAGCCGGTGCTTGAGGCTGCCGGTGGGATGGGTGCTCTCGTCCTTGAGGTAGATATCGATGCCGGCCAGAGCGGGAATATCCAGGCGATACAGGTGGGTATCCGAGGTACGCAGCTGATCGCTGGAGAGGATCTTAAGGGCGGTGCGGGTCCACTGGCTCATCAAAACGGCTTCCGTAACACTGAATCATGCCCGGAATTGTATTCTCATCGAGTGAAAAAAATTTTCTCTTGTTTTTGGTTGGAGCGATAATATTGAGAAAATTTTTCTCTTGAGTGGCGGCAATGCCAATGGATAATTTCGATCGTCATATTCTGGCCCTGTTGCAGCAGGACGCCACCCTGGCCCTGAAGGATCTGGCGGAGGCGGTGAACCTGTCCACCACGCCCTGCTGGAAGCGGGTCAAGCGGCTGGAAGAAGCCGGTTACATTCGCGGCCGGGTGGCGCTGCTTGACGCCGAACGGCTGGGGCTGGGCCTGTCGGTGTTTGTACAGATCAAGACCCAGCACCACGACAGCCGCTGGCTGGCGCGCTTTGCCGAAACGGTCACCGCCTTTGACGAAGTGGTGGAGTTTTACCGCATGTCAGGCGAGTGGGACTATATGCTCAGAGTGGTGGTGGCCGACATTGCCGCCTTTGACCGTTTCTACAAAAAGCTCATCAACAGCACCGAAGGGCTGTCGAACATCACCTCCAGCTTCGCCATGGAGCAAATCAAGTACACCACGGCTTTGCCGTTAACGGCGAGGGAGTAGGGGCAAAAAAGGGGATTGGGGACTGGGGAATAGAAAAACTCAGTGGCAGGTAGCGCCGGAGTTTCACGAAGTAGCAGCAGGGATTACCGGAGCCGACCGTCACATGCCAAGGACGGCATGTGCCGAGCGTCCCATGGATGGGCTTGAAGCGTGTCGGCGGAGGTAACCCTGCTGCTGCTTCGCATTGCATATGGAGCAGCAGGCTTATGATTTTCAGTTTTGCTCCCTGCTGCGCACATACTCCCCCGGCGTGCAGCCCAGCAGGTCACCAAAGGCGGCAATAAAGGCCGACAGGCTGTCGTAGCCGCATTCCAGCGCCACGTCGGTAATGCGCAGGTTTTGCTCCAGCAGGGGCAGGGCGGCCAGCAGCCGGGCGCGCTGGCGCCACTGGCGAAAGCTCATGCCGGTATGGCGGATGAAATATCGCCCCAGGGTCTTGTCGCTGACACCCAGCGGCGCGCTGAAATGACTCATGGGCTGGCGGCAGTCCGGGTGGGCGGCCAGGTAGTGGCAAATGCCGGCCAGGGCGTTGTCGTCGGGCCAGGGCAGCATCAGGGCGCAGGCCGGGGCGACCGCCAGTTGATCCAGCATCACCGTCACCAGCCTGCCCTCGGCGCCGGCTTCGTCATATTCCACCTCAACGTCGCTGAAGGCCAGGATCAGCTCCCGAAGCAGCGGGCTGATTTCCACCACCTCGCAGGGGCGGCAGGACACGACCGCGGGCGTGATATACAGGCTGCGAATCTGGGTGCCGGCGGCGCAGTGCACCCCGTGCTTAAGGCCGGGCGGTATCCACACCGCCCGGTTCGGCGGTGCCACAAAGCGGGCCCGCGGGGTTTCCACCGTGACCACGCCTGCCGCGGCATAGGACAGTTGTATCCAGGGATGGGCGTGGTGAGCGTGAATGGCCTGGTTGGGCAGCGATAACCGCTGCCCCAGCACGGGTCTTGGCAACGTTTCCAGTTGCGCGAGCTGGTCAAGCAGCTGTTGCTGGTTGTCTTTTTGGCGACATTCCATCTCTTTTTGCCGATAAAGTCATAAGGAGGTTCCAATTATAATGCTCACCGACCTTGTCACAATCAGGATGCTGAAATGTTCAGAATGTTACGACTGCTGTTTGATAACTTTACGCTGATCCTGCTGGCGGTGGTGGCCGCGGCCAGTCTGTTGCCGGCCGAGGGCCAGGGCGCGGTGTTTTTTAATCATCTCACTACCGCCGCCATTGCCCTGCTGTTTTTTATGCACGGCGCCAAGCTGTCCCGCCAGGCCATCGTGGCCGGTGCCACCCACTGGCGGCTGCATGTGCTGGTGTTTGGCTGTACCTTTGCGCTGTTTCCGCTGCTTGGCCTCTTGCTCAAGCCGCTGTTGTTGCCGCTGCTGGGAGAGCCGCTGTACATGGGAGTGCTGTTTTTGTGTGTGCTGCCGGGCACGGTGCAGTCGGCCATTGCCTTTACCTCGCTGGCCGGGGGCAATGTGCCGGCGGCGGTGTGCAGTGCGTCCGCCTCCAGTATTCTCGGCATCGTGCTCACCCCCTTGCTGGTAGCGGCGTTGCTCAATCTGCAGGCCGGCGAGGCGGTGTCGCCGCTTGACTCCATTGTGTCCATCAGCGCCCAGCTGCTGCTGCCCTTTGCCGCCGGCCATCTGCTGCGGCCGGTCATTGGCGGTTTTGTGGACCGCAACCGGGCCTGGCTGGGCCGGGTGGATCAGGGCTCCATTCTGCTGGTGGTGTACACGGCGCTGAGTGCCTCCGTGGTGGAAGGACTGTGGCACACGGTGTCGTGGTCGAAACTGGTGATGCTGACCCTGGCGTGCTGCGGCCTGCTGGCGCTGATCCTCTGGTTGACCGCCTGGCTTGGCCGGCGGCTGGGTTTTAACCGGGAAGACCGCATCACCATCGTCTTTGGCGGCTCCAAAAAGAGCATGGCCACGGGGGTGCCCATGGCCAAGGTGCTGTTTGCCGGCGCCATGCTGGGGCCGGCCTTGCTGCCGCTGATGATTTTTCACCAGATCCAGCTGATGGTGTGTGCGGTGCTGGCACAAAAATACGCCCGTGAGCGTGAGCCGGCCCTTACCCCTGAGCGAACACCAGCGCCTTGAGCCCGGCCTCGGGGTCGATGTCGGCAAATTCGGGCGGGTTGTCGAGGCGCGTCACATAGCGCAGCCCCGGCGCCTGCTCGGCCATGCCGTCAATCAGGAACTGACTGTGGATATCCGGATCATTGACACAGGCCAGCACCTGGCCACAGGGAGTAAGCAGCTCCGGCAGCCGGCGCAGTATCTTGCCGTAATCCCGGCTCAGGGCAAAACTGCCTTTCTGAAAGGACGGCGGATCGATAATGATGAGCTCATAAGGGCCCAGCTTGCGCACCTTGCCCCAGGATTTGAACAACTCGTGGCCAAGAAAGCCGACCTTGCCCAGATCGTGGCCGTTGAGACGATGGTTGTCCCGGCCCCGGGCCAGGGACGACTTGGCCATGTCCAGGTTCACGACCCGCTCGGCGCCGCCGGCGATGGCGGCCACGGAAAACCCGCAAGTGTAGGCAAAGAGGTTCAGCACCCGTTTGCCTTCGGCCTGCTGCCGTACCCACTGCCGGCCCAGGCGCATGTCCAGAAACAGGCCGTGATTCTGGTTGCGGCCCAGGGTCAGCCGGTATTTCAGGCCGTGCTCGCGCACCACCGGGCTGGCCTCCAGTTCCCCCCATACCACCTCCAGCGGTGAGCCCTCGCGGCTGCGGTGTTGCAGCAGCAGGGCGGTGGCACCGCTTTGTTGCCATACCGCCGTGGCCACCAGCTCATTGAACAGGCCGTGCAATTCGTTCAAAAAGGCGGGTTCCGGCTCCCGGAACAGGCTCACCAGTACCTGGCCGTCGAGCCAGTCCACGGTCAGTTGCTCCAGCCCCGGCCAGCGCCGGCCCCGGCCGTGAAACAGCCGGCGAACCTCGGTGGGCGGTTCGGCAAGGGCGGTGTGCAGGTGGGCCTTGAAAGCGGGCAGGGCGGTGATGTCCATGGCGTGTTGTCCGGCAATAAAAAAGCAGGCGCCATTCTAGCGGCCTGCCTGTGATAACACCACCGCCCCTGCGGAGCGCGGAAGCGCTCAGCCGAACGTGCTTACAGCCACTGACTGAGGCCGACCAGCCCCAGGGGCAGGACGAAGAAAACGCCGCCGATATAAGCCGCCACATAGCCCTTGTTGCGCTGGGCCAGGGCAGCCAGCTGCTCGGCCATGTGCATGGGCAGGGAGCGCAGCAGCGGCAGCATATAGATGAGGGCAATGGCCATCACGTTGAACAGCAGGTGTACCAGGGCGATTTGCAGCGCCACCATGGCCGAGGCGCCGGTGATGGCGGTGGCCGCCAGCAGGGCGGTGATGGTGGTGCCGATGTTGCTGCCCAGAATAAAGGGATAGACCTGCTTCAGGCTGAACATGCCGGAGCCGGCCAGGGGCACGATCAGCGAGGTGGTGGTGGAGGACGACTGTACCAGCACGGTGACCAGGGTGCCCGACGCCATGCCCGACACCGGACCGCGCCCCACGGCGGTGCGCAGTATGCCCATGGCCCGGCCGGCCATCAGGGAACGCAGCACCCGGCCAATCTGGGTCACCACCATCAGGATCAGACTAATGCCCAGCAGAATGAGCGCCACCCCGGACCAGACGCCGGGTAGCCAGGCCACGCTGTCTTTCAGCAGGCCGGTGGCGGGGGCCAGCATGGCTTTCATAAAGTTGATATTGCCCAGGCTCATGCTGGCATCGCTTACCAGCAGGCCGGCCAGCCACTCGGAGGCGCGGGCCAGGGGCTGGAACAACAGCTCCAGCGGCAACACGATGGCCACCGCCAGCAGGTTAAAGCTGTCATGCACGGTGGCGGCGGAAAAGGCACGGCGAAATTCCTCGCCGTTGCGCACATGGCCCAGGCTGACCAGGGTGCTGGTGAGCGAAGTGCCGATGTTGGCGCCCATCACCATGGGAATGGCAATGGCCACTGGCAGGCCGCCGGCCACCATGCCGACGATGATGGACGTCACGGTGCTGGAGCTCTGGATCAGCGCCGTGGCCACGACCCCGATAATCAGGGCAATCACGGGGTTGGAAGCAAATTCAAACAGGGCCTTGGCATCCTCTCCGGCTGCGGCTTTAAAGCCGGCACCAATGGCGCCGACGGCGGCCAGCAGCAGGTAAACCAGGGCGGCCACCAGCAGCCAGGACAACCAGCGGGGAGTGCTTTGGCTGGTGGCGGCGGAGGCGGGGAGGGCGGAGGTTTCAGGGCTCATGGTACATCCTCATCGTCATGATGGGCGCACTATGCCGTCTCAATATGACGGTTTTATTACAATGTGACGGCATCATGACAGCCAGGGCCGCCGCCTTGCTCTGTCGGCGTTTGTCGCGATCTTGTTCTGCTTTTTAACTTTTTGTTTTTAATAGAGTTTATTAAATGAATGGGCCTCATATAAGCCTCTTTTCCGTATTGTCGCCATAATGCTCCGTCAGGCCTGTTCGCGGGTGTTTTCATCCGCCTTGAAAAGATAACGGGCGAATTCAATAGTGAAGGGGCACTGATGCAGCGGGCCTCAGGCCGGCGTATCAGTCATGGGCCCCGCAGGGGACATCAGGTTACAACCGGAGGAAGAGAGCATGACTAACAAATCAATATTTTCCCGTTCCGTACTGGCTGTAGTAATGAGTTCCATCATGGTGGCGGGCAGTGCGCTGGCCAATGAATCTCTGGCTGGAAAAGCGGAGGCGACCGCCGAACAGACCGCAGACAAGGCAGAACAGGCGGTAAAGCAAGCGGGCGGTTTTATGAACGACAGCATGATCACCGGTAAGGTAAAGTCGGCATTGCTGAATGATGACGCCGTTGCCAGCGTCGATATTTCAGTGGAAACGACCCAGGGCCGGGTCGTGCTGAGCGGCTTTGTGCCGGCACAAGCGCAGGCAGAACGTGCCGTTGGGATTGCCGAGGGCGTCAAGGGGGTGGTGTCGGTTGACGATCAACTGCATGTCAGGGAAGCCGGCACCCCTGAAGACGACTCTCTGGCAGGGTTGGCGGGGGATGCCCTGATTACCGGCAAAATCAAGGCGGTGTTATTGGCCGATCCTGTGGTGGCCGGTACCGCCGTCAGCGTGGAAACCGACAACGGTGTGGTACACCTGAGTGGGGAAGTGGACAGTCCTGAGCAGGCTGCGCAGGCGGCGAACCTTGCCCGCAACATAGACGGTGTGGATACCGTTAAAAACGACATCAAGGTAGTGCACTGAGCCAGGGGCCACCTGCGTCGGCAGGTGGCCATCGTCCATCATGTCTGAACGCAGGAAATCAACCATGTTTCGATGGGGAATTATCTTTCTGGTCATCGCCGTGATGGCCGCCTTGCTGGGTTTTAGTGGCGTGGCCGGTACCGCCGCCGGTGCTGCCAAGCTGGTGTTTGTGGTGGGTATCGTCTTGTTTATTATCAGCCTGTTTACCGGGCGCAGGCGGCCCTGACCCGATAGCCGCCGTTTTATACCGAAAGAAATGACAGTATGATTTGACCGTCATAGAGCGAATGAGCTATCAAATCAGGCGATGGATGAGAGAGGATACAAATCAGGACGCTTTTATCGTAACGGTCCCGATCATGCGCAGGGGATGCCGGTGGATTTTGTATTCATTCGTCGGCGCTTTGACTTTCGCAGCATTGAAATTGGGCGCTGGGTGACTCGCGCGGAGCGAGACCGCGCAGCCGCACATTTTTATAATGCATTGTGTGACCTCATGCTGATCCTGCAAGGGCCCGAATCCCTGATTTCGTTGCGTGGCACCTTGTCACTGCAATATGGCACTGGCGGCCGGCCTGGTGTCAGTGCCCACTACAACCCGGCTACCCGCAGCTTTGCCTTGGCCAAGCATGCCGGCCAAGGCAGCATAGCGCACGAATGGTTTCATGCCTTTGACCATTATATGGCCGGCAAGGCCCTGGTGGGCGTGACCGGGGCTACCCTGGCATCCCGGGCCTGGCTTGATAATGCCACCCCCGTGGTGCATCCGCTCAACCGCCTGTTGTTCGATTGTTTTGAAGCCGTCCTGCTCAGCGCAGACGGCAGCACACCCAGCCCGCAGTTCCATGCCTCGGCCAGGGTGGATGAACAGCAGGGCATGGTGTATTTCAGCCGGCCGGAAGAGCTGTGTGCCCGGGCCTTTGAAGCCTTTGTGCAGGATGCGGCCATCAAGAATGGTTTTCTGGTAAAGGGCACCAGGGCTACCCGGGAAGCGGAACTCGGGCTTTATCCTCAGGGCGCGCAACGCGCCCGCTGCAATGTGGCCTTTGGCCGTTATTTTCGTACGCTTGGCGCGGCCCTGGCTCGCCAGCAGACGGATGAAGGCGCGCTTTGCTAGTGAATAGCATTGCGTCGCTCCCCAGCGCCATAAAGGTGCGATGTCGGAATACCCCCTAAGCTGAAACCGGGACGTTGGTCGGGCCAGAGGAACGGAGGTCACAGATGCAAATAGTGCAACACGGGGTATGTGTGGAATGCGTGCAGGGGGATATTACTCAACAGCCGGACATCGAGGTGATCGTCAATGCCGCCAACGGCGCCCTGTTGCCCGGCGGCGGCGTGGCCGGGGCCATTCACCGGGCGGCCGGGCCCGGACTGGCGCAGGAGTGCCGGCGGCTGGCGCCAATCCAACCGGGGGAAGCGGTGATCACCGGCGGCCACCTTCTGCCCAACCGCCATGTTATTCACTGCCTGGGGCCGGTGTACGGTGTGGACGAGCCCGCCGCTGCGCTGCTGGCTTCCTGTTACCGCCAGGCCATGGCGCTGGTCGCACAAAAAAGACGGGCGTCGGTGGCCTTTCCTGCGATCGCCACCGGCATTTTCGGTTATCCTGCTGAGCCGGCGGCACAGATTGCCATCGAGACGGTACTGGCTGCCCTGGCGGACTGCCCCAGTGTCAGGCGGGTGCGCTTTGTGTTGTTCAGCGCGGCCGATCTGGCCTGCTACGAACGTATACTGGTGAAGAAAACCAGCAATAAGTGAATTTATATTTTTAAAAAATCATTAAAAATTCACTTATTGGAGTGGCCTTTGAGTGTGATATAACATTCAAATCTAAAAAAGCACTGGAATAACCATATTGGATAATATCGAACACCTGTTTTTGCTGACCGGCGTCTTGCTGGGTCTGAGTGTGCTGGCCACCCTGGTGTCGGCCCGCTCGGGCATTCCCATTCTGCTTATTTTCCTGTTACTCGGCATGCTGGCCGGTGAAAGCGGCCCCGGCGGCATACAGTTCGAGAGTTATTCCCTGGCCTACAGTGTGGGCAACCTGGCCCTGGCCATTATTTTGCTGGACGGTGGCATGCGCACCCGCATGGACACCTTTCGCGTGGGGCTCAAGCCGGCGCTCAGCCTGGCCACCCTGGGCGTGGTCATCACCAGCGGCATTACCGGCCTGCTGGCGGTGTATATCCTCGATCTGGGCTGGTTGCAGGGGCTGTTGCTGGGGGCCATTGTCGGCTCCACCGATGCGGCGGCGGTGTTCTCCCTGCTCGGTGGCCGGGGTATGCAGCTCAACCAGCGGGTGGGCGCCTCCCTGGAGATTGAGTCGGGCACCAACGATCCCATGGCCATCTTTCTCACCCTGACCCTGATTGCCCTGATCACCGGGGAGATGAACAGCATGGGCGATGCCCTTCTGTTCCTGCTGACCCAATTGGGGGTAGGCGCCCTGGCGGGGCTGCTGGGGGGGCGGTTGCTGGTGCAGCTGATCCGCCGCATCCACCTGGTGTCGGGTCTGTATCCCCTGCTGGTGTTCGGTTTTGGCCTGACCCTGTTTGGCCTGACCGCGCTGCTGGAAGGCAGCGGCTTTCTGGCGGTGTACCTGGCCGGCCTGGTGCTGGGCAATTCCCGGTTGCGCAACCTGGAGTCCATTCTGCCGGTGTTCGACGGCCTGGCCTGGCTGAGCCAGATTGGCCTCTTCCTGGTGCTGGGGCTGCTGATTTCCCCCACCGACATGTGGGCCATGGCGCTGCCCGCCAGCCTGATCGCCCTGGCCATGATTTTTGTGGCCCGGCCGCTGGCGGTGCTGGCTTCCCTGCTGCCGTTTTTCCGCTTCAATGTGCGCGAGCTGGGCTTTATCTCCTGGGTCGGGCTGCGGGGCGCGGTGCCCATTGTGCTGGCCATCTTTCCGCTGATGGCCGGCATTGAGGAAGGGGGCCTGCTGTTTAACGTCGCCTTTTTCGTGGTGCTGTTCTCCCTGCTGGTACAGGGCTCGACATTGTCGCCGGTGGCCCGCTGGCTGGAGGTGGAAGTTCCGCCGGTGCCGGCGCCGAAGCGTCGCTCCATGCTGGGTATTTTCAAGGAAGATGACTTCGAGATGTTTCTCTACCGGGTGGAGAGCCAGTCCCTCGACGGCGTGGTGGTACGCCAGCTGACCTTTCCGCCCCATTGCCGGGTGGCGGCGGTATTCCGGGATGAAAACCTGCTGCCCGCGTCGGGCAGTACCCGCCTGGCGATGAACGACATGCTCTGTGTGATCGGGCGCAGCACGCACTTGAAGACCCTCAACAACATGTTTGGGGGCGATCTGGAAGCGGCCCGCGAAAAGGCCCGGACCTTCTTTGGCGACTTTATTCTCGATGCCGATGCCCGCATGGGTGACGTGGCGCTGATGTACGGGGTGGATGTGCCTGCCGCCGAGCAGGATCTGACCCTGGGTGACTTCATGCTGGCCCACAACAGCGGTCACCCGGTGGTGGGGGATCACTTCGTGCGCTACGGCATGATCTGGACGGTGGCGGATGTGGACGGTGACCGGGTGCTGAAGGTGGGCCTGCGCGAGTATGAGCCCGCGTGAACCGGGCTTATTCCTGCGTGATCGAATGGCCGGCGGTGTGCACCACGGGCAAGGGGGCCGGCTCGTCTCCCCTGAGCCGGCTCAGGCTGCCCAGGTCTGCCACCCGGCTGTAGCCCAGCGCCTGCAGTGCTTCCATCGCCATGCGTGAGCGCCGGCCATCCTCGCCGTAGAGGTTGATGAGGGTCGTGCGGTTGGGGTAACGCTCGGTCACGCCCCGGGCGATGTGGGTATGGGGAATGAGTACGGCGCCGGGCAGGTGATCCTGCTGGTATTCCTCGGGGCTGCGCACGTCTATCCATATCGGGGACTCGGCGGCCGTTAGCGGCGTGGCCAGGCTCAGCAGCAAGGTGGCGAGGCGAATGTTCATGGAAACGGTAACCCTTTCTGTTAATTCATGGTGAAGTGTAAAACGAAAGGGCGAATGAAAAAGGCCGAAAGGGCAGGCAGGCCGACAGGAACCGGCACAGGCAAGCAAAAGCGGAGCCACAAGGCTCCGCTTTGTCAGATCAGGACATCAGGTAGGCCAGGATCTCCACCACCTGCTCCGGATGACGGCAGGTGGCCTTGGCGGCCTCGTCCACTTCCTTCAGCGGATGATCGTGCTCGGCGTCGTGCAGGGTGATGATGGGGACACCGGAGGCCACGGCAAAGCCGGCGTCAAAGGCGGCGTTCCACTGCTTGTATTTGGGCCCGAAACGCACCACCACCAGGTCCGCTTCCTTGATGTGGGTGGAGGTGCGGATGCTGTTGATGCCGGAGGCCTTGCGGTCACGCCAGAAGTTGTCTTCCTCGCTGCCCAGAATGTTGACGCCCACCATGTCGCTGGCATCGTGATCGGTCACGGCGGAGCTGAAGCGCACCTTCAGGCCCCGGGCTTCGCAACCATGGATGATTTGCTCGCGCCAGTCGGTGTGAATTTCGCCGGAGAGGTAGACGTTCCAGATCTTGTCGCTCATATTGCCTTCCTTATTGTTCACAAAAGTAACTGAAATAAAGTACAGTTGTTACAGGTTACCCCATTTCAGCGGCAAAATCAGCCCCCGGCGGCCGGCACCAGCTTGAGCAGGCGGCCGTTGTTCTCGTCGGTCAACACATAAATGCCGCCGTCGGCGGCCTGGTGCAGGGCGCGAATGCGCCAGCCCAGTTCATCCAGCAGGTGGTGTTCGCCCGTCACCCGTTCTCCGTCCAGCTCCAGCCGTATCAGCCGGCGCCCGACCAGGGCGCCCACGAAGAGATGGCCGCGCCAGCCGGGAAAGGCCTCGCCGGTGTAAAACAGCATACCCGAAGGGGCGATGGAGGGGACCCATACCCAGAGCGGATCCACCATGCCGGCCTTGCGGCTGCCTTCGCCTATGGTGCCGCCGCCGTATTCCTCGCCGAAGGTCACCACCGGCCAGCCGTAATTGGCGCCTCTTTGAATGCGGTTGACTTCGTCACCCCCCTGGGGGCCGTGCTCATGGGTCCAGAGCTCACCGCTGTCCGGGTGAATGGCGGCGCCCTGCAGATTGCGGTGCCCCAGGCTCCAGATCTCGGGCAGGGCGCCGGGAGTCTCGACAAAGGGATTGTCGGCGGGCACCCGGCCGTCATCATGCAGCCGAAGGATCTTGCCCAGGTGGTTATCGAGGCGCTGGGCCTGGTGCCGGCTGTGGTAACGATCGCCGGTGGTAATAAAGAGGTACCCCTCGGGATCAAAGGCCAGGCGCGAGCCGAAGTGGGCCCGGCCATGGGTTTTGGGCACCTGCTCAAACACCACTTGCAGCCGTTCCAGCCGGTGATCGGTCAGCCGGGCCCGGGCCACGGCGGTGCCGGCGCCGCCGGGGCCGGGCTGACTGAAGCTGAAATACAGCAGCCGGTTGGCGGCAAAGTCCGGGTGCAGGCGGAGATCGAGCAGGCCTCCCTGGCCGCCGGTGGCCAGGGCCGGCAAGCCGGACACCGGGGTGCGCTCCCCCTCTGGCGTCAGCAGCCACAGCCGCCCCCGGCGTTCGCTGACCAGCAGGCGGCCGTCGGGCAGCTCGGCCAGGCTCCAGGGATGATCCAGTCCTTCGGCCAGGGTCTGCACGGCGTAGTCCCGGGCCGCCAGCGGCAGGCTCAGCAGCGGCAGCATCAGCAACAACAGCATCCACAGGGTCCTGAACATGGGCTTACCACTCCGGCTCGGCATGGGGATCATAGCCTTCATACTGCACCGGTCGGGTGCCGGTTTCCCCGGTCACGCGGGGATAGGACCGTCCCGGCGAGCAGGATCTCGGCTTTTTGCGGGAGCGGGATACCTGAAAAATCCAGTCGTCGCCAAAGTCGAACCAGTAGAACAGTTTTTTGCCTTTGGGCAGCGGGAACAGGGTCGAAATGGCCGCGTCGAGGGAGTATTCGTCGCCGTCAAAGTGCAGGCGATCGGCGCTGTGCTCCTGGCGGGCGATAAAAAAGGAGTACATGTGATCGTTGTTGAACCGTACCGCTTGCTGAATGGCATGATGCAGCTCGTGCAGTGAGGCGCCGTCGTCGATTTCCAGCTCGCAGGCCCAGTCGTGATGAGCGTACATGCCGGAGATCAGCCGTACGGTGAGAGTAATGAGCATGACATGTCTCCTGACCAGAAAGCCTGTTTTCAGAATAGTGGCTGACGTCTTTTGCCTGTGATTGAGCGTAGCAAAAAGGCCGCGGGCGGAAAATGTGAGGGCGAGCTCCATTGAATGGCGACGAAACGATGTCATTTTTTGCAAAATGGGTCATGCTGACAAGGTTGGGGAGTGCGTAAACAAGGATGTCATGATGGCAATACAAGGTCTTGGCAAGGTCGCCGGTGGGCTGGCGCTGGTGCTGTTATTGCTGGCGGGCGTGCCGGCACAGGGGAGCACCCTGCAGCAGGCGTTGCGCCATGGCGATATTCGTTGTGGGGTCTTTCCGGATGATCCCGGCCGCAGTGCCATTGATGAAAGCGGCGCCTGGCGCGGTTTTTACGTGGACTTCTGCCGGGCCACCGCCGCGGCCCTGTTTGGCGATCCGGAGCGGGTGCAGTATGTGGAAGTGGATGCCACCAGCCGTTTTACCAGCCTGCAGCAAAAGCGCAGCGACGTGGTCATGTACAGTGCCACCTGGACCCTTGGCCGGGAAGATCAGTACCAGGTGGCCTTTCCCGCCATCTACCTGTTCGACGGCCAGGGCGTGCTGGTGCGTACCGGCTCGGGCATCACGCAGCTGTCTGATCTCGATGGCAAGTCGGTGTGCGTAACCGAAAACACCACCACCCACAGCAATCTGCTGACCCTGCTGGAGCGGGATCAGATCCATGCCCGGGTCGTGTTTTCCAATGGCGACAGTTTTTTCCGGGGCCACTGCGATGCCTACACCGCCGATCGCATCAACCTGGCCATCAACCGGGCCCACCGGGCCGACGATCCCGAACACTACCACATGTTGCCCGAGCTGCTGTCCCGGGAGCCGATAAGTCCCATGGTGCGCAACGATGATCCCGAATGGAGCAGGGTGATCCGCGCCGTGGTTCATGCCCTGATCCTGGCTGACGACAAGGGGGTCACTCAAGGCAATGTGGCGCGCGCCCGTGCCCAAAGCCGCGATGTGGAAGTCCGCAACCTGCTTGGCGCCAGCGGTAATCTCGGCGAGCGGCTGGGCCTGCCCGCCGACTGGGCCTATCAGGCCATTCGCAGCGTGGGCAACTACAGCGAAATCTACCAGCGCCACTTTGGCCCCAACACCCCGGTGAACATGCCCCAGGGGCTGAACCAGCCCTGGTCCCGGGGCGGGCTGCTGTTCGCGCCCCTGTTTCGCTGAGCGCGCCCTGATGACCGCCACCGGCAGTAAGAAGGTTCGCAACAGCCTGGGGCGACGGCTGATGCTGATCATCATGCTGGTGTTTGGGCTGTATCTGTTGTCGGCGTCGCTCTTTGCCTATGTGATCTTCAGCCAGTACTCGGGGCTGGCGGGGGCGGTGGGCCGTCATGTCGAGCGGGCCATGATCGCCGCCGAGCTGACCCGGGACGCCGAGACCATCGCCGCCGAAGTTTACGAACTGTTGGTGGGCAATGATCGTTCCGTGAGTGCCGGCAACCGGCGGGTGGAAAACCTGGCCAGTCTCTATCAGGGCACCCGCGAGCGGCTGGAGCAGCAAGGCGGCCCCTTGAGCGAGGCCGATGCCGCTGCCCTGGATCGCTGGCAGCGGCCGTTTTTCAGCAGCCTGGACCGCCTTAACGAACGGTTGCGGGCCGAGCAGGATCTGCAGGCGGGGCAGTTGCGCCAGGTGGACGAGTTGTTTCTGTTGCTCAGGCGCCTGTCCGAGCTGCCGCAGGGGGGCGAGTTGCCGTTGCCCGAGCAGCGCTTTGCCGGCCCGGCGCTGGCGGCCCTCGGCTACGCCGCCGCCGTTCTGAGTGCCGAGCGTCCGGGGCACATCAGCCGGCTGCAGGCCTACTGTGATCAGCAATTGCGCGATCTGGCCTCACTGGCCCTCACCGACCCCGAATTTATCGCGTTACGGACCCGGCTTGATGAACAGCTGCCCACCCTGTTCAGCCGGCGGGGCCCGCTGTTGCGCCATGCCCGCGCCACCCTGGCCACGGCCCGGCAGACCCGGGTATTGGCACAAAAGCTCACCAGTGCCACCTTTGGCTACCATCAGCGCCTCAAGGCCTCGGCCCAGCAGGCCCTGCAGGAGCAGCAGGTGCTGATGCAGCGTTCCCTGGCGGGGCTGCTGGCGGCGTCACTGATGCTGGTGCTGATCACCCTGGGCGCCATTTTCTATATTCGCCGGGCCATTATTCAGCGCATCAATCGCCTGGGCCGGGCCATGCAGTCCCACGGTGAGGGGCGGCCGGTGCCCATTCCCACCGACGGCGATGATGAAATCAGCCGCATGGGCGCCACCTTTGAAGTCTTCGTCAAGGCCCGGGCCAGTGCCGAGCAACAGCTGGCCCAGGCCAATCGTCACCTGCAGGACATGAACCAGTCGCTGCAGCGCCTTAGCGAGGTGGATGAGCTGACCCAGATCCCCAACCGGCGCTGCTTTGACCGGCACCTGGACGCCGAATGGCGCCGTGCCCAGCGCGAGCAGCGCTCGCTGGGACTGATCATGGGAGACATCGATTACTTCAAACGCTTTAACGACGAATACGGCCATCAGCAGGGGGATGAGTGCCTGCACCGGGTGGCCCGGGCGCTGGCCGATCAGCTGCATCGCCAGGGAGACATGGTGGCGCGCTATGGGGGCGAAGAGTTTATCGTGCTGTTGCCGGAGCTGGATCTGGGGCAGACCCGGCATGTGGCCGGACGGCTGCTGGAGGCGGTGCGCGAGCTCAATATTGCCCATGGCCAGTCCGACCATGGCATCGTGACCCTGAGCCTTGGCGTGGTGGCCGGTGTGCCCGGGCTGCATGATCGGATCGAGGATTTTGTGGGGCGGGCCGACAAGGCGTTGTATCTGGCCAAAAAACAGGGACGCAACCGGCTGTGCCCGGCTCCTCCCGAGTGCGGGGCCGGCGACTGCCGGCCCGGATAAGCCTGCGGATGCCTTACTGGAAGTAAGAGCAGCAGTAATCCACCAGGCTGTGAACCTTGAGGTTGAAGCTGGCGTTGGCGGGCACCTCAAAGGACTGGCCGCCCTGAATGCGCTGCCATTGCTCGCTGCCCGGCAGCTGTACGTCCAGCTCACCGGCGGTGATTTCCATCAGCTCGGCGGCCTCGGTGCCAAAGGTGTATTCACCGGGCAGCATGATGCCCAGGGTCTTGTGGCTGCCGTCGGCAAACTTCACGACGCGGCTGGTGACCTTGCCGTCGTGGTACACATTGGCCTGTTTGAGGACGGAAACATTGTCGAACTGAGTGTCGGCTTGAGACATGATACTTCCTGTATGGGTTGAGAAGGAGCTTGGTTATAGCACAAGGCAGAACGGCGGAAAATGCCGTTCGGCCGGTGAAGTAAAATTCCCACCGGCGGGTCTGTTGCAGAGGCCTTTCAGGCTTCTCATTTGGCCCATGCCAAGGTAACGTTAACAAAAATGTGATCAGGGACATGTTCATGCACACACTGGCCGATGCCGTAACCCGAACCCCGCTGCTGACCGGTACGGATCCGGTACAAAAACGGGAAGAAATCCGTCGTTACTTTCACCAGACCTTCAGCCTCTATGAGGCGCTGTTCGACTGCATTACCACCGATGCCGCCTACTATTCCCGGCCCGAACCCCTGCGCCATCCGTTGATCTTCTATTTTGGCCACACCGCGGTGTTTTTCATCAACAAGCTGGTGCTGGGCAAGTACCTGCCGGCGCGCATTGACGAACGGCTGGAGTCGATGTTCGCCATCGGCGTGGACGAAATGTCCTGGGACGATCTGAACGAGGCCCACTACGACTGGCCCAGCCTGGCCCACACACGCGACTACCGCGACCGGGTGCGGGAAACGGTGGATCGGTTTATCAGCGAGATGCCGCTAACCCTGCCTATCAGCCAGGATTCCGCCGCCTGGATAGTGCTGATGGGCATTGAACACGAGCGCATTCACCTGGAAACCTCCTCGGTGATCATGCGCATGCTGCCCCTGGCGCAGCTCAGGCCGCACCCCTTGTGGGCCGCCTGTCGAGAGTCCGGCAGCGCGCCGCCAAATGCCCTGTTGCCGGTGGCCGGCGACATCCTCACCCTGGGCAAGCCCGCCTCGGCCACCACCTACGGCTGGGACAACGAATACGGCAGCAAAACGGTGGAGGTACAGCCGTTCCGGGTGTCGAAATACCTGGTGTCCAACGGCGAATACGCGGCGTTTGTGCAGGATGGCGGTTACCACAAGCCGGAGCACTGGACCGAGGAAGGCCGCCAGTGGCTGGCGTTTACTCAGGCCACGCTGCCCCGTTTCTGGCTGGAGCGTGACGGCCAGTATTTCCAGCGTAACCTGCTGGAAGAGATACCGCTGCCGCAGGACTGGCCGGTGGAGGTGAACTACCTTGAAGCCAAGGCCTTCTGTAACTGGAAGGCGGCACAAACCGGCCGCCATATTCGCCTGCCCACCGAAGCCGAATGGACCCTGCTGCGCAACCGTATCGACGCCGATCAGCCCGACTGGGAGCGGGCGCCGGGCAACCTCAACCTGGAATATTACGCGTCGTCCTGCCCGGTCAACCGCTTTGAGCACGACGGCATCCATGACATTACCGGCAATGTCTGGCAGTGGACCGAAACCCCCATCGACGGCTTTCCCGGCTTTGAGGTGCATCCGCTGTACGACGACTTTTCCACCCCGACCTTTGACAATCGCCACAACCTGTTCAAGGGCGGCTCCTGGATCTCGACCGGCAACGAGGCCACCCGTTACTCCCGCTATGCCTTTCGCCGGCATTTCTTTCAGCATGCGGGCTTTCGCTACATTGAATCCGACAACCCCGAGGTCCCCGTGGAGCCTGTCAACACCTATGAAACCGACGAGCTGGTCGCCCAGTACCTGGAATTCCATTATGGCGACCGCTATTTTGATGTGCCCAACTACCCGGTGGCCTGCGTCAATGCGCTGCTGAGCCATGTACCCGCAATAAACAAGGGCCGGGCACTGGATCTGGGCTGCTCCGTGGGCCGGGCCAGTTTTGAGCTGGCGCGCCACTTCGACAAGGTGGACGGCATCGACTTTTCCGCCCGTTTTATTCAGCACGGCTTTCAGCTCAAGGAAAGCGGCCAGACCCGCTTTGCCATTCCCACCGAAGGGGATCTGGTGGAGTTCAAGCAGGCCAGCCTGGCGGACATGGGCTATGCCGAAGTGGCTCATCGCATCGAGTTTGTGCAGGGCGATGCCCACAACCTCAAGCCCCGCTTTACCGGCTATGACCTCATCTTCTGCGGCAACCTGATTGACCGGCTCTACGATCCGGCGGCTTTTCTGGCCCAGGTGCACCAGCGGCTCAATGCCGGTGGCTGCCTGGTGCTGACCTCGCCTTACACCTGGCTGGAAGACTATACGCCGAAGGAAAAATGGCTGGGCGGGGTCAAGGTCAACGGCGAAAACTTCAGCACCCTCGATGGCCTGAAGGCGGTGCTGGGCGAACGGTTCGAGCTGGTCGGCCAGCAGGACGTGCCCTTTGTGATAAGGGAAACCCGGCGCAAGTTTCAGCATACCCTGGCCGAGATGACGGTCTGGCAACTGAAGTAAACCGAATACCTCAGTGAGGGGGGAGGAGTAAGGGGATAATCGCCTCACCCCTCACGTACAGCGTCAGCCACAAAAAAGCCGGTCTTGCGACCGGCTTTTCTCACTGGGGATGTTCATCTTTGCCCGAGGGCTTGCCCTTTCAGTTGCCGGCGCTGGCTTCGCGCAGCTGGGCGTTGTCGCTCTTGGCGTCTGACTTGGCGGAACCCTGGTTCATCTGGCGCTCAATTTCCTCACGCTCGCGGGCTTCGTCCTTCAGGGATTTCCGGGGCAGTACCATGTTCAGTACAAAGGCCACGGTGGCCGCCACGATGACCGGCGAGCCGATCAGCATGCGGGCGGTGTCGCCCAGCTGGGCAATGGCTTCGGGCACGGCATTGATGCCCATGGCCAGGGCCACGGACAGGGCCACTATGGTGATGTTGCGGGAAGACAGCTCGTCTTTTACCAGCAACTGAATACCGGTCATGGTGATCATGCCGAACACTATGATGGTGGCACCACCCAGCACCGGGTAGGGAATGGTGGTCATCACGGCGCCGAACTTGGGCATCAGGCCGGCAATCACCAGGAACACGGCGGCAATGCCCAGCACATAGCGGCTGATCACCTTGGTCATGGCCACAATGCCCACATTCTGGCTGAAGGAGGCGGTGGGCAGGGCACCAAAGATGGAGCCCACCAGGGTGGTCAGGCCGTTGCCCAGCAGGCCGCCGGACAGCTCCTTGTCTTTCAGCTCACGGTTCATGCCGCCGACGGTGGTGGCAGACAGGTCACCAATGGTCTGTACCGAGTTGACGATACAAATGACCACCATGGAAATCACCGCAGAAGCGTGGAACTCAATGCCCATGGAGAAGGGCGTGGGCACAATCACCCAGGGCGCTTCATGCAGGCTGGTGAAGTCAACCATGCCAAAGGCAAAGGACATTACGTAACCCACGATAATGCCCACAATAATGGCGGCCAGGCGCAGGTAGCCCTTGCCGAACTGGGAGCACAGCAGCACCACGGCCAGGGTGGTGATGCCCACCAGCCAGTTCTGGCCACTGCCAAAGCCCTCGGCGTTGACGTTGCCGCTGCCGGCCATGTACTTGATGGCGATGTCATACAGGGACAGGCCGATCACCAGCACCACGGTACCGGCCACCACGGGCGGAAACAGGTGACGAATTTGCTTGATGAACAGACCCACAATGATCATGGCGATACCGCCGGCGATTTGCGCCCCGAGAATGCCGGGAATGCCGTACACGGAGCCAATGGCGATAAGGCTGGGCACATAGGCAAAACCCACACCGAAGATGGTGGGGACGCCGGCACCGAAACGGCCGACAGGGTAAAGCTGCAGCAGGGTGGAAATACCGGAAAACAGCAGTGCAAGCTGCACCAGCATCATGGTTTCCTGGCCATTGGCCCCGGCCACGCCGGCCACGATGAGCGGCGGTGTGACCGCACCCATGATCATCGCCAGTATGTGCTGGAAGGAGAGCGGCAGTGCTTTACCGAAAGACGGCTTGCCGTAGTAATCGAATACCGATTTGCTTTGGCTGTGTTTCATTGCATAAGTCCCTGAGGGTTGCTCAAGTGAGTTGTTGTCCACTGCCTGCCGTCATTATGGGGTTATAAAGGCTGACAGAACCACACCGCAGTGTTCGAGCTTCTGAATTGGCTCATTTGTGGTCAACTCAAGGGGGGTTGACCCCGTGGTTAATCACGGGGATCAATGTATACATTTTTGTAAACACCAAATCAATATTTTGTTCATATTTGAGAGCAATGCTGTGTAATTGCTCGCAGTTTTTTGTGCTGGATCAATGCGCGTCTTGCCTTAGTAAATTTTACGTCGTATGCCGGTTTTCTCCAGAATCTTCACCGAGATCTCTTCCACCGAGTGAAAAGTCGTGTCGATAAAGGGAATGGCTTCCATGCGGAACAGCCGCTCGACCTGGCCCAGTTCATAACGGCATTGCTCAATGGTGGCATAGCGGCTGTCGGCCCGGCGCCGCTGGCGAATTTCCTGCAGCCGGTTGGCGTCGATGGTGAGCCCGAACAGCTTGTGGCGATTGGCCTTGAGGGCGGCGGGCAGGTTCATTCGGCTCATGTCCTGATCGATAAAGGGATAGTTGGCCACGCGAATGCCGAATTGCAGCGCCAGGTAGAGGCTGGTGGGGGTCTTGCCGCAGCGGGACACGCCCACCAGGATAATGTCGGCTTCGTCATATTCCTTGGTGGTGACGCCGTCATCGTTGTCGAGGGCGTAGTTCACCGCGTCGATACGCAGATCGTAGTTGTGTTTGTTCTCAATGCTGTGGGCCTTGTGGGCGCGGGGCTCGGCCTTGACGCCGAGCTGCTGCTCGATGGGGGCCACAAAGGTATTGAGGAAGTCGTAACACATGGCCTCGCTGTCGGTGATGATGCCCCGCAGCCGGTCGTCGATAATGGTGTGAAACACCAGGGGTTGCTTGCCGCTCTGGTGAAAGCTGGCATTGATGCGATCCCGCACCGCGCGCGCCTTGTCTTCGTCCTCCACAAAGGGAAAGGTAATTTGCTCAAAGGGCAGGGGAAACTGGCTCAGCACGGCATGGCCAAACACTTCGGCTGTGATCGCCGTCCCATCAGAAACATAAAAAACCGTGTGCACAGGGCCTCCAGATCTCACTTTCAGGTATTGGGGCGGGCAGGGCGTTTACCCGCTTTTCGGGGCCATTGTAGAATCAAAGCGTGTACAGGCCCATATCCTTACAACAATACCAAGTGGCTCTGTTTTTACACAGAAATCAATTGAGATACGGATATCCCGAAACCCCCTTTTTGTGGAGACGTGGCAGTGCAGGAATATGTGATTTGGTATGAACAGCTCGGCATGCACGACGTGGACCGGGTTGGCGGCAAGAACGCCTCACTGGGCGAGATGATAAGCCAGCTGGCTGGCGCCGGAGTGTCGGTGCCTGGCGGCTTTGCGACCACCGCCTATGCCTTTAACGAATTTCTCGAGCAAAGCGGGCTCAACGACAGAATTCACGAGTTGCTCGACCAGCTCGACGTGGACAACATCGCCGCCCTGGGCAACGCGGGCAAAACCATTCGCCAGTGGGTGATCGACACTCCCTTCCAGCCCGAGCTGGAAGCGGCCATTCGCGAAGCCTACGAAGAGCTGGCCGGCAAGGCCGGCGACGAGGCCTCGTTCGCGGTACGTTCTTCCGCCACCGCCGAAGACATGCCTGACGCGTCTTTTGCCGGCCAGCAGGAAACCTTCCTCAACGTGCACGGCCTGGATGCGGTGATGGAAGCCATCAAGCACGTGTTCGCGTCTCTGTTTAACGACCGCGCCATCTCCTACCGGGTGCACCAGGGCTACGACCACAAGGGCGTGGCGCTCTCTGCCGGCATTCAGCGCATGGTGCGTTCCGACATCGGCGCCTCGGGCGTAATGTTCACCCTGGACACCGAATCCGGTTTTGATCAGGTGGTGTTTGTCACCTCCGCCTGGGGCCTGGGTGAAATGGTGGTGCAGGGGGCGGTGAACCCCGACGAGTTTTATGTACACAAACCCACCCTGACCGCCGGCCGCCCGGCGGTGGTACGCAAGACCTTGGGCTCCAAGCTGCAGAAAATGATCTACGCCAATGCCCAGGAGCTGGGCAAGCAGGTGGAAATCAAGGAAACCAGCCGGGAAGAGCGCCGTCAGTTCTCTCTGACCAACATTGAGGTGATGGAGCTGGCCAAGCAGGCCATGATCATCGAGAAACACTACGGTCGCCCCATGGACATCGAATGGGCCCGCGACGGCGTGGACGGCAACCTCTACATCGTGCAGGCCCGCCCCGAAACCGTGCGTAGCCGCCAGGACGCCAATGTGCTGGAGCGCTTTGCCCTCAACCAGAAGGGCGCGGTCATCGCCGAAGGCCGGGCCATCGGCCACAAGATTGGAGCCGGCACCGCCAAGGTGATCGACAGCATCGATCAGATGGACGAGATCAAGGCCGGCGACGTGCTGGTGACCGACATGACCGACCCGGACTGGGAACCGATCATGAAACGGGCCGCCGCCATCGTTACCAACCGGGGCGGCCGCACCTGCCACGCCGCCATCATTGCCCGTGAGCTCGGCATTCCCGCCGTGGTGGGCTGCGGCAACGCCACCGAGCTGGTACAGGACGGCCAGGATGTGACCGTGTCCTGTGCCGAGGGCGACACCGGCTATATCTATAACGGCAAGCTGGAGTTTAGCGTCAACACCTCGGAAGTGGGCTCCATGCCGCCTTCGCCGGTGAAGGTGATGATGAACGTGGGCAACCCCGATCGGGCCTTTGACTTTGCCCAACTGCCCAACGCCGGTGTGGGCCTGGCGCGGCTGGAGTTCATCATCAACCGCATGATCGGCGTGCACCCCAAGGCGCTGCTCAACTACGACACCCAGAGCCCGGAGCTCAAGCTCAAGATCGACGAGATCATTGCCGGCTACGACAGCCCGCGGGAATTCTTCGTGGCCAAACTGACCGAGGGCATCGCCACCCTGGCCTGCGCCTTCTGGCCGGAGCGGGTGATCGTGCGCATGTCCGACTTCAAGTCGAACGAATACGCCAACCTGCTCGGCGGTGACGCTTACGAGCCGGATGAAGAAAACCCCATGCTGGGCTTCCGCGGTGCCTCCCGCTACATCTCCAAGGACTTCCAGGACTGCTTTGCCATGGAATGCGAGGCCATGAAGCGGGTACGGGGCGACATGGGCCTGACCAACGTCGAGATCATGATCCCCTTCGTGCGCACCCTGAATGAAGCCGCTTCTGTTATCGACATTCTCGGCGAGAACGGCCTCAAGCGCGGCGAAAACGGCCTGAAAGTCATCATGATGTGCGAACTGCCCTCCAACGCCCTGCTGGCGGACAAGTTCCTCCACTACTTCGACGGCTTCTCCATCGGCTCCAACGACATGACCCAGCTCACCCTGGGGCTGGATCGGGACTCCGGCCTGGTAGCGGGCTCCTTTGACGAGCGCGACGAGGCGGTCAAGGCGCTGCTGTCCATGGCCATTCAGGCCGCCCGCAAGGCCGGCAAGTACGTGGGTATCTGCGGCCAGGGGCCGTCGGATCATGCCGACTTCGCCGCCTGGCTGGTAGAGCAGGGCATCGACTCGGTGTCCCTGAACCCGGACACCGTGATCGATACCTGGCTGTATCTGGCGGAGCACGCCAAGCACTGAGGCTCTGGCTACGTCAGCCTTCGAGGGGGCGGTTAAAGGGAACGGCTTCACGACCGATCAAATGCCATGGATGGCATTTGCCGAGCGTTACAGGGATGTACCTGAAGCGTGTCGTGAAGTTGGTCCTTTGGCCGACCCCTGGCGGAATGGACAGACGACTCAGAATCAGACCCAAAGGGCGCTTCGGCGCCCTTTTTGTTTGCGCTCGCCGCCCACGGCGTTAAAATGCACACCGCTTTTTACCCGGTCGCAGCCTACCCGGACAAAACAAGGACACAATCTATGAAAGCACTGCTGATCTGCTCCGGCGGATTTGATTCCGTCACGCTCGCTTACCGGCTGGCGGCGGACCACGCCCTCGGCGCCCTGCTGACCTTTGACTACGGCCAGCGCCACAAAAAAGAAATCGACGCCGCCCGCCGCTGTGCCGAGCGCCTCGGTGTTCCTCACCTGGTGATGGATATCGGCCATATCGGCCGCCAGCTTTCCGGCTCGGCGCTCACCGACGACATCGATGTGCCCCACGGTCATTACAGCGAAGAAAACATGAAGGTCACCGTGGTGCCCAACCGCAATGCCATCATGTTGACCATCGCCTTTGGCGTGGCCGCCGCCCGCGGCCTTGATACTGTGGCACTGGCGGTGCATGGCGGTGATCACTTCATCTATCCCGACTGCCGGCCCGACTTTATTCGCCTGTTTGGCGACATGCAGGCGCAAGCCCTGGACGGCGTGGCCGAGGTGGCGCTGCTGGCCCCCTACGTCAATACCGACAAAACCGAGATCGCCCGGGACGCGGCCCGTTTTGGGGTGCCGGTGGCCGACACCTGGTCCTGCTACGAAGGCGGCGAGGTGCATTGTGGCCGTTGCGGCACCTGCGTGGAGCGTATCGAGGCTATGGCCTTGGCCGGCCTGGCGGATCCCACGCCCTATCAGGACACACAGTTCTGGCGGGAAGCGGTGGCGAGGGCGAAGTAATGTATACCATCAAAAAGGAGTTTCATTTCTCCGCCTCCCACCAGCTCAAGCAAATGCCCGACTGGCACCCCTGTGCCCGGCTGCATGGTCATAACTATGTGGTGGTGATCGAGCTGCAAAGCGAAACCCTGGATCAGTACGGCTTTGTGCGCGACTACCTCGAGCTCAAGGCGTTCAAGGACTATATCGACGACCGGCTCGATCACCGCCACCTCAACGAGGTGCTGGGGGACGAGTGCACCACCGCCGAGCGGCTGGCTCGTCATTTGTATGACTGGGCCCGCGAGCGCTGGCCCGAAGTGAGCGCGGTGTTGGTCTCGGAAACCCCCAAGACCTGGGCCGAGTACCGGCCATGATCGCCATCAGTGAAATTTTCGGCCCCACCATTCAGGGAGAAGGGGCGCTCACCGGGGTGCCCACCGTGTTTGTGCGCACTGGCGGCTGTGATTTTCGCTGCAGCTGGTGCGATACCCTCTATGCCGTTGAGCCCCGCTTCAAGGCTGACTGGACGCCCATGAGCGCCGAGGCGGTGCTGGCCGAGGTTGAGCGCCTGAGCGGCGGCCGGCCGCTGCTGGTGACGCTTTCCGGCGGCAACCCGGCACTGCAGCCTCTGGGTGAGCTGCTGGCGCTTGGCCATGCCAAGGGCTACACCTTCGCCATTGAAACTCAAGGGAGCAAGGTGCAGGACTGGTTTGCCGAACTCGACCACCTGACCCTGAGCCCCAAGCCGCCGTCCGCCGGCATGGCCTTTAGTCAGCACCGGTTCGACGCCTGTCTGGCCGCCGCCGGCGCCCACACCCAGGTCACCCTCAAGCTGGTGATTGCCGACGAAGTCGACTACCAGTGGGCGCGGGATTTTGCCGCCCGCTATCCACAATTGCCGCTCACCCTGCAGCCCTGCAATCCGGCCCCGGCTACCCCCGATGAGCCGGAGCGGACAACCGATCTCGACGCCCTCAACGCTCACTTGCGCTGGCTGGTGGACAGAGTCACCGCCGATGGCTGGTTTGAGGCCCGGGTGCTGCCCCAGTTGCACGTGATCATCTGGAACAACGAGCGGGGCGTGTAAGCCATGACAGCACGGGAGTCTGGCATAAACATTCACGGCCGCCGGCTGGCGGTGGCGGAGTGGGGCGATCCTGCCGGTATTCCCGTGGTGGCATTGCACGGCTGGCTCGACAATGCCGCCAGCTTTACCCTGCTGGCGCAGCAGTTGCCTCATGTGCGGCTGATTGCCCCGGATCTGGCCGGCCATGGTTTGTCCGATCATCGCGCGCCCGGCCAGCCCTATTACATCTGGGACAACGTGGCCGATGTGAAGGCTATGCTGGATGCGCTGGAATTACAGCAAGTGGCCCTGCTCGGCCATTCCATGGGGGCCAGCGTGGCCACCCTGCTGGCGGGCAGTTTTCCCGAGCGGGTCAGCCGGTTATTGTTGCTTGATGGCCTGGCGCCGCGTACCTATACCGCCGACAGCCTGCCCGAGCAAATGGCCGCGGCCCTGAACAAGGGCCAGCGCATTCGCCGCCGTGGCTGGCGGCCTTATGCCAGCTTTGAGCAGGCGCTGCAGGCACGTATGGGCGGTCGCTATGCCGTGAGCCGGGAAGCGGCGGGCTGGCTGCTGGCCCGCAGTCTTGAAGAAACCCCGGAAGGCTGGTGCTGGCGGCACGACATTGCCCTGAGTCAACCGTCGGTGGTGCGTCTGTGCGAGCAGCAGGTGGCGGCCTTTTTACAGCGACTAAGCATGCCGGTGCTGCTGATGATGGCGGCAAGGGGCAATGAGCTTGACGGCGTTCGGCCGTGGCTTGAGTTGGTGCCTGCTCTTGAGCTCTGCGTGCTCGACGGCGGCCACCATCTGCATCTTGAACCCGAGCCGGCGGCACGGATTGCCGGGCTGATCAGGGAAAGGCTGTCAGACGTCTGACGTTTTACGTCTTATGTTTGACGTTTGACGTGTGGAGTGGCCCCGATAAAGTAGACACTTAAGTTAAGCGGCAGCTGCGTAGGCATTGGGAGTTATTCCTCCCAGCGCCATGTGGCGCCGCACTTTCGGGTAATACTCGTCCGTATAATACCGGACTTCATCTGCCATTTCGTCTCTTCCGAGCATTCCTAATGGATGTGTCCATTCCTTCTTGAGCAGCGCGAAGAAGCTTTCCGAACAGGCGTTATCCCAGCAGTTACCTCGGCGTGACATGCTGATGGTGATTCCCCGTGTATTGAGCCATCTCATCACCTCTTCGCTCCGATACTGACTCCCCTGGTCCGAGTGGAACAACAGCTGTGTCCCATCTGGCAGCTGATGTTGCCATGCCTGCTCAAGGGCCTCCAGCACCAGCTGAGCGCTATTGATCGCACCCATGGCTCGGCCCACCACGCGGCGTGTGCCCAGGTCCAGGACTGCAGCAATGTAGAGCCAGCCTTCACTGCACCGGATTTGGGTGATATCTGATACCCAAACTCGGTTCGCTGACCCCACCGAGAACTGGCGATTCAGCAGATTCGGCAACACAGGCAAGGATGATGCTGGCTTTTGATATCCTGCTTTAGGAGCCGTGCATGAACGATAACCAGCGTCTTTCAGCAAGCCCTGAACCTGGTTCTTGCCGCAGCAGAACCCGGCATCCCGTGCTTCCAGCCACATCTTGCGATAACCCGGCACATTCTTCAGTTGCCTGGCTCGCTCGAGCAGGAAGGTGCTCAGCGTCCGTCGCTCGATGGTACGCGCTCCCGGCGAGTGCTGACGTGCTCGCCAGCGATAATATCCCGCTCGTGACACATCGAGTACTTCACACATTATCGAGACCCGCCAGCGTTGACTTCGGTGAGCCTCGATAAAGGCAAACCTTACTTGCCGTGCTTGGCGAAGTACTCTTGTGCCTTTTTTAGGATTTCGTTCTCCAGCTCTTTCCGCTCAAGCTGCTTCTTCAGCCGAGCCACCTCGCGCTCCAGCTCCTGCAGGCTTTTTTCTGGTCCGATGTTTTCAACTGCTTTGTCAGATGATTTCTTGGTCATGATCCACTCTCTGCGCCAGCGACTCAATTGGTTAGGATGGATCCCGAGTCTGCCAGCAAGCTGAGCTTGTGTCTCTGTGGTGGATAGCGAGGCCTCGACGGCCTCACGTTTGAATGCATCGCTAAAGTGACGGTGGGGTTTGTACTTCATAACACCTTCTCATTAAATGAAGGTGTCTACTTTTTTCGGGCCAGTCCAGTTTGACGCTTTGGAGTGTGGAGTGCCCACACGTCTCACCTCACAGCGGCAGGGTATCCTGGGGCGGAACAACCTGCGGTTCGAGCTCCAGCTCCAGTTGTTTCTTGCGGGCAGCGGCCAGCACTCGGCGCTTGCGATCTTGGCACAGGCGGATCACCTCCCGGCGCTGGGCCGGGGTGAATTTGAGCCAGTTAAAGCGTTCGTCCCGGCTGCGAAAGCAGCCCTTGCAGTAGCCCCGGTTATTGACCTGGCAGACGCTGATGCAGGGGCTGGGGACATCGAAAAACTCCAGTTGCTCCATGCTTCGCCTCTCACACATTGGAACTCAAGGCCTGTTGCACAGGCCCTGCCGGCTAAAGCGGCAGCTACGTTCACTGGAGCATATTCCGGGTATTTTTACAACAGATCCCGCAGCCGGTACCAGGCCATAGCCAGCACCAGGGCCGGGGTGCGCAACAGCCGGCCGCCGGGAAAGTCCCGGTGGGGAATGCGGGAAAACAGATCAAAGCGCTCGGCACTGCCGGCAATGGCGTCCGCCATCAGGCTGCCGGCCATGCCGGTGAGGGCAATGCCATGGCCGGAGAACCCTTGGGCAAAATAGACATTGCCGTTGAGCCGGCCGAAATGGGGGGCCCGGTTCATGGTAATGCCCACATAGCCGCCCCAGGTATATTGCTGTTTCACGTCCGCCAGCTGGGGGAACACATGGCGTAACCGTTTGCCCATGGAGGCCGCCAGGTTGACCGGATCCCGCCCCGAATAACTGACCCGGCCGCCAAACAGTAGCCGGTGGTCGGCGCTCAGGCGAAAATAGTCGAGCACAAAGTTGATGTCGGCCACCGCCATGTTGTTGGCAATCAGGGAGCGGGCCCGCGCTTCGCCCAGGGGCTCGGTGGCGGTAATGTAGGTGCCCACCGGCATGATCTTGCGCTCGATGTCCGGGGCGATGCCTTCCAGATAGGCGTTGCCGCACAGCAGCAGATGGCGGCAGCGAACCATGCCGTGGGGCGTGTGCACCACCGGGTGTTCGCCCTGCTCAATGCGGGTGGCGGGGGTATATTCAAAAAACTGGGCCCCGGCCTCGGCGGCGGCATTCGCCAGCCCCAGGGTGTAGTTGAGCGGATGCACATGGCCGCTGGCGGCGTCATACAGGCCGCCAAGATAGGCCTCACTGTCCAGTTGTGCTCGCACCTGCTCCCGGCTCCACAGTTGCAGCGAGTCGTAGCCGTAGTCCCGGCGCAGGCTGTCGGCCCAGTGTTCCAGCTCGTTCATGTGCCGGGGCTTGACCGCGGCGTGCAGGTGGCCATCGGCCAGATCGCACTGAATCTTATGCTGGTCAATGCGCTGGCGCATCTGCGTGAGTGCCTCGATTGAGATGTCCCACAGCTGCCGGCTGATCTTGTCTCCCACCAGTCGGGTGAGCGAGGCCTGCTCACAGGCATAGCCGAAAATCATCTGGCCGCCGCTGCGACCCGAGGCGCCCCAGCCTACCCGGCGGGTATCCAGCACCGCCACGCTATAGCCCCGTTCCGCCAGATTGAGGGCGGCGCTGCAGCCGGTAATGCCGGCGCCCACAATGCACACGTCCACCTCCAGGTTATCGTGTAGGGCGGAATACTCCGGGGCCGAATGGGCGGAAGCGGCGTAATAGGAATCGGCGTGCGGCTGCATAGAGGCTCCTGAGTTTTTACACAAGGTGCTGATACCATTGGTATTCCAGCGGCGTGACGTGTTGATCGAATTCGGCCAGCTCAAAGCGCTTGTTAATCAGATAGGCCCGGTGAAACTCCTTGCCCAGGTATTGCGACAGCCGGTGCGACTGGGCAAAGCGGTCCAGGGCGTTCTGCCAGCGGTAGGGCAGCAGCGGCAGATCCAGCTTGTTGGCGTCGCCCTGAATGGGCGCGGGCGGGTGCAGTTGTTCCGTCAGGCCATAATCCACGGCGGCAAGAATGGCCGCCACCACCAGGTAGGGGTTGGCATCGGCCCCGGCGACCCTGTGTTCCAGTCGGGTATTGGCCGGGTCACCCGACGGAATGCGCACCGCCACGGTGCGGTTGTCAAAGCCCCAGCTGGCGTGCAGGGGCACAAACATGTGCGGCTGCAGCCGGCGAAAGGAGTTGGCATTGGGGGCAAACAGCGCCATGGATTCCGGCAGCATGCTGAGGGTGCCGGCAATGGCCTGGCGCAACAGCTCGTGATCCCCGGCAAACACATTGTTGCCGTCGTTATCGAGCAGGCTCACATGAATATGCATGCCCGAGCCGGCCTGACCGTTGTAGGGCTTGGCCATAAAGGTGGCGTACATGCCCTGCTTGATGGCGATGGCCTTGATCGCCCGCTTGAGCAGAATGGCCTGATCGCAGGCGGCCACGGCATCATTCTGGTGGGTGAGGTTGATTTCAAACTGGCCCGGGGCGTACTCGGCCACGGCGTTGTCGGCGGGAATGTGCTGCAGTTTGCACACCTCGGCCACCTGCACCAGAAAGTCTTCCCAGCTGTCGAGATCGTCCAGGGAATAGACCTGGGTATCGTGCATGCGCTCATCGGTACCGGGCAGTATGGGCGGTTGGGGCAGACCGTCGGCCCCTTCCTTCTGATCCACCAGGTAAAACTCCAGCTCCACCGCCACACAGGGGTGCAGGCCTTTTTCCTTCAGCCGGTTCAGTACCTTTTGCAGCACATGGCGCGGGTCGGCAAAAAAGGGGCTGCCGTCGAGATCTTCCATGGTCATCAGGATCTGGCCCGACGGGATCTTGTGCCAGGGCACCGGCGCCAGGGTATGGGGCAGCAGCCGGCACAGCCGGTCGCTGTCGCCCTGAGCCAGGCCCATGCCGGTTTCTTCCACCGTCTGACCGGTAATATCCAGGGCAAACACCGAGGCCGGCAGGCTGATGCCCTGGCTCAGGGCCTTTTCAAAGGCGCTGGTCTGAATGCGTTTGCCGCGAATGACACCGTTGATGTCGCACAGCATCAGATCGACGGACTGAAAGGCCGACCAGGGCGAGTCGGCATGGCTTTTTGCGGTATCACGGGCCTTGTGCATGAGTGCGTCCTTAACATGTCGTCGTGGCATGGCCATGGTCGTTCCATCGCGGCACGGCTGTTTAATATCCACTAATTTTTGTTAAATGATAATGCCGTTTAGTTAACATCGGGGCGAGCGATAATTTTTCTTGCCCACTGGCTATGTCTATGTCTAGCATACTTTTACACCAATATGGACTATGCTGACGAGTGTGTTTTTGACCCAGAGCGTCGTTATGAGTGTTCAAGATCCTGAAAACCGCGATATGGAATGGCTGCGCCAGTGGATGCAGCAGCACGCCATTACCGAAGTCGAATGCCTGTTGCCCGACTTTACCGGCAATGCCCGGGGCAAAATACTGCCGGCCAGCAAGTTTCTGAAAGAAGGCGGCATGCGCCTGCCCGACAATATCTTTCTGCAGACCGTGAACGGCGACTGGCCCGATGACGAGAGCATCGACTGGACCGAGCGCGACATGGAGCTGCACGCAGACATCAATACACCCCGGCTGGTACCCTGGGCCAGTGAACCCACCGCCCAGGTGATCCACGACTGTTTCGACGCCGACGGCGAGCCGGTGGAAATCGCGCCGCGCAGCGTACTGCGCCGGGTACTGAAGCTCTACGAGCAGGAGGGCTGGCGGCCGGTGGTGGCGCCGGAGCTGGAGTTTTTCCTGGTCAAGAAAAATGAGGACTGGGACTACCCGCTGGAGCCGCCCATCGGTCGTAACGGCCGGCCGGAAACCGCGCGCCAGTCGTTCAGCATCGACGCCGTCAATGAGTTCGATCCCATCTTTGAGGAAATGTACGACTTCTGTGAAGCCCAGGAGCTGGAGGTGGACACCCTGATCCACGAATCCGGGGCGGCCCAGATGGAGGTGAACTTTATACACGGCGACGCCCTGGATCTGGCGGATCAGGTGTTTCTGTTCAAGCGCACCATGCGTGAGGCGGCCATGCGCCATAACGTCTACGCCACCTTTATGGCCAAGCCGATGAAAAACGAGCCGGGCAGCGCCATGCACATTCACCAGAGCCTGGTGGACGCCGATGGCAACAACCTCTTTGCCAACCCGGACGGCAGCCACAGCGAGCTGTTCCTGCACTATATCGGCGGTATGCAGCGCTATATTCCCAGCGCCGTGGCGCTGTTTGCCCCCAACGTCAACTCCTACCGCCGGCTGGCCTTTGGTGACTCGGCGCCGCGCAACATGGCCTGGGGCGAAGACAATCGCACCGTGGGCCTGCGGGTGCCGCGCTCGGGGTTGGCCGACCGGCGTATTGAAAACCGCTTTGCCGGCGCCGATGCCAACCCCTATCTAGCGCTGGCGGCCAGCCTGGCCTGTGGTTATCTCGGCATGAAACAGGGCATTGCACCCACCGACGAGGTGGAAGGCAGCGCCTACAACATGCCCTTTGGCCTGGCCCGCAGCCTGGAAGAAGCCCTGCTGGAGCTGGAGCAGTGCGAGGAGCTGCGCGAGATGCTGGGGCCGCGCTTTGTGCGCGCCTTTATCGCGGTCAAGCGCAAGGAATACGAGGCCTTTTTTACGGTGATCAGCGCCTGGGAGCGGGAGTTTTTGCTGCTCAACGTATAACCCAACCACCATGTCGACAGGGAGTTGAACATGCCGGAATTGAACAAGGGAGCACTGCAACGACTGGACGAGGCCCACCACCTGCATCCCTTTACCGACAGCCAGTCGCTGCATCAAAAGGGTGCCCGGGTGATCGAGCGGGGCGAGGGGGTGTATCTGTGGGATGCCGACGGTCACCGCATTCTCGACGGCATGGCTGGGCTCTGGTGCGTCAACCTGGGCTACGGCCGGGAAGAGCTGATTGAGGCGGCCAATGCCCAGCTGCGCCGCCTGCCCTATTACAACCTGTTTTTTCAGACCACTCATCCTCCTGCCGCCAGACTGGCGGCCACCCTGGCCGGGCTGCTGCCCGGCGACATGCAGCACCTGTTTTTCACCGGCTCCGGCTCTGAGTGCAACGATACGGTCGTGCGCATGGTACGCCACTTCTGGGCGGAGCAGGGCCGGCCCGAGCGTAAGGTGATCATCAGTCGGCACAACGCCTACCACGGCTCCACCCTGGCCGGTGCGTCCCTCGGCGGCATGAAGCCCATGCATGCCCAGGGAGGGTTGCCGTTGCCGGACATGGTGCATATCGACCAGCCTTATCATTTTGGTGAGGGGCAGGGCACCGACCCTCATGCATTTGGCCTGGCGCGGGCCCGGCAGTTGGAGCAGAAAATTCTCGAACTCGGCCCGGAGCGGGTGGCGGCCTTTATCGGTGAGCCCATTCAGGGCGCCGGCGGCGTGATCATTCCGCCCGACAGCTACTGGCCGGAAATTCAGCGCATTTGCCGGCAGTACGACATTCTGCTGGTAGCCGACGAGGTGATCTGCGGCTTTGGCCGCACCGGTCACTGGTTTGCCAGCGAGCACTTCGGTCTTGAGCCGGATCTGCTGTGCATGGCAAAGGGCATTACCTCCGGCTACATTCCCCTCGGGGCCGTGGCGGTGGGCCGGCGGGTGGCGGAAGGACTGATCGCCGGCGGCGAGTTCTTTCACGGTTTTACCTATTCCGGTCACCCGGTGGCCTGCGCCGTGGCCCAGGCCAATATCGAGGTGATGCAACAGGAACACATTGTCGAGCGGGTGCGGGATGATATCGGCCCTTACCTGCAACAGCGCTGGGCCAGCCTGGCCGATCATCCCCTGGTGGGGGAAACCCGGGGCCTGGGGCTTTTGGCGGCGCTGGAACTGGTGGCCGACAAGGCCACCCTGGCCCGCTTTCCCAGCGACGCCGGTGCCGGTCTGGTCTGCCGTGAGCACAGCCTGGATGCCGGGCTGGTGATGCGGGCGGTGGGCGACACCATGATCATTTCGCCGCCCCTGGTGATCACCCGCGCCGAGATCGACGAGCTGGTGGAAAAGGCGCGTCGAGCACTGGATTTGACCCTTCATACCCTGAGCAACCAACAAGGAAAGTAGCATGACACCACAACCCGTGTTTAAAGCCGGCCTGCTGGCCGCCGGTATTACGCTGGCGCTCCATGCCCAGGCCCAGGAGCCGGCCCAGGTCAATTTCTACAACTGGTCCGACTATATCGCCGAGGACACCCTGGCCAACTTTACCCAGGAGACCGGCATTGCCGTGACCTACGACGTGTTCGACTCCAACGAGGTGCTGGAGGCCAAGCTGCTGGCGGGCAACACCGGCTTTGACGTGGTGGTGCCCACCGGCGACTTCATGGGTCGGCAAATTCAGGCCGGGGCCTTTTTGCCCCTGGACAAGTCGAAGCTTCCCAATTACGGCAACCTGGACCCGCGCATCATGACGCTGCTGGCGGAAAAAGATCCCGGCAACCAGTATGGTGTGCCCTACCTGTGGGGCACCACCGGCATCGGCTATAACGTGGACAAGGTGAAGGAAGTGCTGGGAGAAGATGCCCCGGTGGACTCCTGGGATCTGGTGATGAAGCCGGAGAACCTGGCAAAACTCAGCCAGTGCGGCGTGGCCTTCCTCGATGCGCCCACCGAGATCTTCGCCGCCGCCCTCAACTACCAGGGACTGGATCCGAACAGTACCAACGCCAGTGACTACAACGGACCGGCCACCGAGCTGATGATGCAGCTTCGGCCCCATATCACCTATTTCCATTCCTCCAAGTACATCAACGACCTGGCCAACGGCGATATCTGCGTGGCGGTGGGCTGGTCCGGCGACATACTGCAGGCGCGGGATAGGGCCGATGAGGCGGAACGGGGCGTGAAGGTGGCCTACCGGATCCCTAAGGAAGGTGCCCTGATGTGGGTGGACATGCTCACCATTCCCAAGGACGCCCGGCATCCTGACAACGCCCATGCGCTGATCAATTACCTGCTGAAGCCGGACGTGATCGGTGACATTTCCAACTATGTGGCCTACGCCAACCCCAACCAGGCGGCCAGCGAGTTTGTGGATGCGGATATCCTCAACGATCCGGGCATTTACCCCAGCCAGGAAGTGGCGGAAAAGCTCTACACCGCCAAGCTGCTGCCGCAAGCGGTGAACCGGGCGATTACCCGTGCCTGGACCCGGGTTAAGACCGGCAAATAAGCAAGCCTCAAGAGTATGTAATGAAGGCCGGCCTAAGCAGCAACAACAGGGATTGCCGGATTCGACCGTCAAATGCCAGGGAGGGCATTTGCCGAGCGTCCCAAGGATGGGCTTGAAGCGTGTCGAAGAAGGCAACCCTGCTGGTGCTGCTCTGCGGAGCCACAGGATCACGCTGAGCAAGCAACACGGAGGCAAGCATGCCGGAACAGGAACAACCGGTCAGCACGAAAAAGGCGCCCTTTCTTGATATTCGCGGGGTCAGCAAGCTGTACGACGGTCAGCCGGCGGTGGATAGCGTCAGCCTGCAGATACAGCAGGGTGAAATTTTTGCCCTGCTGGGGGCCTCGGGCTGCGGCAAGTCGACCCTGCTGCGCATGCTGGCCGGGTTTGAACCGCCCAGCCAGGGTGAGATCTTTCTCGATGGGGTCGACATTGCCGAGGTACCGCCCTATGAGCGGCCCATCAACATGATGTTTCAGTCCTATGCGCTGTTTCCCCATATGACGGTGGAAGCCAACATCGCCTTTGGCCTGAAGCAGGACCGGCTGCCCAAGGCCGAGATTGCCGAGCGGGTGGCGGAAATGCTCAAGCTGGTGCACATGGAAGACTTCGCCCGGCGCAAACCTCATCAGCTGTCCGGCGGCCAACGCCAGCGGGTGGCCCTGGCACGCAGCCTGGCCAAGCGGCCCAAGCTGCTGCTGCTGGACGAGCCCATGGGCGCGCTCGACAAGAAGCTTCGGGAAGAGATGCAGCTGGAGCTGGTCAACATCATTGAGAGTGTGGGCGTCACCTGCGTCATGGTGACCCACGATCAGGAAGAGGCCATGACCATGGCCGGACGCATCGCCATCATGAACCAGGGCCGGCTGGTGCAGGTGGGGGAGCCGCTGGATGTGTATGAATACCCCAACTGCCGGTTCAGTGCCGAGTTTATCGGCTCGGTCAACGTGTTTGAAGGCACGCTGGAGCGCAACGAAGCGGACAGCGCGCTGATCCGCTGCGCCGATCTGGAGCGGCCGCTGCAAATCAACCATGGCGTGTCCATCGGCGAGGGGCTGCCCATCATGATAGCGGTGCGGCCGGAGAAAATGCACCTGTCGGTGCAGGAGCCCGACCAGACCCACAACCGGCTGAGCGGCACGGTGGACGAGATTGCCTACCTCGGGGATGTGTCCATCTACCATGTACGGCTGCCTTCGGGCAAACGCATTCTGGCCACCCTGCCCAACGTGGACCGGCACCGGCGCAACAGCCCCACCTGGGGTGATCCGGTGCATTTGCGCTGGGAAGCGGACAGCTGCGCCGTGCTCATGACCTGAGGAGGCCACAGAATGAAAAAGGTGAAAACCGCCACCGGCCAGCGGCTGGTGATCGCGCTGCCCTATACCTGGCTGCTGCTGTTTTTCCTGGTGCCCTTTCTGATCGTGTTCAAGATCAGCCTGTCGGAAGCGGCACTGGCCATTCCCCCCTACAGTGAGGTGCTGAGGTTTGCCGACGAGCGGCTGCAGATCGTGCTCAATTTCGGCAACTACCTGTTTCTGCTAAGCGACAGCCTGTACATTCAGTCCTATCTGCAGTCGCTCAAGGTGGCCGGCATTTCCACCCTGCTGTGCCTGCTGATCGGCTTTCCCCTGGCCTGGGCTATCGTGCATTCCAAACCCTCCACCCGTAATGTGCTATTGATGCTGGTGATACTGCCGTCCTGGACCTCGTTTCTTATCCGGGTCTATGCCTGGATGGGCATTCTCGGCAACACCGGTTTTCTCAACAATGCCCTGATCTGGCTTGGCGCCATCGACGAGCCGCTGCAGATCCTCAACACCAACACCGCCGTCTATATCGGCATCGTTTACGCCTATCTGCCGTTTATGGTGCTGCCGCTCTATACCGCCCTGATGCGGCTTGATTATTCCCTGGTGGAAGCGGCGGCGGATCTGGGGGCCCGGCCCATGACCACGCTGTTGACGGTGATCGTGCCCCTGGTCAAGGGCGGCATTATTGCCGGCGCCATGCTGGTGTTTATTCCGGCGGTGGGGGAGTTTGTGATCCCCGAATTGCTGGGCGGCCCCGATACCCTGCTGATTGGCCGGGTGCTGTGGCAGGAATTCTTTAATAACCGGGACTGGCCGGTGGCGGCGGCGGTGGCCAGCATCATGCTGTTGCTGCTGATGGTGCCCATCATGTGGTTCCACCGCATTCAGCGCAGAGAAATGGAGGGCTGAGCCATGAACACGATTCCCGTCAGCCGCTCCTGGGCGCGCCCCGTCATTCTCTGGCTGGGGTTTGGCTTTCTCTACGCGCCCATGCTGCTGCTGATCATCTACTCCTTCAACAGCTCCCGGCTGGTGACGGTGTGGGCCGGCTGGTCCACCCAATGGTATGGCGAGCTGTTGGCCGACGACATGATGATGCAGGCGGTGGGGCTCAGCCTCACCATCGCCTTTTTCGCCGCCAGCACCGCCGTGGTGCTGGGCACGGTGGCGGGGTTCGTGCTCACCCGCATCGGCCGGTTTCGCGGTGAGAGCGGTTTTGCCTTTATGATCACCGCCCCCCTGGTGATGCCCGAGGTGATCACCGGGTTGTCGTTGCTGCTGCTGTTTGTGGCCATGGGAGATCTGGTGGGCTGGCCGGCCCAGCGGGGCATGAGTACCATCTGGATTGCCCATGTCACCTTCTGTACCGCCTATGTGGCGGTGGTGGTGAGCTCCCGGCTCAGGGAGCTGGACCGCTCCCTGGAAGAGGCGGCCATGGATCTGGGGGCGCGGCCGCTCAAGGTGTTTTTCGTGATCACTTTGCCGATCATCGCGCCGGCCATCATTGCCGGCTGGCTGCTGGCCTTTACCTTGTCGCTGGACGACCTGGTGATCGCCAGCTTTGTGTCCGGGCCCAATGCCACCACCCTGCCCATGGTGGTGTTTTCCAGCGTGCGGCTGGGGGTCAGTCCCAAGATCAACGCCCTGGCCACCATCATTATTGTGATCGTGTCGCTGGTGACTTTTGTAGGCTGGTGGCTGATGGCCCGGGCCGAAAAGCGCCGGGCCCAGGAAGCCGCCGCCGCCCGGGCCGGCTGAGGAGGGGGTCATGGAGTTGCCTGAACGCCTGAAATGGCTCAGAAACCAGCACGGCCTGACTCAGCGGGAGCTGGCCCGCCGGGCCGGGGTCAGCAACAGCCTGATCTCGCAGATTGAACAGGCGGCGGTAAATCCCTCGGTGGCCACCCTCAAGCGGGTGCTGGACGGGTTTCCCATCACCATGGGGGCATTTTTCAGCCTGGAGCACCGCTTGCGCCGGCAGGTGTTCTTCCGTGCCGACGAGCTGGTGGAATGTGGCAGCAACGACGTCACCATGTGGCTGGTGGGGCCGTTAACGGGGGATCGCAAGCTGGCGCTGTTGCGGGAGTGCTATCCCCCCGGTGCCGACACCGGGCCGGACATGCTCAGCAACGAGGCGGAGGAAGCCGGGCTGGTGCTGAGCGGTGAAATCGAAATTACCGTGGGAGAAGAGTGCCGGGTGCTGAAAGCCGGCGACGGTTATTATTTCGACACCAACCGGCCGCACCGCTTTCGCAACCTCGGCAGCGAGGTGTGCGAGCTGATATCGGCGGCGACACCGCCGACGTTTTAAAGCTTACACCGTCTGGGGCTGACTGGCGGAAACAAGGGACAGCTCGGTGTCGCCGATATTGACGAAGCGGTGGGGCTCGGTGCTGTCAAAGTAATAGCCGTCGCCCGGTCCCAGTTCGAAACGGCGCTCGCCCACCATCAGTAAAAGCCGTCCTGCAATGACCACACCGCATTCCTGGCCCGGATGGCTGAGCCACTCGGGGCCGGTGTCGGCGCCGATGGGCATGGTTTCCCTGAGCAGGGTGATGCTGCGCTCGGGAAAGTGACTGCCGATCAGCCGGTAACTGATGTTGCCGGTGCCCCGCTCGGGCTGGTCATCGGCCCGGTAGATCACGGGCTTGATTGCCTCGGGGGAGGCTTCTTCGGCAAAAAACTCCGCCAGGGTCATGGGAAAGCCGTCGAGCAGTTTCTTGAGGGAGCCGATGGAGGGGCTGACCTGGTTCTTTTCAACCTGGGAAATAAAACCGTTGGTGACCCCGGATCGCTTGGCCAGCTCCCGCTGGGACAGTTTTGCCTGCTGGCGAAGGGTTTTGAGGCGAAGGCCTATGTCCATAACGGCGGTTTTCTCCCTGGTTACAATTGAATCTTTATTGGCGCGCAAGCAGAATGTCGCTCCAGCTTCTATAACAGAAGAAACGACAGTCACCAAGACAAGCGGCAGCGTGGTGAGCGCCATTCTACGCGAAAACACCAAGGCACACAGGGGTTGAACATGGATATCGCAGTACCCAGAGAAATCAAGAATCACGAATACCGGGTGGGCATGACGCCGGCCGGTGTGCGCGAGCTGACCCGGGCCGGACATCGCGTCCGGGTGCAGGCCGGGGCCGGCGAGGGGGACGGTTTTGCCGACCAGCACTATGCGGCCGCCGGTGCCGAGCTGGTGACGGACGTGGAGGCCCTGTTTGCCGAAGCGGAGCTGATCGTCAAGGTCAAGGAGCCGCAACCGGAGGAATACCGCCGGCTGAAGCCCGGTCAGGTGTTGTTCACCTATCTGCATCTGGCGCCCGATGAGGCCCAGACTCAGGGCCTGCTGAGCTCGGGTTGTACCGCCATCGCCTATGAAACCGTGACCGACGACCGGGGCGGTCTGCCGCTGCTGGCGCCCATGAGTGAGGTGGCCGGTCGCATGGCGGTGCAGGCCGGCGCCCATTGCCTGGAAAAGGCGCAAGGCGGGCGAGGCGTGTTGCTGGGCGGGGTACCCGGTGTGGCGCCGGCCCGGGTACTGGTGCTGGGGGGCGGCGTGGTCGGCATCAACGCCGCGCGCATGGCCATGGGACTGGGTGCCGATGTCACCATTTTCGACAAGTCATTGCCGCGGCTGACCCAGCTTGATGCCCTGTACGGCCCGGCGCTCAAGAGCCTGTATTCCACCGCCGATGCCATTGACGCCGAGCTGGAGCGGGCCGATCTGGTGATTGGGGCCGTGCTGATCCCTGGCGCGTCGGCGCCCAAGCTGGTGACCCGGGACATGCTGAAAAGGCTGCCCAGGGGCGCGGTGCTGGTGGACGTCGCCATCGATCAGGGAGGCTGCTTTGAAACCAGCCGGCCCACCACCCATCAGCAGCCGACCTTTGAGGTGGATGGCATTGTGCACTACTGCGTGGCCAACATGCCCGGCGGTGTGGCCCGCACCGCCACCCTGGCCCTGACCAATGCCACCCTGCCCTTTGTGCTGGCCTTGGCCAACAAGGGCTGGCGCCGGGCGCTGAATGAGGATGCGCACCTGGCCCGTGGCCTGAATGTGCATGCCGGCCGTGTGGTGTACCAGGCGGTGGCCGAGGCCCATGGCCTGGTCGTTGAACCCCTGGAGCGGGTACTGGCCGGCAACGACTGAGCATGAATGACCTGGCCGCCGATCTGTGGACGGATCACCAGACCCTGGTGCGCCTTGGTATTGCCCTGCTGCTGGGGGCGCTTATCGGCATTCAGCGGGGCTGGCAACGGCGGGATGCCGAGGCCGGTCAGCGGGTGGCCGGTATTCGTACCCATGCCCTGGTCGGGCTGCTGGGCGGACTGATTGCGTTGCTGGGGCACACCGTGGGGCACTGGCTGATTGCCGTGGGCCTGCTGGGAGTGGTGGCCATCAACCTGGTGGCCTACCGGGCCCAGTCCCGTAGCCTTAACGATTTCAGCATTACCGGCAGCATCGGCCTGTTGCTGACCTTCTGTTTTGGCGCGCAGGCCATGCTCGACAGCCCGGCCATCGCCGCCACGGCGGCGGTGATCACCGCCTTCATTCTGGACAACAAGCGGGAAATTCACGGCTTGCTGCGCAAGCTGCAGGAGCATGAGCTGGATGCCGGCCTCAAGCTGCTGCTGATCACGGTGGTGATGCTGCCGTTGCTGCCCAACCGGGACATGGGGCCGGGCGGGGTGGTCAACCCGTTCGAGATCTGGTGGATGGTGGTGCTGATCGCCTCCGTTTCCTTTCTGGGGTATTTTGCCATTCGCGTGGGCGGGACCGAAAAGGGCATTCTCTTTACCAGCCTGTTTGCCGGGCTGACGTCATCCACCGCCCTGACCCTGCATTATTCCCGGCTGTCGACAGCCACCCCGGCGCTGGCGCCGCTGCTGGCCGCCGGTGTGCTGCTGGCCTGCGGCACCATGTTTCCCCGCATTCTGGTGTATTGCGCCCTGATCAACCCGGCTCTGCTGGCCAGGCTCTGGTGGCCGGTGCTGGTGATGACGCTGCTGCTCTATGGTCCGGCGGTCTGGATCTGGCTACGCCATCGCGCCCAGGTCAATGTGGAGCAACCCAGCCTTAACATGAATCCGCTGGATTTAAAGGCGGCGCTGCTGTTTGGTGGCCTGATCCTGTTGATCATGCTACTGGGGGAATGGCTCAAACAGGCCTTGGGCAATGCCGGTGTGCTGCTGCTGGCGCTGGCCTCCGGGGTGACCGACGTGGACGCCATTACCCTGTCGCTGACGCGCATGTCCCTGGGTGGTCTGGCGCCGGGTACGGCGGTGCTGGGCATCGTACTGGCGGCGTCGGTCAACAACCTGGTGAAGGCGGGCATGGCGGTCAGCCTGGGCGATCGGGCCCTGGGCCGGCGGGTGGCCTGGTCCATGGGCATCTCCCTGCTGGCGGGGCTGCTCACCGCCTGGGGACTGAACTGACGGTGCGTGGGCTCCGCAAACAAAAACGGCGCTGTGACCACACAGCGCCGTTTTTTCTGGTGTGCTGCTTCGGGCGTTACGCCGGCAGCAGCTCCCTGTGCAGATCGGCGATGACCTGGCCGGCGACCGCTTCATCCACCAGGAAGCAGAAATTGTGGGGGCTGGCGCCGTAGCAGATCATGCGAATGTTGACGTCGTTGACCGCCTGGAACACCCGGCTGGCGGTGCCGCCGGCCTCGCTCATGCGGTTGCCGATCAGCGCCACCAGCGCCAGGCCGTCTTCCACCTTGAGGTGGCAGTGCCTGGCCAGCTCGTCCTGGACTTCCTGGGTCAGCAGCTCGGCGCCGGCGTCCAGGGTGAGGGACACGCTGATCTCGGAGGTGGTGATGAGGTCTACCGAAATCTTGTGTTTGGCCAGAATGCCGAACACCTCGGCCAGAAAACCGTGGGCCTGGAACATGCTCTGGCTGGTCAGGGTTAGCAGTACCTGGTTGCGGCGCAGGGCCAGGGCCCGGAACAGCGGCTGGCTGGGGGTGCTGTTGCGAATCCAGGTGCCGCCTTCTTCCGGCGCTCGGCTGGAGCCCACGAACACCGGGATCTGGCAGCGTACCGCCGGCTGCAGGGTGGCCGGGTGCAGTACCTTGGCACCAAAGGTGGCCATTTCGGATGCTTCGCTGAAGCTGATTTCGGGAATGGCGCGGGCCTCGCTCACCAGTCGCGGATCGGTGGTGTAAATGCCGGGCACGTCGGTCCAGATTTCCACCGCGGCGGCGTCCAGCGCCTCACCCAGCAGGGCGGCGGAGTAATCGCTACCGCCCCGCCCAAGCGTGGTGGTGCGGCCATCGGGGGCGGCACCGATAAAGCCTTGGGTGACCACCAGCTGTTTGTCGCACAGGGGTTTGAGTTCTTTTTCCACTTCCGCCTTGAGGTTGGCCAGGTCCGGGGTGGCGCGGCCAAAGCGATCGTCGGTACGCATTACCTTGCGCACGTCAAACCAGACCGCATCGGTGCCCCGGCGGCGCAGCAGCTCCACAAACAACCGGGTCGACATCAGCTCCCCTTGAGCCACAATCTCGTCGGCAAGGGCCTTGGTCGGGCTGATGGCGGCGCTGTCGGCCAGCTCGCGAATGTGGTTGAGAATGTCGTCGATGTGTCGGGTCAGCATCTCGGGGTGATCCAGGCTGTCGAGAATGCCGTGCTCAATGGCGGTCAGCTTCTGCAGCAGTTGTTCCCGCTCTTGCGGACCATGGCTGCCCGAGGCCAGTGCCACCAGCAGGTTGGTGACGCCGGAGCTGGCGCTCAGCACCGCCAGCCGGGTACCGGAGTTTTGTTCGAGAATGGCGGCGCAACGGCCCATGGCATCGGCGTCGGCAACACTGGTTCCACCGAATTTGGCTACAACGGGTTGGTTCAAGGCAAGCTCCTTGCTTTTACTGGGTAATTTCAAATTACGGGGGGAACGACTGCGAAGACATGGAAAGGTCATCAGGAAGCACTCCACCCAACAGGTGACAGCCCGAAGGATTCAGCCTTCGCGGCCGACCGCGACCGTTCTGCCACCGGCCGCCGTCTCGGCGTTGCTCCCCTGACCGGCGATCCTCGGAGTGGCGACTCCTGCTGCCGGCTGCCTGAACAACGCGCCTCTTCTCATTTCATTGTTTCAGCACATGGTACTGAAACGGCCCTATAACTACTGACTTCAGGCTCTGCTGTCAATGGTTAAGGGGGTAAATCGTTCAGTTCAGCTCTTTGATCATGATCTTGGAGCGGCGCTGAAAATTGTACAGTTTCTGCTTGCCCATGGGCAGGGCGTCAACATCCACCGGCTTGAAGCCCCGCTCCTGAAACCAGTGAATGGAGCGGGTGGTCAGAATAAACAGCCGGCTCATGCCGCGCTTGCGGGCCTGCTCTTCGATCTTTTGCAGCAGCATGTCGCCCCGGCTGCCCCGGCGGTAGTCCGGGTGAATGGCCACGCAGGCCATTTCCGCCATGCCTTCCTCGGGAAAGGGATAAAGGGCGGCACAGCCAATGATGGCGCCGTCTTTTTCGATGATGGTGAACTGGTCGATTTCCATTTCCAGCTGCTCCCGGGAGCGGCGAACCAGGACACCTTCCTCTTCCATCGGCCGGATCAGATCGAGAATGCCGCCAATGTCGTCGATGCGGGCCTGGCGGGCTTGCTCGGCACTCAGGCTGACGATCTGGGTGCCCAGGCCGTCCCGGGTAAACAGCTCCTGGATCAGGGCGCCGTCTTCCCGGTAGCTCACCAGGTGGCTGCGGGGCACGCCGCCCCGGCAGCTGGAAATGGCCGCGCGCAGGTAGCGGGCGGTGCCCGACAGGCTTTCTCCCTCTTCCAGCAGCTTCTGCAGGTGCACCTCCGCCTGCTCGGGGAACAGTTCGGCAATGGCCACGCCGTCTTCATTGAGCACGCCGCGCTGGGAGCAAAAGCCGATCAGCTTGTCGGCCTTGAGTTCAATGGCCAGCCGCCGGGCCAGCTCTTCCGAGGACAGGTTGAAACTTTCGCCGGTCACCGAAAAGCCGATGGGGGAAATCAGCACGGTGGCGCCGTTGGCCAGCTGATGGTGAATGGTGTCGGTGTGAATGCGGCGCACCCGGCCCGAATGGATATAGTCGACACCGTCATCCACCCCCAGCGGCTGGGCAATGACGAAGTTGCCGGTGACCACGTTGATGCGGGCATTCTGCATGGGGGTGTTGACCAGTCCCATCGACAGCCGGGCGGTGATGTCCATCTGCAGGCCACCGCAGACGTCCTTGATCACCCGAAAGCTGGGTTCGTCGGTGACCCGGGTGTGCTTGTGAAATACACCGCTCAGCCCCGCCTCGGCCAGGCCGCGGTCTATTTGGGGGCGGGCGCCGAACACGATCACCAGCCGAATGCCGAGGCTGGTGAGCAGCGCGATATCGCTGATGATGTTGGGAAAGTTATCCTGATCAATGGCTTCGCCACCCAGCATGATGACAAAGGTGGAGCCGCGATGCAGGTTGACATAGGGGCTGGATTGACGAAACGCCTTGACCAGGGCGGCATCATTTTCGCGCACGGACTTGTCCTTGGTAGCCTGAAAAACACGGTTTATCATCGTGAAAATTCATGCAAAAAACAAGATTAAATATTTAGTTTATTTCCGTGGACGCCATTGCTGACGCAGGTTGAATTTTATCAAAACTGAGAACCGTGTCGGGTAACCGGACTGCGCCGTTTCCCGGCTTTATGATAGCCTTTTCAAGGGCTTTCCCGCGCGCGGGAAAAAGCCGGTAACTATAGCCAAAACAATAAAAGCGAGAATAACAATGACAAGGAAACTGTGCCTGTTCCTGGGTGGCCTGGCGGCGTTGTCGAGCACGCCGGCCCTGGCTGCCGCCACCGGACAACTGGATCTCACCACCACCGGGGTGGGGGTGTTTGCGGTGGCCATCTTCGTGGTGGCCTACCTGCTGGTGATGGGGGAAGAATACCTGCACCTGCGCAAGTCCAAACCCGTGCTGATTGCCGCCGGTATCATCTGGACCGCCATCGGCTGGACTTACATGAATCACGGCATACCCGGTGTGACCGAAGAGGCGTTTCGTCTCAATTTGCTTGAATATGCAGAGTTGCTGCTGTTCCTGCTGGTGGCCATGACCTACATCAACGCCATGGAAGAGCGACGCTTGTTCGACGCCCTGCGTGCCTGGATGATTCGCCGGGGCTTCAGCTACAAGTCGCTGTTCTGGCTGACCGGTTTTCTCGCCTTTTTCATCTCGCCCATCGCCGATAACCTGACCACCGCCCTGCTGATGTGCGCCGTGGTGACCAAGGTGGCCGAAGGGGACAAACGCTTTATCAACCTGTGTTGTGTCAATATCGTGATCGCGGCCAACGCTGGGGGGGCCTTCAGCCCCTTTGGGGATATCACCACCCTGATGGTATGGCAGGCGGGCATCGTCAAGTTCAATGAGTTCTTTACGCTGTTTATTCCGTCGCTGGTCAACTATCTGGTGCCGGCATTGGCGATGAACTTCTTTATCGAAAACCGCAAGCCCGCGGCTCAGTATGAAGAGGTGGAGCTCAAGCGCGGTGCCATTCGGATTGTGCTGTTGTTCCTGCTGACCATCGCCTCCGCCGTGGCCTGCCACAGCCTGCTGCACCTGCCGCCGGTCCTGGGCATGATGACCGGTCTTGGCTATCTGCAGTTCTTCGGTTATTACCTGCGCCAGACCCTGCCGGGCTCACTGGCCCGCAAGCGTGCCATGGCCCGCAAACGGGGCGACGACGAAGCACTGAAGCGGCTGGGCAGTGTGGTGCCCTTTGACGTGTTCAGCCGGGTGGCCCGGGCCGAGTGGGATACCCTGCTGTTCTTCTATGGCGTGGTGATGTGCGTGGGGGGCCTGGGCTACATGGGCTATCTGGCGCTGGTGTCGGATCTGCTCTACAGCCAGTGGGACGCGGTATACGCCAATATCACTCTGGGGGTGCTGTCGGCCATCATCGATAACATTCCGGTGATGTTTGCGGTGCTGACCATGCAGCCGGAAATGTCCCATGGCAACTGGCTGCTGATCACCCTGACCGCCGGCGTGGGCGGCAGCCTGCTGTCTATCGGCTCCGCCGCCGGGGTGGCGCTGATGGGGCAGGCGCGGGGCATGTATACCTTTGCCGGGCACCTGAAATGGGCTCCGGTCATTGCCCTGGGGTACGTGGCCAGCATTGCCGTTCACCTCTGGCTCAACAGCGACAGCTTTAACCTGTACGGCTGACAGCAACAGGCCCCGCAATGCGGGGCCTGTTTTGTGTTGCCGCTGCCGAAACACCGCTTACCACGGCCACCATAGGGTGGTTACCCCCAGTGCCACAAAGATAAGGGCGCTGACGCCGTGAACCCAGTGCATGGGAATACGGCCGGCGCCCTTGTGGCCCACGAACACCGCGGGCAGGTTGGCCACCATCATGCCCAGGGTGGTGCCGGCCACCACCAGCCAGAACTCATCCACGAAGCGCGCCGCCAGCAGGGTGGTGGCAATTTGGGTCTTGTCGCCGATCTCCGCCAGGAAAAACAGCACAAAGGTGGCCACAAAGGGGCCCAGGCGGTAAAAGCGACTGTCTTCGTCGTCCGGTTTGTCGGGGATCATCATCCACACTGCCATGGCGAAGAAGGAGGCCGCCAGCAGCCAGCGCAGCCACAACGGATCCAGCCAGCCTTGTATCCAGACGCCCACCGAGCCGGCGAGGGCATGGTTAAGCAGGGTGGCGAGAAAAATACCGAATACGATGGGAACCGGCTTTCTGAACCGGCAGGCCAGCACCAGGGCCAGCAGCTGGGTCTTGTCGCCGATCTCGGCGATGGATACCGCCAGGGTAGAGGTGGTCAGTGCTTCCAAGAGTCATACCAAAGGGGACGGGGTTATTGTTACCAATGAGCAGACGTCTGCCGCCCGTCCCCGGTATCGGCACTCGTCTGTCAAAGGTCTCGTCAAACCCGCTAAGGTCACGGCCACCATGGTGATTGTGCACCAACTATGTTGACGACCGTCTTCGGGATGGCTCCCGATAGCGACTACTCCCCCTTGAGCAGGGAAGTGGCTATTTTAGTCATTTGATCTGCCAGTTCAAGGCCATTGTGCTCAGCCCCCGACCTGCTTCACAGAAAAACCGGCCTTTTCCAGCCATTGTTTTATCTGCGCGAGGCGATCGCCCTGGATTTCGATCACGCCTTTTTTCACCGCGCCGCCGGTGCCCAGCTGTTTCTTGAGTTTCTTGGCCACCTCGCCCACCCGGTCGGGGCCGATGCCATATACGCAAACGACGCCGGCGCCCTTGCGGCCTTTGGTTTCCCGGCGCAGGCGCACCAGGCCGTCATCGGGAAACAGACCCGGATCGGCCTGGCCGCCGTTTTGCTCCGGCTGCCAGTCGGGATCGGTACTGAAAACAATATTGCTCATGCTTTTGGCTCCATAATGCGTTGCAACAGCTCGCCTTCCAGCAGGGCGCGCTTGACCAGGGCGAGGCCGCCGATGGTCTGATCGTCCTGAAAGCGGGCGCGTATAATGGGCTGGCCCTGATGAAAGCCGGGTAGGGACTGATGGCTGATGGCCCGGTTGATGATCGGAAACACGATCTCCTCGGCCTCGCACAGGGCGCCGCTCAGCAGCACCTGCTGCGGATTGAACAGGTTGACCACAATGGCCACCGCCTGGCCGAGGCGCTCGGCGGCTCGGCGCAAAATGGTCAGCGCCAGCCGGTCTTCGGCCAGCGCCGCCCGGCACAAGGCACTCATGGTCAGCGGCTGGCCCGCCAGGCAGCTGTCATAGCCCTGCTCCAGCAGGCGTTCGGCCTGACGCAGCAGGGCGGCATCGGCCACCATGGTTTCCAGGCAGCCCACATTGCCGCAATCGCAGCGGTCCCCCAGCGAGTCCATGTGAATATGCCCGATCTCGGCCACGTCCCGGCCCTGGCTCTTGAAAATGCGGCCCTCGGTGATGATGCCGGCGCCCACGCCGTGATGCACACTGACCAGCACCGAGTCGAGGCTGTCCCTGGAGGCGCCATAATAATGTTCGGCCAGGGCCTGGGCGCGAATGTCGTTGCCGATAAACACCGGCAGCCCCAGGGCGTCCCCCAGTTGTTGTGCCAGGGGCTCCCCGGCCAGGGGATAGCTGGGGTGATAAATGACCCGGCCGGCCTGAGCATCGGTGAGGCCGGGCATGATCACGGCCACCGCCACCAGCCGGCGTTCACTGGCGTGGCGCTGAATAAAGTCGGCGATGTGCCGGTGCAGGGCGGCCAGCAGAATGTCGCGTTCCCGGCGGGGAAAAGGAATCACCTGACGGCCATGCTCCCTGCCGGACAAATCATACAGGGTCAGTTGCAGCTCTTCCCGGCCCAGCTTGACCGACACCAGGTAAAAGTCCTGAGTGACCGTGGTGAGGGAAATGGCGCGCCGGCCACCGGTGGAGGCCTGGTGCTCCAGCTCGCGAATCAGCCCCTGCTCCAGCAGGGCGCGGGTGATCTTGGTGACGCTGGCCGGCGCCAGGTGGCTGAGCTCGGCGATGCGCACCCGGGAAATGGGGCCCCGGCTGTCGATTAGCCGATACACGGCCGAGCTGTTGACCTGTTTGACCAGGTCGACGTTAGCGATTTTTCCGCGGGTCATGATGAAAGCTGTCCGTTGACGACGGTGGTCACGACGTTGAAGTGTGCGTCAAATGCTACCAGATTGGCGACCCGGCCGGGAGAGGCCGTGCCGAGATGGGCCTCCAGCCCCAGCGCCCGGGCCGGATTGCGGCTGGCCATGGCCAGCGCATGTTCAAGGCTCAGCCCCGCCTGCTGTACCAGGTTTTTCACCCCCTCGATCATGGTCAGCGCCGAGCCTCCGAGGGTGCCCTGTTCATCAACGCACTGGCCGTCTCGCAGGTAAACGGTGGTGCCGCAAAAGTCGAACTGCGCAAAGCCTGCCGGGGCGCCGGCGGCGGCGGTGGCGTCGGTTACCAGGCACAGGCGCTCGCCCAGCACCCGGTGGGCCAGCCGAATATTGGCGTAATGAACATGATGGCCGTCGGCGATAATGCCGGCGCCCACATGGGGGGCGTCAAAGACCGCCCCCACGGCGCCGGGCTGGCGGCCGTTGGCGGTGGGGGTCATGGCGTTGTAGAGGTGAGTGGCAAAGCCGATGCCGGCGGCAAAGCCGGCCATGGCCTGATCGTAGTCGGCGCCGGTATGGCCCATGGCAAGACGAATGCCGGCGGCCTTCAGCCGTGCCAGGTGTGCCGGTTCGTTCACCTCGGGGGCCAGGGTCAGCATGGCGATGGCGGCGGCGTTGTCACACAGAAATTCCAGCATGGCGGCATTGAGGCGCCGGATCTGTGCCGCCGGGTGAATGCCCCGGCGCGCCAGGTTGGTGTAGGGACCTTCCAGGTGCAGACCGGGCACCCGGTAGGGGTGTTTGCCCATGTAATCGCGCACCACCGCCACCGCCTTGCGTATGTGCGCGTCGGGGCAGGTGATGAGGGTGGGCAAAAAGGTGGTGGTGCCGAAAGCCAGGTTGGTGGCGTGCATGCGGTCGAGGGTATCGGCGTTGATGGCATCGTTGAACATGACGCCGCCACAGCCGTTGAGCTGCAGATCGATAAAGCCGGCGCTGAGCACGGCGCCGTGCAGCGGAATTTGCGTGAGCCCGGCATCGAGCGCCTGCTCGGGGACCAGGGCCAGGATGCGCTCGCCGTCGATCACCAGGGCGGTGTCGGTATGCAGGCGTTCGCCGTCAAACAGGGTGCAGTGAGTCAGGGCGTACATGGGGTTACTCCGGGCAGCAAAACAGACGGGCGTCGTGCTGCTGAAAATGGCGCATGTCTGGAACCTTGATGGGCAATGTTGTTTTTATAATAAAAAATGTGTCGGTTCCTTACCATGGGCCGGCGGGCTGGCTTGTGATACGCAAGGAGAACACCGTGAAGCTGTTGGGATATCTGCAAAAACTGGGCAAGGCCCTGATGCTGCCCATTGCCACCCTGCCGGTGGCGGCCCTGCTGTTGCGCCTGGGGCAGCCGGATTTGCTCAGTATACCCTTTATGGCGGCGGCGGGCGGTGCCATTTTCGATCAACTGCCGCTGCTGTTTGGCTTAGGCATTGCCGTGGGGCTGGCCAAAGACGAGGCGGGGACGGCGGCCCTGGCCGGGGCCGTGGGCTATGTGGTGCTGACCGGGGCCGTGGTCACCATCAACGCCGACATCAGGCTGTCGTTTTTCGGGGGCATTATCGCCGGCATCATCGCCGGCCACAGTTATAACCGTTTTCACGGGGTCCAGTTGCCCGACGCGCTGGGCTTTTTTGGCGGCAAGCGGCTGGTGCCGATCATGACCGGCCTGTTGTGCCTGCTGGCGGCGGTGAGCGTCGGATGGGTCTGGCCGACCGTTCAGCAGGGTATCGACGCCTTTGGCCGCGCCGTTGCCGGCTCGGGCCCACTGGGGCAGTTTGCCTACGGCGTGCTGAACCGGGCGCTGATCCCGGTGGGCCTGCACCATGTGCTCAATTCCCTGTTCTGGTTTGGCCTGGGCGAGTGCGTCAAGGTGAGCTTTGAGGCGGCGGGTCCGTTGCAGAATATCTGCTTGTCGCCGGCACTGGCGGGCACCCTCAGCCTGGGTGGCGCCGTGCCCGGGGTGGACGGCGCCACTATTACTCAGGTGGCCGATGAGGTGATTCGGGGCGATCTGAACCGCTTTTTTGCCGGGGATCCCACCGCCGGGGTGTTTATGGCCGGTTTTTTTCCGGTGATGATGTTCGGCCTGCCGGCGGCGGCCCTGGCCATGGTGCTGGCCGTTCCCAAGGGACGGCGCGCCCGCATCGGCGGTTTGCTGCTGTCGGTGGCGCTGACGTCCTTTCTGACCGGCATTACCGAGCCGCTGGAGTTTACCTTCATGTTTCTGGCGCCGCTGCTGTACGGTCTGCACGCCCTGCTGACCGGGCTGGCGCTGGTGGCGGCCAACGGACTGGGCGTGCTGCACGGCTTTGGCTTTTCTGCCGGCCTGTTTGATCTGGTGCTGAACTGGGGGCTGGCCACCCATCCCTGGCGGCTGCTGGGACTGGGGCTGGTCATGGCGCTGGTCTATTTCACGGTATTTTATACCGCCATTCGCATGTTGAATCTGGCTACGCCCGGTCGGGAGCCCGATACGGCGCCACCGGCCAAGGCCGGCGAGGATCTTGCCGACGACATGATTGCCGCCCTGGGCGGGGCGGCGAACCTGGAGCACATTGACGCCTGCATTACCCGGCTGCGGCTAACCCTGCGCAATACCGCCCTGGCAGACGATGCCCGGCTCAGGACGTTGGGTGCCCGTGGGGTGGTCCGTCTGGATAAACATCATCTGCAGGTGGTGCTGGGCTCCCGCGCCGATGCCATGGCCGAGGCCCTGCGGCGGCGGCGAGCGTCATCATAATGACGCTTTTCATGCTTTAGCGATGTATTTAGCGTTAAAGGGAATAAAAAACACCTCATCCTTCGGCTCGGGGCCCCTTTCCGGCGACCCTGTCTGTAAAAAACCAACAAGACCCGTGCCACTCTCGAGCCTTGACCTGTCGACAATTTTTTGTGTTTCGTTCGGCACTGAAATGGCCGCGGGTTATACACAGCCGCGGAAAGCCTTGTGCCGGCAGGGATGCAGCAGGTTATCCACCATTTCTGTGGATAAGGGTGTGGATTGAGTGAGCGGAACCGGTGAGAAGCCAGACAGGACGCGGCTTTCAATTAAGGCGGTAAAAAAACAGGCAAAAAATAAGATTAATAAAATCAATAAGATAAAAAATGCAACGGAAAAATCCCGCTCGGTTTATGAACACCGGCGAGGCATGGAACAAAAACACAAGAATGTGAATGTTTGTTCGGGAGAGTGGTTGACGAAGTGGATAAGTCAAGGGCCGGAAGGCGAAAAACTGGCTCCCCCTGCTGGACTCGAACCAGCGACATACGGATTAACAGTCCGCCGTTCTACCGACTGAACTAAGGGGGAATCTCATGAAGAGGCCGCGAATAATACGTGCCATGGGGGGGCGGGTCAAGCCTAAAATGACGTTTTGCCCCTGGCGGCGGTCAGCGTGCTTTTTTGCCTAAAAACACCGGTCGGGGGTACACTGGCCCGGCACAGTGAGGAGGCAGGGCCGATGAGTAAAACATTTCAACTGGTGAGCGATTATCAACCGGGGGGCGATCAGCCCACCGCCATAGCAAAACTGCTGGACGGGATTGAGTCCGGACTGGCACACCAGACCCTGCTGGGGGTGACCGGCTCCGGCAAGACCTTCACCATGGCCAACGTCATTGCCACCCTTAACCGGCCCACCATGGTGCTGGCGCCCAACAAGACCCTGGCGGCCCAGCTTTATGGTGAGATGAAGGAATTTTTTCCCCACAACGCGGTGGAGTATTTCGTTTCCTATTACGACTACTACCAGCCCGAGGCCTATGTGCCGACCACCGATACCTTTATTGAAAAGGACGCCTCCATCAACGATCACATCGAGCAGATGCGGCTGTCCGCCACCAAGGCGCTGATGGAGCGGCGGGATGTGATCATCGTGGCCTCGGTATCGGCCATCTACGGTCTGGGGGATCCCCAGTCCTACCTCAGCATGATGCTGCACCTGCGCACCGGCGATGTGCTGGAGCAGCGGGACATGCTGCGCCGGCTGGCGGAGCTGCAATACACGCGCAACGACGCCGCCTTTCAGCGGGGCACCTTTAGGGTGCGGGGCGAGGTGGTGGATATCTTTCCTGCGGAATCGGACTGTGAGGCGGTGCGGGTGGAATTGTTCGACGATGAAATCGAGCGCATCAGCCTGTTCGACCCGCTCACCGGTGCCGTGCTGCAAACCCTGGCCCGTTTCACCATCTACCCCAAAACCCACTACGTCACGCCGCGGGAGACCTTGCTGCAGGCCATTGAGCACATCAAGCAGGAGCTTAATGAGCGCAAGGCCCAGTTGCTCTCGGCCAACAAGCTGCTGGAAGAGCAGCGCATCAGCCAGCGCACCCAGTTCGACATCGAGATGATCCAGGAGCTGGGTTATTGCTCCGGCATCGAGAACTACTCCCGTTACCTGTCGGGCCGGGCCGAAGGCGAGCCGCCGCCCACCCTGTTTGACTACCTGCCCGGCGACGGCCTGCTGATCATTGATGAGTCTCACGTCACCGTGCCCCAGATCGGCGGCATGTACAAGGGCGACCGTTCCCGCAAGGAAACCCTGGTGGAATACGGCTTCCGTCTGCCCTCGGCGCTGGACAACCGGCCCCTGCGTTTTGAGGAGTTCGAGGCGCTGATGCCGCAAACGGTGTTCGTGTCGGCCACGCCGGGTCCTTATGAACTCGACAAGTCCGGCACCGACATCGCCGAGCAGGTGGTGCGGCCCACCGGCCTGCTTGACCCCGAGCTTGAGGTGCGACCGGTGGCCACTCAGGTGGATGACTTGCTCTCCGAAGCCCGGCTGCGTGTGGCGCGGGGCGAGCGGGTGCTGGTCACCACCCTCACCAAGCGAATGGCGGAGGACCTCACCGAGTACCTGAACGAGCACGGCGTCAAGGTGCGCTACCTGCATTCCGACATCGACACCGTGGAGCGTATGGAGATCATTCGCGATCTGCGCCTGGGCGAGTTTGACGTGCTGGTGGGCATCAACCTGCTGCGGGAAGGCCTGGACATGCCGGAAGTGTCCTTGGTGGCCATTCTCGATGCGGACAAGGAAGGCTTTTTGCGCTCCGAGCGCTCCCTTATTCAGACCATAGGCCGGGCGGCGCGCAACCTTCATGGCAAGGCCATTCTTTACGCCGACCGCATTACCCGCTCCATGGCCGCCGCCATCGGGGAAACCGAGCGGCGCCGGGCCAAGCAGCAGGCCTTTAACGAAGCGCACGGCATAGTGCCGCGGGGCCTCAACAAGCGCATTACCGATGTGATGGATCTCGACGGTACCAAGCGGATAGGCTCCAAGCGGGCGAAAGAGAAAACCCCGCTGCCCGAGCATCTGCCCAGCGCCAGGGAGCTCAGCCAGCAGATTGACGAGCTGGAAAAACAGATGCTGGCCCATGCCCAGAACCTGGAATTCGAGCAGGCGGCGGCGGTGCGGGATCGTATTCACCTGCTCAGGGAGCAGCTGATCCGCAGTTGAAGAAAGAAGGGAAGGAGAATAACGCCGCCGGTGGCCGGCGGCGTGCTCGGGCATCAGGCCAGCATGGAGCGAAGCATCCAGGCGGCTTTTTCGTGAATGGTCTGACGATCGGTAAGCAGCCCGGCAGTCGGCTCGTCGCCGGCGTCCTGAGCGATTTTGGTGGCTTCGGCAATGGTGGCAACCAGCTGCTCGTTGTCTGCGGTCAGCTCTTTCAGCATGTCGTTGGCCCGGGGAATGTTCTGGTTTTCCTTGATTTTTGCCAGCTCGGCAAATTTGGCATAGGTGCCGGGGGCATATTCACCCAGGGCGCGGATGCGCTCGGCAATGTCATCCAATGCCGCCCACATGTCCTGGTACTGCTCTTCAAACAGCAGATGCAGTTGCCGGAAGTTGGGCCCTTCCACATTCCAGTGGTAGTTGTGGGTCTTGAGATAGAGTACATAGGTGTCGGCAAGCACGCGCGACAGCGCGTTTGCACAGGCCTGTCTGGAATGGTCTGTCATGAACGTTCCTCCTGTGGTTGAGCCTTCAGGCTAGTAAAGATAATGTGGAATATCAACAGCCTGCCCCCCAATTTCGCCCTCTTGACGTTCTCCCTCTCTGCTTGACAAGCGACCACGTCACCGCGGACGCATGGGGGTTATTTTGCATTGGGGAGCTGATAGGCTGCGGTACCCCACAGCGGCACCGTCGACATGGAATGCTTGTAGCTGCCGCTGGTTTCCTTGGTGCTGTAGGCGATGTACAGCAGGCTCTGGCTGGTGTCATCAAAGATGCGGCGAATCTTCAGGCTCTTGAGAAAGATGCTCTTCGATTTCTTGAACACAATATCGCCGCTGGTGGAACGGTCGATGCCGGCAATCATGGCCGGTGTGATCTCGCCGGTCTGACGGCAACTGATCGACATGTCGGACGGGTCCGCCAGATCCAGATCCGCCACTATGTTGGACATGTGACAGGTGACACCGGGCACCTCCGGATCCGTCAGCACTTCAATTTTGATGTCCTTGGTGGTGAACAGCCCCAGAGACACATCTCCCACCTCGTTGTTGTCGCACCCGGCCAGCCCCAGGGCCGCCAGCAGTATCGTGATGCGCTTGTTTTTCATGCCATTCCTTGATTGGTGACGTTACCGGTTGTGATAACACAAAGCCGACCCCGAGGCCAATGGCAGCAGCCATTGCACCAGGCTGATCCAGATCAGGGAAAACGCAGATCGCCCGACAACGCGATTACAATATGTTGTGGTTTTATCTAGAGTGTAACCACAACATATGGTTATTCGAGGGTCGTTATGCTGAATGCCTTTGAACCCCGGGTGGTATTGCAGGAAGTGCCGGGCGAAGTCAGCCTGGCCTGGCTGGTGACCGGCTGTCCGCTCGCCTGCGACGGCTGTCACAGCCAGCACAGCTGGAACCCGACTGCGGGCACGCCGCTGACCGAGGCGCGGCTGAAGCAATGGCTGGAGCGGTACGCGGGGCTGGTGAGCTGTGTGTTGTTTTTTGGCGGAGAATGGGATCGCCACGGCCTACTGGCGCTGCTGCGCCACTGCCGCAGCCAGGGCCTGAAAACCTGCCTTTACACCGGCCGCGAGCGGGTGTCGGGGCTGCTGATGGCGGAGCTGGATTACCTTAAAACCGGCCCCTGGCGCGCCAGCCTGGGCGGCCTCGATTCTCCTCATACCAACCAGCGGCTGCGCTGTCTGAATACCGGCGAGTCGCTTAACCATCATTTTCGGAGAGCACCATGATTCGCCTGCACTCGGAGCAACTGAACGCCAAGCTGGACAGTTTTCACCGCTACATGATGGCGGCCAACGCCGCCGATGGCTCCAGCATGGATCCCAACGCCAACGTCACCCACAAGAACATCGCCACGGCCGAAGCCGAGCTGATGAAGGACTTTTTCGTGCAGGTGAACCGGGGCCTGGTCAAAAACAAGATTGCCGCCCTGTTCGGCAGTGAGCTGGCGGCGGAATATGAGCGCCAGATTGAGACCCACGAAATTTACGTGCATGACGAAACCAGCCTCAAGCCCTACTGCGTGTCCATGACCATGTACCCCTTTCTGCTCGATGGTCTGACCCGACTCGGCGGCGAGAGCCGGGCGCCCCGGCATCTGGAGTCGTTCTGCGGCGCCTTTGTGAACCTGGTGTTTGCGGTCAGCAGCCAGTTCGCCGGGGCCGTGGCCACGGTGGAGTTTCTGGTCTACTTCGATTACTTCGCCCGCCAGGATTACGGTGACGATTACCTGAACACCCATGGCAAGGCCATCGACAACCACCTGCAGCATGTGGTCTACGCCATCAACCAGCCGGCGGCGGCCCGGGGCTACCAGAGCGTGTTCTGGAACATGTCCCTGTTTGACCGGGACTACTTTGCCAGCCTGTTCGAGCACTTTGTGTTTCCCGATGGCACGGCACCCGTGGCCGCGTCGGTGCGCCGGCTACAGGCGTATTTTCTCAACTGGTTCAACGAAGAGCGGCGCAAGGCCGTATTGACCTTTCCGGTGGTCACCGCCGCCATGCTCACTCGAAACGGGGCGCCGGCCGATGAGGAGTTTGCCGCCCTGTGCGCCGCTGAGATGAGCCGGGGCAACAGCTTTTTTGTGTACATGTCCGACAGTGCCGACTCCCTGGCATCCTGCTGCCGGCTGCGCAACGAAATGACCGACAATACCTTTTCCTATACCCTGGGAGCCGGGGGCGTGGCCACCGGCTCCATCAATGTGATCACCCTGAACATGAACAGGCTGGAGCAGGACGGCCGGGATCTGCGCACCGAGGTGCAAAAGATCCAGCGTTATCAGGTGGCCTACCGCCGGCTGATGGAAGAATTTCAGCAGCAGGGCCTGCTGACCGTGTACGATGCCGGCTTTATCAGCCTCGACAAGCAGTTTCTGACCATCGGCGTCAACGGCATGGTGGAAGCGGCGGAATCCCGGGGCATTCGCGCCGGCAATCACGCCGGTTACCGGGCCTTTGTGCGGGAGCGGCTGAAAGTCATTTACGACGCCAACCGGGCGGCGCGGCGGGAGTTCGGCTACCTGTTCAATACCGAATTTGTGCCCGCCGAGAACCTGGGGGTGAAAAATGCCAAATGGGACAGAGCCGACGGCTATGCGGTGCCCCGGGACTGCTACAACTCCTACTTTTATGTGGTGGAAGACGATGACACCCAGGTGCTGGACAAGTTTGTGCTGCACGGCCGCGAGCTGGTGCAGTACCTGGACGGCGGCTCGGCGTTGCACCTGAACCTGGATGAGCACCTGTCGGCGGCGGGGTATTTACAGCTGTACCGCATCGCCGCCCAAACCGGCTGTCACTACTTTACCGTGAACGTGCGCAGCACCCTGTGCAATGACTGCGGCCACATCAGCAAGCACACCGACTGGCAGTGTGGTGAATGCGGCAGCGACAACATCGATCATGCCACCCGGGTGATCGGTTATCTCAAGCGGGTATCTGCGTTCAGCGCCGGTCGCCGGCAGGAGCACGGTCGGCGTTTCTACCACGTTTAACAACAGGGAGTTGGGAATGGGGAATAGGGATTCGAGGAGCCGTTTTAAGCTCTTTTGGAGTGGCCCCGATAAAGTAGACACTTAAGTTAAGCGGCAGCTGCGTAGGCATTGGGAGTTATTCCTCCCAGCGCCATGTGGCGCCGCACTTTCGGGTAATACTCGTCCGTATAATACCGGACTTCATCTGCCATTTCGTCTCTTCCGAGCATTCCTAATGGATGTGTCCATTCCTTCTTGAGCAGCGCGAAGAAGCTTTCCGAACAGGCGTTATCCCAGCAGTTACCTCGGCGTGACATGCTGATGGTGATTCCCCGTGTATTGAGCCATCTCATCACCTCTTCGCTCCGATACTGACTCCCTTGGTCCGAGTGGAACAACAGCTGTGTCCCATCTGGCAGCTGATGTTGCCATGCCTGCTCAAGGGCCTCCAGCACCAGCTGAGCGCTATTGATCGCACCCATGGCTCGGCCCACCACGCGGCGTGTGCCCAGGTCCAGGACTGCAGCAATGTAGAGCCAGCCTTCACTGCACCGGATTTGGGTGATATCTGATACCCAAACTCGGTTCGCTGACCCCACCGAGAACTGGCGATTCAGCAGATTCGGCAACACAGGCAAGGATGATGCTGGCTTTTGATATCCTGCTTTAGGAGCCGTGCATGAACGATAACCAGCGTCTTTCAGCAAGCCCTGAACCTGGTTCTTGCCGCAGCAGAACCCGGCATCCCGTGCTTCCAGCCACATCTTGCGATAACCCGGCACATTCTTCAGTTGCCTGGCTCGCTCGAGCAGGAAGGTGCTCAGCGTCCGTCGCTCGATGGTACGCGCTCCCGGCGAGTGCTGACGTGCTCGCCAGCGATAATATCCCGCTCGTGACACATCGAGTACTTCACACATTATCGAGACCCGCCAGCGTTGACTTCGGTGAGCCTCGATAAAGGCAAACCTTACTTGCCGTGCTTGGCGAAGTACTCTTGTGCCTTTTTTAGGATTTCGTTCTCCAGCTCTTTCCGCTCAAGCTGCTTCTTCAGCCGAGCCACCTCGCGCTCCAGCTCCTGCAGGCTTTTTTCTGGTCCGATGTTTTCAACTGCTTTGTCAGATGATTTCTTGGTCATGATCCACTCTCTGCGCCAGCGACTCAATTGGTTAGGATGGATCCCGAGTCTGCCAGCAAGCTGAGCTTGTGTCTCTGTGGTGGATAGCGAGGCCTCGACGGCCTCACGTTTGAATGCATCGCTAAAGTGACGGTGGGGTTTGTACTTCATAACACCTTCTCATTAAATGAAGGTGTCTACTTTTTTCGGGCCAGTCCACTTTCCCTAATCCCTAATCCCTAATCCCTAATCCCTAATCCCTAATCCCTAATCCCTAATCCCTAACCCCTCAAGCTTACAGCCAGCCCTTGCGCTTGAAGAAGTAATAGGTGCCGCAGGCGGACATCAGCATCAGCACCAGGGACAGGGGATAACCGTATTTCAGCGCCAGCTCGGGCATGAAGGCAAAGTTCATGCCGTAGATGCTGGCGATAAGTGTGGGCGGCAGAAACACCACGGCAGCCACCGAGAAAATCTTGATCACCTTGCTCTGCTCCAGGCTGGTAAAGCCCATGGCCGCCTCCAGCTGAAAATTGATCTTGTCGAACAGAAACTGGGTGTGGGGCAGCAGCGATTCAATGTCGTAGAGCAGCTCGTCGATCCATTTGCGTTGTTCGTCGCTGGCCTGCTTGCGCAGGGTACGGCGCATAAAGCGCAGGGCGCGACGGGTGTCGTACAAGGCCAGCCGAATATGGCCGTTGCCGTCTTCCTGCAACATCAGGTTCGACATGGTTTCGCGCAAGTCTTCCACATGCAGCACTTCCTTGGCGGTGTCTTCCAGGGTCTTGTAGCCGTCTTCAATCAGATCCGAGATGTACTCGATCTTGAGCTGAAAGATCTCCAGCAGCAGATCCGTGGCGTCTTCCACTTCCAGCCGGTCCTGGCGCATGTAATGACGCAGCAGCCTCATCAGGCCGAGATCGTCCTCCCGGAAACTGATCAGCATGTTGTTGCGCAGGGTGAACAGCACGTTGATGCCGTCGATTTCCTTGCCCAGGCGCTGGGGGAACAGGGAATGAATGTGCAGGCCGTCCTTGTCCCGGTAAAAGCGGGCCGAGGCCTCGATGTCGTCGAGCTCGTCCAGTTCGGGTACTTCTTCCACGAACAGCTGCTTCATCCAGCTCTGCTCCTGCTCGTCGGGCTTGTGAATATCCAGCCACAGGGTATTGGCCGGCGGTTTGTCGCTCAGGCTCAGGGGCTGAATTTCAAGGGATTTTCCGTTGAGGATATAGGCGGTGATCATGCAGCGCTCCAACCAGTCATGCTTGATTGCACTATATAGAGCGGCGCCGTGCTTGTCAGGCGGGGGATGGGATGGTCTCCGCCAATTGCGGGCTTTTCGACCATAGACTCAAATGACTTGAGGCGACGGCGGGTTTATAATCAGGACATGGCGCCAGCGCCGTTACCGGGAGAGAAGTGGTGAAAGTGGTTTCTTGTGCTTTGCTCGCATTGCTTGCCATGCCGGCGTTGGGCGCCATGGAGCTCAAGGCCCGGCAAACGGTGGATGTGTACGGCTCCTCGGCCCTGCAGCCCAGCCTGGCGGACGTGGATTACCGCATGTCGTGGCAGCTCAGCGGCGAACTGGTGGAAGACGGCTGTGTGCCGTCTCAGGTACTGGTGTCACTCACCGCCACCGTGACCGAGCCGCTGCAGTGGCCGCAAACCCCCGAATGGCAGAACTACCGGCTGGCGCTCACCGCCTATGAGCGGCTGGTGCGCGAGCGCGCCCTGCTGGCCGCCGAGTGGCTGGAACGCTCCCTGTTCGACATTGCTCCTCAGGCCGACTGCCTGCAGCTGCACCAGGTGGCCGACAACGTGGGTTACCACCAGCTCGGCATTGCCCAGACCCTGCTCGGGGATTTTCAGCGCCAGCACGACTTCGGTCGCCAGCTGGGTCTTATTCGCCCGGCGGAATAACGCCTTACTCCACCGGTTTACCCTTCAACATTTTGCGCAGCCAGTGACGGTTGGGATTGAGCGCATCCAGCACCTCCTGGCCCAGGGGCAGCGGCTCGTCGTGGATCTGGGCGGCGAGCAGCTCCGCCAGCAGCGGCGCCGAGCACATGCCCCGGGAGCCCATGCCTGAGAGCACATAGAGGCCCGCATGATCGGTGGCCAGGGGAAAGGCCTGACCGGCCCGTTTGGGCATGTCTTTATAATCGTCAAGCTGAGCGGCTTTGTCGGGCGCAGCCCCGGCCAGGGGTAGGTGATCCCGGCAGGCGGCGCGAATGCCCACCCGGCCGTCCCCGGGGCTGGCGTGCAACTCCCCCAGCGCGGGCAGGGTCGCCTGCAGCTTGGCCAGGTTGTCGGTTTCGTCTTTTTCCCGGTAATCCAGCCCGGCGTCGCGCCGGTCATAGCTGGCTCCCACGCAATGCAGGCCCTGCCAGGCGGGCGTGAGGTAGCCTTCATAACAGACCACGGTTTTGAGCGTTTCCAGGGCAGGGGTGGTGGGCTGGTGATTAACCTGGCCGCGCACCGGATAGAGCGCCAGGGCCTCGGTTTGCGCCAGGGCGGTCAAGGCATGGCCGTTGGCCAGCACCACATTGTCGGCGCTGAAGGTTTCTCCGCTCCCGGTCTGTACTTGCCAGCCTTCTTGAGTCCGCTCCAGCCCGGTGACGGAGGTGCTGAAGTGGCACTCAATATCACCGGCGTCTGCCAGCAGGGCGGCGGTCAGTTCATGGGGGCACACCCAGCCCCCCAGCGGATAGGCCACGCCACCCAGATGGGCCTCTATGCCGGTCGTTTCATTCACTTCTTCGGCCGACAACGGCTGTACCAGCGCTAACGGAAAACCGCCGGCGGTCAGTTTGTCGATTTTGTTACCGCTTTTTTCGTCGTGGGCCAGCTGCACCACGCCGCACCAGTCATGGGTAAAGGGTCGGCGCCGGGCCAGGCGCGCAAGTTCGCGCCGGCCATAGAGAAAGGCGGGCAGATAAAACTGGCTGAGGGTGTCGTGATCGCCGTTCAGCAGCGGATAAATGGCGCCCTGGCGGTTGCCGGAGGCGCCTCGAGCGGGGGCGTCTGCCTGCTCCACCAGGGTCACCCGCTGGCCGCGGCGAGCAAGGGTGCGGGATAGGGCCGCGCCGGCCACCCCGGCACCGACGATCAGGGTGTGCTCGCCCAGCCCAGGCCGACGCCAGTACCAGGGGGCAGGGCAGGGGGCACGGTTGTCGGTGCGGCGGTAACCGGCCAGCATTTCCCGCTTGCGGCCAAAGCCCTTGACCCGCTTTACCTCAAAGCCCGCCTCCATCAGCCCGCGGCGCACGAAACCGGCGGCGGTAAAGGTGGCCAGGGTGGCGCCGTTACGGGCCAGGCGGGCCAGTTGCGTGAACAGCTCGGGGGTCCACATCTCCGGGTTTTTACCCGGCGCAAAGCCGTCCAGATACCAGGCATCCACCCGGCCGGCCAGCCCTGCATCCATTTGCGGCAGCACCTCGGCCACGTCCCCCAGCCACAAGTCCAGACACACGTCTTCCGCAAGCCACAATCTGTGACAGCCATCAACCAGTACCGGATATTCAGCTAACAAATGTTCGCTTAAAATGGTAAGCTCTGGCCATTGGCGCAGGGCCAGTTGCAGGTCGTCGCGGGAGAGCGGAAATTTCTCCACGCTGATAAAGTGCAGCCGGCGCGTGTTGCCCTGGGGCTGCTGCCGCTTGTAGTCGGCAAAGGCCTGCCAGGTCGCCAGAAAATTCAGGCCGGTCCCGAAGCCGGTTTCGGCCACCACGAACAGGTCGCGATCGTGGTCGGCAAAGCGTTGGGGCAAGCCGTTGTTACCAAGAAACACGTAACGGGTTTCGGCCAGGCCGTTGTCGTTGGAAAAATAGACATCGTCAAAGGCGGTGGCGACCGGGGTTCCCTGGTCATTCCAGTTGAGACGGGCGGTGGTAATAAAACGGTGTGACACTGACGCTCCGGGGCCGCAAAAAACGGTCATTTTATGTGAAAGCTGACCAGTTTGACCATGCTTTGTGGTTAGAATTGGCACCAAATCGAAACAGTAGGAACGATAGATGAGAAGAGCAGTCATTACCGGTATCGGTGTGGTCTCCAGCATAGGCAACAACAAGGAAGAGGTGCTTGATTCCCTCAAGGCCGGCCGTTCCGGCATTTCCTTTTCCCAGCAGTTTGCCGACTACAAGCTGCGCAGCCAAGTCTGGGGCAACCTCAAGCTTAACCCGGCCGAACACATCGATCGTAAAGTGATGCGCTTTATGGGTGACGCCGCCGCGTTTGCCTATCTGTCCATGGAGCAGGCCATTGCCGACGCCGGCCTGGATGAAAGCCAGGTGTCCAATGAGCGTACCGGCCTGGTGGTGGGCTCCGGCGGCGCGTCTTCCAAGAACCAGATTGAGGCCTGCGACACCCTTCGCGAGAAAGGTGTGCGTCGTGTGGGTCCTTACATGGTGCCGCGCACCATGTCGTCCACCACCTCCGCCTGCCTGGCGACCCCCTTCAAGATCAAGGGCATCAACTACTCCATCAGCTCCGCCTGTGCCACCTCGGCCCACTGTATCGGCCATGCCCTGGAACAAATCCAGATGGGCAAGCAGGACATCGTGTTTGCCGGCGGCGGCGAAGAAGTGGACTGGACCCTGGCGCTGCAGTTTGATGCCATGGGCGCTCTGTCCAGCAAGTACAACGACACCCCTGAGCTGGCGTCCCGCACCTATGATGCCGGCCGTGACGGCTTCGTGATCTCCGGCGGCGGCGGCATCGTGGTGGTGGAAGAGCTGGAGCACGCCCTGGCCCGCGGTGCCAAGATCTACGCCGAAATCACCGGCTACGGCGCCACCTCCGACGGCTACGACATGGTGGCCCCGTCCGGCGAGGGCGCGGTGCGCTGCATGAAGCAGGCCATGGCCACGGCGCCGGTGCCCGTGCAGTACGTCAACACCCACGGCACCTCCACCCCGGTGGGCGATGTGAAAGAGCTGGAAGCCATTCACGCCCTGTTTGGCGACAAGGCTCCCTATATCTCCGCCACCAAGGCCATGACCGGTCATGCCCTGGGTGCCGCCGGTGTGCACGAGGCCGTGTACTCCCTGTTAATGCTGGAGCACGGCTTTATCGCCCCGAGCATCAACATCACCGAGCTCGATGAAAAGGCCGTGGGCCTGCCCATCGTCACCGAGTACCAGGACGCCGAGTTGGACACCGTCATGTCCAACAGCTTTGGCTTTGGCGGCACCAACGCCAGCCTGGTGTTCAGCAAGTACAAGGGCTGAACAGACTGGAAATGAAAAAAGCGCCTGTGGGCGCTTTTTTTATATTCACCGTTTGGGAACACGGCACACAGGGCTTTCAGCTTTCTCCCAGTCGTTTGTCCAGCATCACAAATCCCCAGGCCCCGGCACCGCCAAACAACACCCCCAGCACACTGCTGGCCAGAATATCCGCCGGCCAGTGCAGGCCCAGCAGCAGGCGCGAGTAACACACCGCCACCGCCCAGCCGGCCAGGGTGACCATCATCCAGGAGGGCTGACGGCGATAGCCCAGCAACAGGCAGAAAAAACCGGCAATGGTCATGGCCGCAATGGCATGACCGGACGGAAAGGAGTAGTTGACCTCTTCCTGCCAGTGGTGTTTGAGCCAGCCGGGAATTTGCGCCTCGTTCACGCTCAGCAGGCTTCGGGCCAGCTGGGTTTCACGCTCCGCCTCGGGACTGGCGTAAAAGCTGCGGCTGTCCGCCAGCTTGCCCTCTTGCTCCAGCCACAGTACATAGGGCCTGGGCTCCTTGAAATAGACCTTGGCGACGGTTTTGGTAATGAAGGCGCCGCCCAGGGCGGCCAACAGGCAGATCAGAAACACGGCCAGCTGGCCGGGGCGCCGGCGCCAGCGATGCAGGGTGACCGCACTCAATACCAGCAGGGTAAGACCAATACCCAGTTTGCCCACGGTCAGGGTCAGGCCGTAGGCCAACAGTGCCGGCGGCTCGTCCAGGTCCAGCAACGGAAACCAGTACCACTGCCACTGCCAGGCGAGGCTCGCCAGGGCCACCGGCAGGATCAGCAACAAGGATACATACAACAGCAAACGCAGGGTCATGAGGCATCTCGGCAACAACAAGGCCGGCAGTCTAGCAGAAAGCCGGTCACGGCGGCAGTGAAGCCAGGCTCAAGTCGGAGTACAATGACGGCCGTTATAACCAGGAGACAACGATGAAAGTGCTGGCCGATGAAAACATGCCCTTTGTCCGCGAGCTGTTTGCCGGCTGGGCCGAGGTGATCACCCGCCCGGGCCGGGCGCTCAGCCCGGGGGAGCTGCGCGATGTCGATGCCCTGCTGGTCCGCTCCATCACCAGGGTGGATCAGCCCCTGCTGAGTGAAGCCAGCCGGCTCGGTTTTGTTGGCACCGCCACCATTGGCTGCGATCACATCGACACCGGCCTGCTGGCCCGGCGCGGCATTGCCTTTGCCAGTGCCCCGGGCTGCAACAAGGTGGCGGTGGGCGACTATGTGCTGGCGGCCCTGCTGCGGGTGGCGGCTCACAAAGGCTGGCAACTGGCGGACAAGACCCTGGCGGTGATCGGCGCCGGCAACACCGGCAGCGAGGTCGCCGGCCGGGCCGAAGGGCTGGGCATGACGGTACTGCGCTGCGATCCGCCCCGGGCCGAGGCCGGCGCGGTGGGGCTGGTGGACATCGAACGGGCACTGACCGCCGACATCATCAGTTTTCATGTGCCCATCACCCATCAGGGGGCCCATGCCACCCATCACCTGCTGAACCGGGAGCGCATTGATCGGCTCGATGAAAATCAGGTGCTGATCAATGCCTGCCGGGGCGATGTCTGGAATAATCAGGCCCTGCTGGCGCGCCAGCAGGGGGCATGGCCCCTGACACTGGTGATGGACGTGTGGGAGCATGAGCCCGCCGTGCTGGCCGAACTGGTGCCCCATGTGCTGATCGCCACGCCCCATATTGCCGGCTATAGCCTGGAGGGCAAGGCCAGAGGCACCTTTGCCCTGTACCGGGCACTGTGCCGGCATGCCGGGCGGCCGGAGCAGCATACGCTGGATGAACTGTTGCCGGCCCCGGCGGTGTCGTCGGTCATGCTCAATGAGGCGCCGGATCAGGCGCTGCTTGAGCGGCTGGTACGGCTGGTGGTTGACCTTGAGCGGGATGATCGCCATTTTCGTTGTGGCCTGGCCTCGGGCGAGCCGGGCTTTTTCGACCGGTTGCGCAAGGAATACCCGGAGCGGCGGGAGCTGGGCTCGTTGCAGTGGTGCGGCGGCAGGGCGGGGGCCGCGGCCTTGGGATTTAAAGCCTGAGCGCCCTTGGCCGATAACCATTCATCTGATGTGCCAATAGATAAGTTCCTATTGGGACTGTTTTTTTCTACACTTGTGCCATGGTCAGCCGGGCGGCCGCCAATGCCGGCCCCGGTCAGAACAAGGGATACCAACGACATAATGAAAAGACGCCGACCACCGCTTTATTCCGTGCTGGCCCTGTGGCTGTCCTGTACTTTGTCGGCCACGGCACAGGAATTCTATATCGAGCTGAGAGGCCCGGACACGCCGGCCGTACGCAGCCCGGCGTCTTCGACGCCTGAAGCGCCGCCGGCCCCGGCCCAGGCCAGCCGCTATGGCCCCATCACGCCCACCGATACCCTCTGGTCCATTGCGGCCCGGCATACCCGGTCTCCGGTGACGGTGCAGCAGACCATGGTGGCGCTGTATTATCTCAACCCCAACGCCTTTGTGCGGGGCAACATCAACTACCTGCAGCGGGGCGCCATGTTGCGGTTGCCGACGGTCAGTCAGGCCCAGCAACGCTCGGCCCGGGAAGCGGAGACCGAGTTTCGCCGGCTGAGCCGCCAGGGCAACCGCAGTGTGACCCGGGCGCCGGCCACGCCTGCTCCGTCGCGCGCGGCCCCGGTAGCCAGCAGCCGGCCGGCCGACACCGCGGCGCCGGCGGTGGCGACGCCGCCGGTGGCGGAAACCGCGCCCAGGCCGGCACCGGTGGCCTCCGTTCAGGCCACGGCCCAAGCCGAGCCGGCCAGTGCACCCGCCCCGAGCCAGGCCACTGGTCTGAGTGAGCCCCGGGCGGCGCAGCCGGCAACCGCCACGCCCCAGCCCAGCGCGACAGAAGCTGCGCCAGAACCAGCCGTGGCCAGCGGTCCCGAGCGGGCCGAGCAGGCCGCCCTGGAGCGGTTACAGGCCCGGCTGCTGGACGAGCTGCGCGAACAGGTGGCGATGTCCAACGAGCAGCTGGCGCAACTGGCCGACAACAATCAGGCCCTGCGTCACCGTCTGGGACAGCTCACCGCCGAAGTCAACGAGCTGAAAATGGTGCGGGCGCAGCAGGCCATGCCCGAGGCCAAGGCGGCGGTGGAGCAGGGCGGCTGGTTCAGTGAACTGTTGAAACAGCCGCTCAACCTGGCCCTGCTGCTGACCCTGCCGGCCCTGCTGCTGCTGGCGCTGTTCACCCTGTGGTGGCGCAAGCGGATCCGGGACGATCTGGCCGAGCAGGAAGCGGAGGCTTCCCCGCTGATGATGGAAGACGAGCCTAACGACTTTGATGATCTCTTTGCCACCGAGCTGAGTACCGTGGACGAGGAGCCGACATCCCGCACTGCCGGTGCCGACGAGGAGGTGGAAATCGACGAAGACGCCTTTGCCCGCTTCCTGGAAGAGCAGGAACGTCAGGAACGGGAAGAGGCCGGGACGGCTGCGGACATTCCCCAAACGGATGTGGATGAAGTGCTGTTTGATGACGAGCCCCCCAGGGGCCAGGCGGCATCGCCTCAGGCAGAAAACCCCGATGATCTGCTGTTTGACGATGAAGTAGCCGGCGCCACTGCGGATCCGGACGAAAACTTCGCCGACACCCTGTTTGATGATCAGGCGGCCCGTGAGCAGGGGGAGCCGGCCTTTGATGACACCCCCGACGATACCCTGTTTGATGACGCGGCCATGCAGCCTGAAGCGGATCTGGCCTTTGACGACTCCCTCGACGAGCGGCTGTTTGAAGAGCGGCCTGCCGACGCCGAGCAGGACCTGGACGACAGCCTGTTCGATCTGGATGAACCGGATGAGGGGCCGGCACCGGAGCCGCCAACGCAGACCGAGCCGGTGTCGCTGGCGGATCAGGGCGCCTTTGACGATGACGCCGTCAGTCGTTTTGACGATGTGCTGGCCGACTCCCTGGCCGAGCAGCAGGGCCCCGGGGCCGGGGAGCAAACAGCAAAGCCGGAGGATGCTTCGTCTTTCTCCGGCGCTCGTGAGGGAGCCCGTCATGAGCTCGACGATTATGCCAGTCTGCTGGGCAATGGTCAGGACGTGGACATCGATCTGGACGAAGGCGGCATGGGCGCCAAGCTGGATCTGGCCCGGGCCTACATTGAAATCGACGATCTCGACAGTGCCCGGGAGCTGCTCAACGAGGCCCTGGAGCAAGGCAACGAGCAGCAGCAGAACGACGCCCGCAAGTTGCTGCAACGGCTCGGCAGACGCTAAATCTAACGCCACCCCGAGTGTTGAGTACCAACCGGCCGCTTACGGCCGGTTCTTCATTTTGTCGTGGCAACGGGTATAATTGCCCTCCTTTTTTCTTGGAACTGAATATGCGCATCGCCCTTGGCATAGAGTATGACGGTAGCCGCTATTACGGCTGGCAACGGCAGCGGGAAGTCCCCAGTGTCCAGGAAGAGCTGGAAAAAGCCCTTTCAAAAATCGCCGATCACCCGGTGGACGTGCAGTGTGCCGGTCGTACCGACGCCGGGGTGCACGGCACCGCCCAGGTGGTGCACTTCGACACTCAGGCCAGCCGCCCGGACGGCGCCTGGACCTTGGGAATGAACACCAACCTGCCACCGGATATCGCAGTGCGCTGGGTGAAGGCGGTGCCCGATGACTTTCACGCCCGCTTCAGCGCCACCGCTCGTCGCTACCGCTACATTATCTTCAATCACAATATGCGCCCGGCCATCCACGGTGCCGGCGTCAGTCACTACGCCGGTCATATCGACGCCGACCGTATGCACGAGGCGGGTCAGTGCCTGCTGGGCGAACGGGATTTCAGCGCCTTTCGTGCGGTACAGTGCCAGTCGAAAAGCCCGTATCGCAACGTGATGCATCTTAAGGTGCAGCGATTTGGCCACTATATTGTGCTCGACATCAAGGCCAATGCCTTTTTGCACCACATGGTGCGCAACATCACCGGCACCCTGCTGAAGGTGGGCATGGGGGAGGCCGACGGCGCCTGGGTACAGGAAGTGCTGGAAGGCCGGGATCGCAATTTGGCCGGGGTCACCGCCAAGGCCGGTGGGCTTTATCTGGTGGGGGTGGATTACCCGCAGGAGTTCGGGTTGCCCGTGACCATTCCTGGCCCGCTGTGGCTGCCGGACCCACTCTGACAGGTGGCAGGCACTGATCTGCGACCTTAATTTTTATCAACCCGCGGCCGGATATATGATTTAATGACCGCTGCGTGACAACCACGAAAAATGATTAAGGATTTCCATGAGCTGGCTTGAGAAAATTCTCCCCAAGAACAAGAACATCGGCGTTCGTCGTCACAATATTCCGGAAGGGGTCTGGACCAAGTGCACCCAGTGCGAGCAGGTACTGTACCGTGCCGAGCTTGAGCGCAACCTGGAAGTCTGCCCCAAGTGCGACCACCACATGCGCATCAGCGCCCGCAGCCGCCTCGACAAGTTTCTGGATCAGGACGGCCGCGAAGAGCTGGGCGGCGAGCTGGAGCCCCAGGACATTCTGAAGTTCAAGGACTCCAAGCGTTATAAGGACCGTATTTCTGCCGCCCAGAAGAGCAGCAACGAAAAAGACGCCATGGTGGTGATGAAAGGCACCCTGCGCGGTTTGCCGGTGGTGGCCTGCTCCTTTGAGTTTTCCTTTATGGGCGGCTCCATGGCGTCCGTGGTGGGTGCCCGTTTCGTCAAGGCGGTGGAAGCCTGCCTGGCAGAAAACCGGGCCCTGGTGTGTTTCTCCGCCTCCGGTGGCGCCCGCATGCAGGAAGCCCTGTTTTCCCTGATGCAGATGGCCAAGACCAGTGCCGCCTTGAACCGCCTGTCCGAGGCCGGCCTGCCCTATATTTCCGTGCTCACCGATCCCACCATGGGCGGGGTCTCCGCCAGCCTCGCCATGCTGGGCGATGTCAACGTGGGTGAGCCCAAGGCGCTGATCGGCTTTGCCGGCCCCCGGGTGATTGAACAGACTGTGCGTGAAAAGCTGCCCGAAGGCTTTCAGCGCAGCGAGTTCCTGCTGGAGCACGGCGCCATCGACATGATCATTGACCGTCGCGAAATGCGCGATCGGCTGGCCGGCCTGCTCGGCAAGCTGATGAACCAGGAGCCGCTGGACCTCTGATGCAAAGTCCCGTCGCCAAGCCGCATTCCCGGTCGCTGGCCGACTGGCTGGCGGTGCTTGAACGCCTTGATATTTCCCATATTGAGCTGGGTCTGGAGCGCATGCAGCACGTGGCCGGCAGGCTCGGCTTGCTGAGCCTGCCGGCCCATGTGATCACGGTCGGCGGCACCAACGGCAAGGGCACCACCTGTGCCCTGCTGGAGAGCATGCTGCGCGCCGGCGGCGTGAGTGTGGGCGTGTATTCCTCGCCCCATCTGCTCGACTACCGGGAGCGAGTACGCATCAACGGGGACGTTCCCGCCGAACAGGCCTTTTGCGAGGCCTTTGCGGCGGTGGAAGCGGCCCGGGGTGATATTGCACTGACCTATTTCGAGTTTGGCACCCTGGCGGCCCTCTGGCTGTTCCGGGCCGCGTGCCCGGACGTGGTGCTGCTGGAAGTGGGCCTGGGCGGCCGGCTCGACGCCACCAATGTGGTGGACTCGGATCAGGCGGTGATCACCACCATTGCCCTGGATCACACCGACTGGCTGGGCAGTGATCGCGAGGCCATCGGCTTTGAAAAGGCGGGCATTCTGCGTCCCGGCAAGCCGGCGGTGTGCGGCGATCTCGACCCACCCGCCAGCATTGGCGAGCAGGCCGGCAAACTCGGCACCCCGGTGGCCTTCAGCGGCCGGGACTTTCACTGGCAGCAGCAGGGCGATAGCTGGTCCTTTGCGGGGCTGGGCCTTGAACTTGAGCAACTGCCGGTGCCCGGCCTGCCGCTGATGAATGCGGCCACGGCCCTGGCCACCCTGGCGGCCTCGCCCTTTGCCCTGACTGACGAGGCCATTGCCACTGGGCTACGTGAGGCCCGGCTTGCCGGCCGGCTGCAGCGGCTGGCGCCCAACCTCTGGGTGGATGTGGCGCACAATCCGGAGTCGGCGGCTTATCTGGCCTCACGGTTGCAAGTCGACAGCGGCAACGGCGCCATTCATGGGGTGGTGGGCATGCTCAAAGACAAGGACATTGCCGCCACCCTGGCACCGCTGCAGCCCCTGGTTCGCCACTGGTATCCGGCGACCCTGGGCGGCCCTCGTGGCGCAAGCGGTGCGGTATTGGCGCAGGCCGTGGGCGTTGAACATCATTTCGGCTCGGTGACCGAGGCCCTGCAAGCGGCCCTGTCCGCGTGCGCCGACGGGGAGCGGGTGATCGTGTTCGGCTCTTTCTTTACCGTGGCCGAGGCCCTGGCCTGGCATGGCGTTCAACAAGGAGAGCACTGAAATGGCCACCCAGTTTCAGCACCGTCTGGTAGGCACCATCTTGCTGGTCGCGCTGGGGGTGATTTTTCTGCCGGATCTGCTGGACGGCAAACAGCCGCCCCTGCCGGATCAGGCGGTGAGTATTCCCCTGCGACCCGAGCTGGAGCCGGTGCGTCCTCCGGTGCCTGCTGCACCGGCAGACGCGCCGAAGGCCGAAACCTGGACCCTGGAAGAAGTGAAGGAAGCGCCGTCCGTGCCGCCGGCATCCCAGCCCCCCGTTGCCAGCGCGCCTGAGCCGGCCCCGGTGGTTGCCCCGGCACCCACCCCGGGGCCGGTGCGTCCGGCCCCCGAGGTCAAACCGGTGGCGCCCAAGCCGGCCCCTGCGCCTGCTCCCAAGCCGGCTCCCGTGGTACAACCCGCCGGCGGCCACTTCATTGTGCAGCTGGGGGCATTTCGCAATGCCGACAACGTCAATGCCCTGGTGAGAAAGCTGCAGGCAGCCGGTTACCGGGTGCAGACCACGCCCTCGGTGCCTCGTCAGGGCGAGCTTAACCGAGTGTGGATTGGCCCCGATGCCAAAAGCCGGCTGGAGCAGCAACTGCCGGCCCTGGAGCGTCTCACCGGTCTCAAGGGCCGGGTGATGGCCCAATAGCAAAATGCCGGCTCGGCGGCCGGAATTGCGATATAAAAACTCCGGCGTTGAGCCGGAGTTTTTTTGCCTGTTGCACAGTGGGTTGGAGCGTAGGCTGCCAGCCTGCATCAGCGCCGTCAGGCGCTTGACTCAAATGCACTTCACCGGTTTGGGCAGGCCCGCCAGCTTGGTGGCCTGCTTGGCCGGCCCCTTGGGAAACAGCCGGTACAGGTAACGGCTGTTTCCCTTGTCTTCCCCCAGCTCCTTGGCCATGGCCTTGACCAGCGCCCGAATGGCGGGCGAGGTGTTGTACTTGAGGTAAAAGGTGCGCACAAAGTGGATCACTTCCCAGTGCTCGGCAGTGAGAGTAATGCCTTCTTCTTCGGCCAGCCGCTCGGCCATGGCCGGCTGCCAGTCCTGGTGGTGTTTCAGATAGCCCTGGGCATCGGTTTCGATGGGGCGGCCTTCAAATTCAAACATGGGGTCTCCTCGTTGGAGCGCTTATCTTACCCAAGCCGGGTGGCTTGTGCATCCTGGCGCACGCCACCGGCCAGCTGATGCAGATCGTTGACCAGCAGCGCCATGTTGTTGAGCAGCTGGCGCACCAGAACCTGCCAGTCGTCTTCGTTGTCGGTCATCATGGCCGGCAGGGGAGGCTGCTCAGGGAGGGGCGTCCCGTGGCGCAGGGCGTTGGCGGCGGCGCACAGCCGTTCGTTGAGCCCGGTCACAAAGGCCTGGGGCAGCGCCTGATCCGGACGGCGATGGGCGCCCAGGGCCGACAGGTAAGACAGCAGGGCATGGTTGCGGTAGGCAATTTCAAACCCCAGGTTGAGCCAGTGCCTGGAGACCGGCTCCACCCGAATATTCTGCCAGGCCTGGGCCAGTTGGTTGTCGGCCAGGTGGGCCTGCTTGCGGGCGATGCGGTAGGGCAGGTTCTCCGGATTGCCGTCGGCGGGCTGCCGGCTGATGGCGTTTAGGTAGGCGGCATTGGCCTCCATGGCGTCGGCCAGCAACCGGGGCAGGTGGCGGCGCTGCCAGTCGGGCCAGATTAACCACACCGCCACAAAGGCCAGCACGCACCCGGCCAGGGTGTCGAGCAGGCGGGGCAGCAGTACCGGATCCCGGTGCACGCCCTGCAGGTTGAAGGCCAGCAGCACGAATAGCGTAATAAAACAGACGGCCCAGCTGTAATGCACCCTGACCTGGGTAAAGAACACAAAGGCACAGACCAGCAGGATCAGCAGCTGGCTTTCCACCGACGGAAACAACCAGAGCAGGGGCGCGCCGGCGGCGATGCCGGCCAGGGTGCCAAGGGTCCGCTCGGTCAGGCGCTGGCGGGTGGCGCTGAAGCTGGGCTGGCAGACGAACAGTATGGTCAGCAGGATCCAGTAGCCCCGCTCCAGCTCCAGTGCCGTGATCAGGCCATAGCCCAGGGCGAAGCAGGCGCTCAGTCGTACCCCGTGGCGAAACAGAATGGCGTTGGGGGTCAGCAGGCTCCGCAGTCGCTCGCCAAGGCCCTGAGGGGCCGGGCGTGCCAGCTCGGCGGCAGGGCTGCCGGCTTCATTATCCTGATGATGGGCGGTCAGGGCCTCGGCCTTCAGCAGGGCCTGATGCACATGCTCCATGTTGCGGGTCAGAAACCGCAGCGGAATGATCAGCTCGGCGGCGTAGTGGCGGCGCAGGTGGCTGTAGTCGAGCTGATCCTTGAGCGCCGACAGCTCCCAGGCAATGCGTTTGCCGGGCTGAAAGGGGTGGTGGGTGAGAATGGCCAGCCCCAGCCGGTAGCAGGCCTCACCCAGCTCCACCAGCAGGATCTGGTAGCCGGCCAGCACATCCGCATGATCCAGGGCCTGGTTAAGCCGGCCATAGGAATAATGGCTGGAGGCCGCCCGCTCATGCATGCCCTGCACCAGCAAATGCAGCTCCAGCAGGCGATTGAGCTCCGCATCTTCGGGCCCGCCCCGCAGACGACGGTTAAGCATTTGTTTGCTCAGCTCCAGATGGTTCACCAGCTGAATGTTGAGCTGGGCCAGTTCATGGCGCAGGCCCCGGTGCAGTTCGTCGGGGCTGTCGAAAAAGCGGGATTTGGCCAGCAGGTAACGGGACAGGGCGAAATAACACTGGGCCAGTTGTTCATGCACCGGCTTGTAGGGCCAGGCCAGCAGGACCAGCCAGGACAGCAGGCCATACCAGGCGGCACCGGCGGTCAGCAGCAGCGGCTGATACCAGAACCCGGGGCTGTCCACATGGCCCTGCATGGCGTAGATGGACACCAGCAGGGTGCCAAAGCCAAGCTTGCCGGCGGCCTGGCCCCAGGCACCGGCCAGGATCAGCCCGAACGTCACCAGTACCAGCACGGGGCCAAACAGCCAGGGAGTGTCGATGAGGGCGGTGACCCCGGTAATGGCCGCAAAAAAACACAGCAGCCCCAGCAGCAACTGGCCCAGCCGCCGGGCCGGAGGTTGATCGGTTTCGCTCAAGGCCCCGGCCATGGCGCCGAGGGACAGGGTGACCGCCGCGGGCACCTGCTCCAGCCACCAGCCGGCCAGCAGCAGGCTGGCCATCGCCAGCAACACCTTGAGGGCGAAGAAAAAATGACTGTCGGTGAAAATGCGTCTCAGCCACTGGCTGGCAGGGGGCATGGAGTGTCTCGTTACAGGGGGCGTGTTGTCATCATACCGGAACCCGGACGGGAACGCAGCGGCATAAAAAAGGGCGGCCTTATGGCCGCCCTGGTCAGGCATTTTCCGTTTAGTCGCGGCTCATGCCCAGCAGTTGCAGCAGGCTCAGGAAGATGTTGAAGATGGACACATACAGGGTCACGGTGGCGGAAATGTAGTTCTGCTCGCCGCCGTGAATGATGGCGCTGGTCTGCATCAGAATGGCGCCGGACGAGAACAGAATAAACAGGGCGCTCAGGGCCAGGCTCAGGGCCGGCAGGGCCAGGAAGATATTGGCCACAAAGCCCACCAGGATCACCACAAAGCCGGCCATCATCATGCCGCCCAGGAACGACATGTCCTTTTTGGTGGTCAGCACATAGGCGGACAGCGCCAGGAAGGTGAGGGCGGTGCCCCCCAGGGCCAGCATCACGGTTTCGGTGCCGGAGCTGGTGCTCAGGTAGTAGTTCAGAATGGGGCCGATGGTATAGCCGGTGAAGGCGGTAAAGGCGAAGATGAACAGCAGGCCCAGGCTGCTGTTGCGGTTGCGCTCGGTCAGGAACATCAAACCGTAAAAACCGACCAGGGTAATGATCAGGCCCGGGTGCGGCAGGGCCAGCATGGCACTGACCCCGGCGGACAGGGCGGCCACCACCAGGGTCATGCCCAGCAGCATATAGGTATTGCGCAATACCTTGTTGGTTTCCAGCGCGCCGCTGTGGGTGCGTGAAAGGGTGTTGTTGTAACGCATGATCCAGACTCCTTGGGTATCTGACTCAAAATGACTCGAATGAATTTGCTCTTATTCTGGACATATTATGACCCGGTTGTCGAGCATTGTGTTTCGCCTGTGTGGAACTGGCTGGCGGTTTCTTGCTCATTTGAACCGTAGACGGCATTTAACGGTTTACAAGGTTCACCGGGCTCAGTAGTATTGGCGCCCGTCAGGAGGGGTGGCAGAGTGGTTGAATGCACCGGTCTTGAAAACCGGCGTGGGTTAATAGCCCACCGTGGGTTCAAATCCCACCTCCTCCGCCAGACACCAAAAAGCCCGCTGCATTTGCAGCGGGCTTTTTGCATTGGACTGATTGCATCAGACCCGCCGGAGTTTGCCATGAACATTGTGCTCGACCATACCGACTTTGTTGTCATCAACAAGCCCGCCGGCATCGGCATGCACCAGCAAGGGGATGAACCCGGCCTGGTGCGGCGGCTGAGTGAACAACTGAACCAGCCGCTTTACCCGGTGCACCGGCTCGACCAGATGACCACGGGCGTCCTGCTGCTGGCGCGCAATCCCGAGGCCAACCGGGTGCTCAGTGGCCAGTTTGCCGGGCGCACCACCACCAAGCACTATCTGGCGCTGACCGATCGCAAGCCCGTCAAAAAGCAGGGCTGGGTGAAGGGCGGCATGGAAAAGGCCCGTAACGGCAGCTGGAAGCTGACCCGGGGGGAGGCGCATCTGGCGGTGACCCGGTTTTTCAGTACCTCGCTGGCACCGGGCCTGAGGGGCGTTGTGCTGGAGCCCCATACCGGCCGCACCCACCAGCTGCGGGTGGCCCTGAAGAGCCTGGGTTGTCCCATACTGGGTGACACCCGCTACGGTGGCACTGCCGCCGATCGGGGCTACCTGCATGCCTGGCGGCTGGCCTTTGACTGGCAGGGCGAGCGCATGACGGTAACGGCCCCCGCCATCGAGGGCGAGTTGTTTACTCAGTGGTATCAGCCCTTGAGTGAATGGGCTCAAAGCACAGAGCGGTAAGTTATCACGCCTCACGTCTGCCGTCTCACGTGCCACCGGCTGCAACCAAACATTCTTTGTTACGGTCTCAATAGCGACCATTATTAACCGGAGAGCCTGTATGCGTTACTGGATCATGGGGGGCGGCGGCATTGGTCGGGCGCTGGCGGCGGCCTGCCTTGAGCGGGGCGACGAGGTGAGGCTGTTCAGCCGCGCAGACCCCGGGCTGGCGGGCGTGCACTGGCATGCCCTTGACGTCACCGACGAAGCCGCCCTGGAGGCCGTCTGCGCCGGACTGCCCCTGCCGGAGCGGGTGATCAATACCGTGGGCATGCTGCACAGCGCGCAGTGGCAGCCGGAAAAACGCATTGAGCAGCTCACCGAGACCGCCCTGCTCGAGCACATGCGGGTCAATACCTGGCCTACCCTGGCGCTGGCACGGCTGTTGTCGGCGCGCCTCGAGCGGCGTCAGCCGCTGCTGCTGGCGGCGCTCTCGGCCCGGGTGGGCAGCATCAGTGACAATCGCGGCGGGGGCTGGTACAGCTACCGCATCAGCAAGGCGGCCCTCAACATGGCCATCAAAAACCTGGGAGTGGAATGGAGCCGGCGCTTTCCCGCCGCCTGCGTGGTGGGGCTGCACCCGGGCACCGTGGCCACTCAGCTGTCGGCCCCCTTTCGCGCCGGCCTGCCTCCGGGACAATTGCAGACACCCGAGCAGGCGGCCCGGCACTTGCTGAGGGTACTTGACGGCCTCACGCCCGCCCAGTCGGGACGGCTGTTTGCCTGGGATGGTCAGGAAATTCAGCCCTGACCTTCCCGGCTCGGCGAAGCCGTCCGGTGTCACGCCGTGACGTTCCCGTCCTTGTCCGGACCGCTCAAACAGGACAGCATGATGCAGCAGGCAAATGCCGGTATTTCCTCTAGGCTGTCAATATTCCGGTTTTTAAACAGGTGATGTCATGCTTTCTCTGACTCCTCAGGATGTAAGAATGGGCCAGACCCTGGCCGACAAGCAGGCGGTGATCGCCGCGCTGGCCCACTGGCTTGAGCAGGACGGCAACGTGCAGGCCGGTTACGGTGCCGGCATGCTCGAGCGGGAAGCCCAGACCGCCACCTACCTGGGGCAGGGGATTGCCATTCCTCACGGCACGCAGGCGTGCCGCCATCTGGTGAACAAGACCGGCGTCAAGGCGCTGCACCTGCCGGACGGGGTGGACTGGGGGGACGGCGAAAAGGCCTACCTGGTGCTGGGCATTGCCGCCGGCTCCGATGAACACCTGGCGCTGCTGCGCCGGCTGGCGCGGGCGCTGTCCCGGGACGACCTGGCCGAGCGGGTGCGCCGGGCGGTGGACAGCGACGACATTCTGCAGTTGCTGCAGGGGGATGAGAGGGAGGTGCCTTCGGCACTGGAATGGGATAGCGACACCCTGCGCACCGGGGTACAGGTCGGCGATCTGGACACCTTGCAGCGTGCCGCCGCCGAGCTGTTGCAGGCCACTGAGCAGGAACTGGCGGCCTGGCAGCAACACCGCCTGCACCTGGGCCAGGGCTGGTGGCTGAGCCAGGCGGCCACCGCCGGTGAGCCCCGGGCGGCGGTGGTGACCACGCCGGGCTTTGAGCATGACGGCCAGCCGGTGCGGGCCCTGCTGGCCCTGGCGGTCAACGGCCTGGACCATAAACACCTGCTGGGGCAACTGGCCGACTGGCTGGTGGCAGGCAAGGGAGAGCACCTGGCCGGCCTGGCCGGCGCCGATGCATTGCGGCGTGCCCTGAGCCAGGGACCCGGGGCGCCCGGCGAGCAGGGCCTGGCCAGTAACCAACGGGTGGTGACGGTGCGCAACCCTCAGGGGCTGCACGCCCGGCCCGGGGCCATGCTGGTGCAGCTTGCCAGGCAGTTCAAGGCCGACATTCGCGTGTGCAACCTGGACGGCGATGGTCATGAGGTCAATGCCAAAAGCCTGATGAAACTGATTGGTCTGGGCGTACGGCCCGGGCATCAGCTGCGGTTTACCGCCGAGGGTGGCGATGCCAGTGAAGCTCTGGCGCAGCTGGAAGCGGCCGTCAATGACGGGCTGGGGGAAGCGCCGGTGCCAATAGCCGCCGACAACGGGGTTGTGCACCAAGTACATGAACTGGCGCCCAACACCGAAGTGCGGGGCGTGGGGGCCTCGCCCGGTATTGCCATCGGACCTGTGTATATGGCTGTGCCGATGCGCTTTGACTATGCCGATATCGCCTGCGATGCACAGGCCGAGCAAGAGCGGCTGAACCAGGCCCTGAATCGAGCCGATCAGGCACTGGCCGAGGCGGCCGACGCCGCCAGTGAGCCCCAGGCCCGGGACATTCTGGCCATGCACCGGGAGCTGCTGAGCGATCCGGCGCTGCTGGACGGCGCCGGCGAGCGGCTGCGCCAGGGCGCCTCGGCGCCCGCCGCCTGGTGGTCGGAAATCGACGCCGCCGCCACCCGGCAGGCGGCCAGCCCCAATGCCCTGCTGGCGGAGCGTGCCGCCGACATTCGTGACATCGGCCGCCGGGTCATGGCCATACTGTGCGATGTACCGCTGCCCATGCCTCCCGACCATCCCCATATCTGGGTGGCGGAAGACATGGGGCCGTCCGAGGTGGTGAACCTGAACCCCGAGCGGGTGCTGGGGCTGGTCACCGCCGGCGGCGGGGCGTCGTCCCACAGTGCCATTCTGGCCCGGGCCCTGGGCATACCTGCACTGGTGGCCATGGGCGGGGCCGTGATGAGCCTGAATGCCGGTACCGAGGTCATTCTCGACGGCGACGCCGGTACCCTGCACGTAGCGCCTGAACCCGAGGTACTGGCGCGGGCCAAGGCGCAGCAGCAACAGGAGCAACAGCGGGCCGCGGCGGCTTGGGCCCACCGTGACCAGCCGGCGATCACCACAGACGGGCACCGGCTTGAAGTGGGGGCCAATCTGGGCGATACCGCGCACACCGCCGCGGCGGTGGCCGCCGGCGCCGATGGGGTGGGGCTGTTGCGTACCGAGTTTGTGTTTATGGGGCGCAGCCGGGCACCGGATCTGGCGCAGCAACAAACCGAATACCAGGCGGTCTTTGCCGCCCTCAATGGCCGGCCCCTAGTGGCGCGCACCCTGGACGTGGGCGGCGACAAGCCGCTGCCTTACTGGCCGGTTCCCAAAGAGGACAACCCTTTTCTTGGGGTACGCGGCATTCGTCTGTGCATGCGCCGCCCCGAACTGCTGGAAACCCAGCTGCGGGCCCTGCTCACCGCCGCCGGTGACCGGCCCTTGCGCATCATGTTTCCCATGGTGGCGGACTGGGCCGAGTGGCGCTTTGCCAAGGAGCTGTTCGACCGAATCCAGGCCGAAGTGCGGGCGGCGAATGTTCAGCTGGGCATCATGGTGGAGGTGCCGTCCGCTGCCCTGAATGCCGGGCTGTTTGCCCGGGAGGCGGACTTTTTCAGCATTGGCACCAATGATCTGACCCAGTACACCCTGGCGGCGGATCGGGGCAATGGCGAGCTGGCGGCCCTGGCCGACGGCCTGCACCCGGCGGTGCTCAAACTGATTGCCATGACGGTGGAGGCGGCCCATGCCAAAGGAAGGTGGGTGGGGGTGTGCGGTGAGCTGGGCGCGGATCTCCAGGCCCTGCCACTGTTGCTGGGGCTGGGGGTGGACGAAGTCTCGGTCAGTCCCAAGCGGGTACCGCTGGTCAAGGCCCGGGTGCGTGAGTGCAGCCTGGCCCGGTGCCGGGCGCTGGCCGAGCGAGCCCTGGCGGCATCAGACGCGCAGGCGGTGCGGGCGCTGGTGGGAGACATGCAATGAAGGTACTGACCCTGACCCTGAACCCGGCGCTGGATCTGACCGTGTCGCTGGCCCAGCTTCACCCCGGCCAGGTTAACCTGGCCAGCGCCGGCCACCTGGGCGCGGCGGGCAAAGGCATTAACGTGGCCCGGGTGCTGGCGGAGCTGGGGCATTCTCCTCGCGCCAGCGGTTTTCTCGGCGCGAACAACGAGGCTCCGTTTTGTGCCCTGTTTGAGCGCCATGGCATTGCCGACGACTTTGTTCGCCTGCCCGGTGATACTCGAGTCAACGTCAAGGTGAGCGAAGCCGATGGCCGGATCACCGACATCAACCTGCCCGGGCTGCGGGTGAGCGAGGACGACTGGCACCGGCTGCAGGCCCGGCTCCAGGCCCTGGCCGACGACCTGGATGTGCTGGTGGTGGCGGGCAGCCTGCCGCCGGGGGTCAGCCCGGCGCAGCTGAACGCCTTGCTGGTGCAATGGCGGGAGCGGGGAAAAACCGTCCTGCTGGATGCCAGCGGCGCGGCGCTGAAGGCCGGTGTGCGCGCCCGGCCCTACCTGATCAAGCCCAACCGGGACGAGCTGGAAAGTCTGATGGGCCGGCCCATCGACAGCGAGGCGGCCCTGATTGACAGCGCTCAGGCGCTCAGGGCCCAGGGCATCACGCAGGTGGTGGTCTCGGCTGGTGATGAGGGAGTGTACTGGTTTGGCCCCCATGGCCACTGGCGCGCGCGCGTACCCAGCGTCAGGGTGGTCAGCACGGTGGGGGCCGGCGACTCCCTGGTGGCGGGGTTGTGCGCCGGCCTGCTGGACGGGCTGAATGAGCCCGACACCCTGCGCCGGGCGGCGGCGCTGTCGCTGATGGCGGTGACGCAGATCGGCGTGGGTATTTACGATCACACCGTCTTTGCCGCCTTTCAGCGCGACATTCATATCGAGCCCATCCATGTTCCGGGAGCATTAGCATGAAGGTTCTTATCATTACCGCCTGCCCCAGCGGCATGGCCGGCAGCTACCTGGCGGCCCGCATGCTGGAGCGGGCTGCCCAGGAGCAGGGCTGGCAGGTGGCGGTGGAATGCCACAGTCAGCTGGCGCCGGTCACGGCCTTTACCCAGACCCAGATCAACCAGGCGGAGCTGGTGGTGGTGGCCAGCAGCCGTGAGCTGGATCTGTCCCGCTTTGTCGGCAAGCCCTGCTTTGTGGATGACCTGCAGCCGGCGCTGAACGACCCCAGGACCTGGTTGCAGCAGGCGGCGGCCCGGGCCGCGCCCCTTGAGGCCGAGCCGTCTGCGGACCAGCCGGTGCGGCTGGTGGCGATCACCGCCTGTCCCACCGGGGTGGCCCACACCTTTATGGCGGCGGAAGCCCTGACCGAGACCGCCCGCAGCCTGGGGTACGATATCAAGGTGGAAACGCAAGGCTCGGTAGGCGCCCAGAACCCCCTGACCGCCGACGACATTCGTGCGGCCGACTGTGTGATCGTGGCCGCCGACATCGAGGTGAACCTGGCCCGGTTTAACGGCAAGCGGGTCTATCGCACCGGCACCGGCCCGGCATTGAAAAAGCCGCAACAGACCATAGCAACGGCGCTTGCCGAGGCCCGCGTCTGGCAGCAGCAAGGCAGGGCAGCCCAAAGCCCCGGGCAGGACAAAAAAGCGCCCGGCCCCTACCAGCACCTGCTGACCGGGGTCTCCTTCATGCTGCCCATGGTGGTGGCCGGCGGGCTGATTATCGCCCTGTCCTTCGTCTTTGGCATCGAGGCCTTCAAAGAGGAAGGGACCCTGGCGGCGGCCCTGATGCAGATTGGGGGCGGCTCGGCCTTTGCTCTGATGATACCGGTGCTGGCGGGCTACATCGCCTATTCCATTGCCGACCGGCCGGGCATTGCCCCGGGCATGATCGGCGGCATGCTGGCCAGTACCCTGGGGGCCGGCTTTCTCGGCGGCATCATTGCCGGCTTTCTGGCCGGTTACAGTGCTCACTGGCTGGCGAGGCGGGTGCCCATACCCAAAAGCCTGGAGTCGCTCAAGCCGATATTGATCATCCCGCTGTTCGCCAGCCTCTTTACCGGCCTGGTGATGATTTATGTGGTGGGCGGGCCGGTGGCGGCCATCATGAACACCATGACCGACTTCCTCAACAACATGGGCTCGGCCAACGCCGTGCTGCTCGGCATCATCATCGGGGCCATGATGTGTTTCGACATGGGCGGTCCGGTCAACAAGGCCGCCTATGCCTTCTCGGTCGGGCTGCTGGCCTCGCAAACCTATGGACCCATGGCGGCGGCCATGGCGGCGGGCATGGTGCCGGCGCTGGGCATGGGCATCGCCACCTTCCTGGCCCGGCGCAAGTTCAACCTCAATGAGCAGGAAGCGGGCAAGGCCTCCTTCGTGCTGGGGCTGTGTTTTATTTCCGAAGGGGCCATTCCCTTTGCGGCCCGGGATCCGCTCAGGGTGATCCCCTGCTGCATGGCCGGCGGGGCACTGACCGGCGCCCTGTCGATGCTGTTTGGCGCCAAGCTGCTGGCACCCCATGGCGGCATCTTCGTGCTGTTCATCCCCAACGCCATCCAGCAACTGACGTGGTATGTGCTGGCCATTGCCGCCGGTGCCCTGCTCACCGGCGTGGTCTATTCTGTGCTCAAGCGCAGCGATGCCCAACTGCTGGCAGTCAGCGCCGAAGAAAGCGAGACTGGAGCTTAATGTGACAAGGGTCAGTTTTTTTGGTGTTTAATGTTAGATTTTCGGTGTTAATTTGGTCGAATATTTCAACTTTTTGGCTTTTGGTTAAGTTTTTCTCGCTCGGTACTGGTACCCTTGCGCCTCTTTATTGCAACCCCGCAAGGGATCCTGAATAAGGAGTATTCCGCCATGAATGCGAGCGAAAAAAAGTGGTCACTGACCACGCGGGTACTGTTGGGCATGGGAGCCGGTGTGCTGACCGGCTTTGTTATTCGCGGCCTGTTTGCCGATGTGGCCCCGGTACAGGACTATCTGGTGAATGGCCTGTTCCTGGTGGGCGGCAAAATTTTTATCGCCAGCCTCAACATGCTGGTGGTGCCGCTGATATTCGTATCACTGGTGTGCGGCACCAGCTCCCTCAAAGACATTTCCACCCTGGGACGGCTGGGGGGCAAGACCTTGATCCTCTACCTCTTCACCACCGCCGTGGCCATTAGCCTGGCACTGGGAATGGGCGAGTTGTTTCGGCCCGGGGAAGGGGCCGATCTGGTGACCGCCAGTACCTTTGCCGCCCGGGAAGCCCCGTCCCTGGCCGAGGTGATCATCAACATGTTCCCCACCAACCCCATTCACGCCATGGCCGAGGGCAATACCCTGCAGATCATCGTGTTTGCGGTGCTGTTCGGCATTGCCATCAGCCTGGCGGGCAAGCCCGGAGAGCGGATTGCGGCGCTGTTTGTGGATCTGAACGAAGTGATCATGAAGCTGGTGGCGCTGCTGATGAACCTGGCGCCCTACGGGGTGTTCTGCCTGATGGCCCAGCTGTTCACCTCGCTCGGGCTGGACGCCATTCTCAACCTGATCGGTTACTTCCTGGTGCTGGCGGGCACCCTGCTGCTGCATGCGCTGGTGACCTATTCCACCCTGTTCCGGGCGCTTACCGGCCTGAATCCGCTGATGTTCTTCAGGAAAATGGAAGACGCGGTGATGTTTGCCTTTTCCACCGCGTCCTCCAACGCCACCATTCCGGTCACCCTGGAAACCACCACCCGCCGCATGGGGGTGGAAAACCGGGTGGCGTCCTTTACCGTGCCCCTGGGCGCCACCATCAACATGGACGGCACCGCCATCATGCAGGGGGTGGCCACCGCCTTTATCGCCCAGGCCTTTAACATCGATCTTACCTTCAACGACTATCTGATGGTGATCCTGACCGCGACCCTGGCCTCCGTCGGTACCGCCGGGGTGCCCGGCGTGGGCCTGGTGATGCTGGCCATGGTGCTGAACCAGGTGGGGCTGCCGGTGGAAGGCATTGCGCTGATCATCGGGGTGGACCGCCTGCTCGACATGATCCGCACCGCCGTCAACATTACCGGTGACGCTGTGGTCACCTGCATCGTGGGCAAGAGCGAAGGCGCCATGAACCTGACGCGTTTTCACGATCCTCATGCCGGTGAAAAGGAAGAAGACGTGCACTTTGGCAAGGAATGACGAATGCACCTGCTTCACCAAAAACGGGCGCTGCGGCGCCCGTTTTTGGTGGGTGAGCCATAGTTGAAAGACCAGGCATCGAAGAAGGGCGGCAATGAAGGCGACGGCCGAAGTACGGATTGTGTTTCTGGGAAATCCGCTGCGGGGGGACGACGCCGCCGGTCTGCGCGCGCTGGCGCTGTGCCGGCGCTTTTCCTGGCCCGACGGGGTCGAGCTGGTGGACGGGGGCACCGGGGGAGTGAGTCTGCTGCCGCTGTTTCGCCACTGCCGGCGCGTGATACTGGTGGACACTTTTTTGACCGCCGGGCCCGCCGGCGGCATTAATCTTTTACGCAATGTGACGGCGGACGTGCTGGCGGGCAGTGACGGGCCTGAACATGGCGGCGGCATCAAGGGGCTGCTGAGGCTGGTGCCGCAACTGGTATCACCGGCCCCGGTTGTCGATCTGATGGTGATTGGCGGGCACCGTTTTACGCCCTGTACCCTCGAGCTCAGCCATGAGCTGGCTTGTGCCCTGCCGGCCTTGTGCCGGCGCCTGCATGGCTATGTAACGCAAGAGCTGAGGCCGCCGGGTCTGGTGAGCGAAGCGCCGGCGGGTTACCGCCTGCACATTACCGGGTGTGTGCAGGGGGTGGGTTTTCGCCCCTTTGTTTATCGGCTGGCCACCGGGCTCGGTCTGGTGGGGGAGGTCGGCAATATCGGCGCCGGAGTGCAAATCCGGCTGGCCGCCGATGAGCCCACGGTGGCGGCATTTTGCCGGCGGTTGCGGGCCGAATGCCCGCCTCATGCCCGCATTGAGCGTATCGATACCGAGCCCTTTCACTGGGTGTCCGTGCCCCGTGAGTTTGGGGTGGTGAACAGCCAGACGAAGGGACAGGGCGCCCGGATCCCGCCGGATCTGGCGCCTTGTCCGGCGTGTCTGGCAGAGCTCAACGACGTCACTGACCGGCGCCATGGTTATCCCTTTATCAACTGCACGAATTGTGGCCCCCGCTATTCCATCGTGCGGGCCCTGCCCTGGGACAGGGCCCATACCGCCATGGCGGCGTTTGCCCTGTGCACTGCCTGTGATGAAGAGTATGGCGATCCCGGCAACCGGCGTTTTCATGCCGAGCCCGTGGCCTGTGCCGTTTGCGGTCCGCATTTGTGGCTGCAAGGTGCCGAAGGGCAGCATATTCGAGGGGCCGCGGCGAGCCTGCTGGCGCAATGTGCCACCTGGCTGAAGCAAGGTCGAGTGCTGGCGCTCAAGGGCATTGGCGGGTTTCAGCTGGCCTGCGATGCCGGCTCGGCAACGGCCATTGGGTTATTGCGCGAGCGCAAGCACAGACCCGCCAAGCCCTTTGCGGTCATGATGCGGGATTCGGCGCAAGTGGACGCCTGGTTTGAACTGAATGACGCCGAGCGGGAGCAACTGAGCAGCCCGGCGGCGCCCATTGTGCTGTTGCCCAGAGCGCGGCTGCGACCGCGGCTGGCGGGCATGGCGGCCGACGCGCTGGCGCCGGGGCTGGCGCACCTCGGTGTGATGGTGGCGAGCTCGCCGCTGCACTGGCTGTTGCTGAACGAACTGGACGGTCCGCTGGTGATGACCTCGGGCAATGCCGGAGGCGAGCCCATCTGTACCGGTAACCGGCAGGCCCTGTCGGCGCTGGCCCCACTGGCCGATGCGTTTCTGCTGCATAACCGACCCATAGTGAACCGCTGCGATGATTCGGTGCTGGCCGTGGTGGCCGGCCGGCCCAGGCTGATCCGCCGGGCCCGGGGTTTTGTCCCGGATCCCATCCCCCTGCCTGCCGGGCTGAACGGCACCGTGCTGGCGCTGGGCGCGGATTTGAAGAACAGTTGCTGCCTGGCCGGTTCAGGCCGGGCGGTGCTGTCTGCCCACATGGGCGATCTGGCCAGTCCGGCCTGTCTGGATGCGTTAGGGCAGGAGGTGGAGCGTCTGCCGGCGCTGCTGGGCCTCAAGCCCCGGGCCATTGCCGTCGATTTGCATGCCGACTATGCCGCCACCCGGCTGGGCGTGCGCCTGGCAAGGGAGCGCGGACTGCCGCTGTACCGGGTGCAGCATCATCATGCCCATCTGGTGTCCTGCCTGGTGGAAAACGGCCATGGGCCAAATGAGCCGGTGCTGGGCGTGGTGCTCGACGGCCTGGGCCTTGGCGATGACGGCAGCCTGTGGGGCGGGGAGTTCATGCTGGCCGATTATGCCGCTTACCGCCGGCTGGGGCGGCTTCGGCCTTTCCCTTTGCTGGGGGGCGATCAGGCCAGCCGCCAGCCCTGGCGCAACCTGCTGGCCCAGCGGGCATCGTTTTCTTTATGGCCGGAGCTGCAATCCCGCTGTCCGTTACTGTTCAGGGATGAGGCCGAGACGTTGCTGGCCATGGCGCCGCGTTTTCCGCTGACCTCATCGGCGGGGCGATTGTTCGATGCGGTGGCGGCACTGCTGGGGGTGGCGCCTGCCGAGCAGAGTTTTGAAGGGGAAGCGGCCATGAAGCTTGAAAGCCTGGCCGGCCGGGCGCAGGCCAGCGCCTGTTATGACGTTCGGGTAAGCCGCGAAGGCGGACTCTGGCAACTGGATCCGGCCCCGATGTGGCCCATGATGATCAATGCCCTGCTGGCGGGGGCAAGCGAAGCGGTGCTGGCGGCCAATTTTCACCTAAGTTTAGTGAGTGGGCTGTGCCGAATGGTGCAGCAGTTGCAACGCCAAGCGCGCGTTGACGTCGTGGCCCTGAGCGGTGGTGTGATGCAAAACCGCCTGCTGCTGGCGGCCCTGATTGAGGCGCTGGAAGCCATGGGGCTGACGGTGCTGACCCAAAGCCGGGTGCCCAGCAACGACGGGGGCATTGCCCTGGGTCAGGCCGCCATCGCCCTTGCCCGGGGCAGGAGCAGGGGGAAGGCGCCGCGTTAGCCGGCGCGAGCAGGTTGTTTCGACCTGCGCCGAGGGGAAGGGGGTGGTTATGTGCCTGGGAATACCGGCCCGAATCGTGAGCATTGTGGATGCCGACGCCGGCCTGGCGCTGGCAGAGACCGCCGGGGTACGCCGGCAAATCAATATCGCGCTGCTGGCTGCCGATGGGCGCGCGCCCTCGGCGCTGGTGGGGAAGTGGGTGTTGCTGCACGTGGGTTTTGCCATGGCGCTGATTGACCAGCAGGAAGCCGACCGCACCCTGGCCTTGCTGTCGCAAATTGAGCAGAGGGAATGGGATGAGTCTTAACACAGACTTTCGTGATGCCGACCGGGTACGGGCCCTGCTGGCCGCCATGACCCCGGTGGCCGGGCGGGTGGCGGCGCGCCTTGGCCGGCCGTTGCAGATCATGGAAGTGTGTGGCGGCCATACCCATGCCATTTTTCGTTTCGGGCTGCACCAGCTCATCCCCGACACCATCGAGTTTATTCACGGCCCCGGCTGCCCGGTGTGCGTGCTGCCGGTGGCGGCGGTGGATCAGGCGGTCGCTCTGGCCCGGCAGCCCAATGTGATCCTGGCAAGCTTTGGTGATCCGCTGCGGGTGCCGGGCAGCCGGGGCAGTTTGCTGCAGGCCAAAGCCGAGGGCGCCGGGGTGAGGGTGCTTTATTCCCCCTATGACGCCCTGACGCTGGCAAAGGCACATCCCCGCAAACAGGTGGTGTTTTTTGCCATCGGTTTCGATACCACCATGCCGGGCACCGCCCATTCGATTCTGGCCGCCGACCGGGCCGGCATCGGTAACCTGCGTTTTCTCTGTCACCACATTCGGCTGATACCGACCCTGACCGCCCTGCTTGAGGCGGACGAGGTGAAGCTGGATGGCTTTGTGGGGCCGGGGCATGTCAGCATGGTGATCGGCAGCCGGGTGTATGCCCCCATTGCTCGGCAGTACCACAAGCCGCTGGTGATCGCCGGCTTTGAGCCGGTGGACTTTCTGCAGGCCCTGTATCAGCTGGTGTTGCAGCTGGATCAGGGGCGTTGTGACATCGAAAACGCCTATGCCCGGGTGGTGGCGGACACCGGCAACCCGGCCGCCCTGCAAGCAATGGAGCAGGCGTTTGAATCGGGCGTTGACGGCCACTGGCGCGGCCTTGGCCGGGTGCCGGGCTCGGGGGTGCGGATACGCGCACCATACCGGCATCTGGATGCGACCGGGCTGCTGGCCGTGGCCGGGCCGGGCAAGGCCGCCGATGATCCTGCCTGGTGCCATGGCGTGCTCACCGGCCGGATCAAGCCGGATCAGTGCCCGCTGTTTCGCCGCCGGTGCACCCCCGAGCACCCGGTGGGCGCCCTGATGGTGTCGAGCGAGGGGGCCTGCGCCGCCTACTACCAGTACCGGCCCGAGCAAGACCACCCCGAGGAGGCCCGCCGTGACTAGCGCCGAAAAGACCATCACCCTGGCTCACGGGGCCGGGGGCGGGGCCATGCATGGGTTGATCGACGGTCTGTTTCTGTCCGCCTTTGGCGACATGCCCTTGCTGCAAAAGGAGGATCAGGCCCGCTTGCCATTGGCCGGCCTGCAGGCCCGGGGGGACCGGCTGGCGCTGACCACCGACAGCTTTGTGGTCAGCCCGCTGGAATTTCCCGGGGGCGACATCGGCAAGCTGGCGGTGTGCGGCACCTTGAACGATCTGGCCGTGGGCGGCGCCGTGCCGCTTTATCTGAGTGCCGCCTTTATCATCGAGGAAGGACTGCCGCTGCCGCTGCTGCAACGCCTGGTCGGCTCCATGGCCGAGGCCGCCCGCCAGGCCGGGGTTACCATCGTCACCGGGGATACCAAGGTGGTGGAACGGGGCATGGCCGACAAACTCTTTATCAACACCACCGGCGTGGGCGTGATCCCGGCGGGGCTGACCCTGTCCGTTGCCGCGGCCCGGCCCGGCGACAAAGTGCTGATCAACGGTCATGTAGGGGATCACGGCGCCGCTGTCATGCTGGCCCGGGAAGAGCTGGGACTGGGGGGAGAGCTTGCCAGCGACTGTGCCGCCCTGCACACGCTTATTCAGCCGGTGCTGACGCAATGCGCGGGCGTACGCTGCCTGCGCGACGCCACCCGCGGTGGCCTGGGAGGGGTGCTGAACGAAATGGCCGAAGCGTCGTCGGTGGAGATTCGGCTGACCGAACAGGATCTGCCCATTCGCCCGCAGACCCAGGCGTTGTGCGAACTGCTGGGGCTGGAGCCGCTGCTGCTTGCCAATGAAGGGCTGGCCGCCATGGTGATCGCCCCCGAGCAGGCCGAGCAGGCCCTGGCGTTGTGGCATGCTCACCCCCTGGGCCGCCATGCCCGCATTATCGGCGAGGTAAGGGCGCCGGCTTCGCCGGGACGGCTCAGCCTGATCGGTCCCTACGGTGGCGCGCGGCTGCTGGAGGTGCCTCATGGCCTGCAATTGCCACGGATCTGCTGAGCATGCATGAGCTCTCGGTGGTGCGGGCCCTGCTGACCCGGCTCAAGCCTTATCAACACCGGGAGATCCGCCGCATTACCGTCGAGGTGGGCACCATGAGCTGCGTGGATGGTGAGCGGCTGCAGTTCTGTTTTGACATGGTCAAGGAAGAGGCCGGGTTAAGCGGTGCCGAGCTGGTCATCCAGGTGGTGCCGGCCCGGGCCGAATGCCGGCACTGCGGCCGGCATTTCACCCCGGACAAGGCGGGGGACGCCTGTCCCTGCAGCAGCCACGACTATACTTTGACGTCAGGAAGGCAACTGCTGTTAACGGAAATAGGATTCGGCTGATGTGTGGTCACTGCGGATGTTCCGGCGACAAGGCCCGGTTGTCGACACCGGGCAGCGAAATCCATCGTCACCTTCGCCATGAAGGTGACAGCCTGCAACTTCAGCAGGCGCTGCTGGCCGGCAACGATGAACTGGCCCGGCAAAACCGCGACTGGCTGACCGCCCATGGTATTACCTGCATCAACCTGATGGGCACCCCGGGCGCCGGCAAGACCCGGCTGCTGGAAGCCACCTTTACCCATGTCAATGCCTCCAGACAGGCCGGCGCCGGCTGGCCGCCGATGGCGGTGCTGGAAGGGGATCAGCACACTCAGAACGATGCGCGGCGCATTCAGGCCTGTGGCGGCCGGGTGGTGCAGATCAACACCGGCACCGGCTGTCATCTGGACGCGCACATGATACAGGCGGGGCTGGCCACCCTGGCGGCTCCGGACGGCGCGCTGGTGCTGGTCGAAAACGTCGGCAACCTGGTGTGTCCGGCGTTGTTCGATCTGGGCGAGCAGCACCGCGTCGCCATGATGGCGGTGACCGACGGCGACGACAAACCGGAAAAATATCCTCATCTGTTTGCCGGCTGCGGACTGGCCATTATCAACAAGGCCGATCTGCTGCCTTATCTGGAGGTGGATCTCGACAGCATAAAAAGTGCCCTGCGCCGGCTGAATCCTCATGTTCAGATCCTGGTGCTGTCGGCCCAGAGCGGCGAGGGGCTGAATGCCTGGTACGACTGGCTGTTGAGCACGCGGCCATGAGCCGGCGTTTTCTGCCGCGAAAGCACCTGCACCGGCTGCATCACGCGCTGGTGCAGGCCGGTTATGAGGTGATTGGCCCGCAAGTGAAAGACGACGCCATTGTGTTCGCGCCGCTGGCACATGTCGATGACCTCCCCTGGGGCTGGCAGGAGCAGGCCGACGCGGGCAGCTACCGCCTGCAGCGCACCGCCGGCGAGCGCGCCTTTGCCTGGAACACCGGCCCGCAGGGCCTCAAACCCTGGCTGTTTTTACCCGAGCAACCCTTGTGGCGGGCCGAGCACACCGACGATGGCCTGCGTTTTCGCGCCGTGGAGCCAAAGCCCAGACGGCTCGCGTTTATCGGCCTGCGGGGGTGCGATCTGGCGGCACTGCGCATTCAGGATCAGCATTTTATCAAAGGGCCTTATGCCGATGCCTTTTACCGGGCTCAGCGCGAGCACCTGTTTATTGTGGCGGTGAACTGCGGCCGCAGCGCCGACACCTGCTTTTGTGTGTCGACCGGCGACGGCCCCGAGGCCCGTTTCGGTTTTGATATTCTGCTCGACGAGCTGGCAGAGGGCTACCTGTTGCAGACCGGCAGCGACAAGGGCGACACCATGGCGGCTCAATTGCCGCTGAACAAGGCGACGAATAAGCAACTGAGCGAGGCGAAAACCGCGCTGGCGGCCGCCCGCCGGCAACAGCGAGTCATGCCCGGCGAAGCCGAACTGGCGCAGCTGGTGGACCGGCTTGACCACCCGCGCTGGCAGCAGGTGGCCGAACGCTGCCTGGCCTGCGGCAACTGCACCTCGGTCTGCCCTACCTGTTTTTGCTCGAAACAGGACACCGAAGGCGACATTCGCCATCGGCAGGCCGAGCAGGTACAGCGCTGGGACTCCTGCTTCAGCGAGCAGCACAGTTACATCACCGGCAAGGTGATCCGCCATGAACTCCGTCACCGCTACCGGCAATGGCTGGTGCACAAGCTGGCCACCTGGCAGCAGCAATTCGGCCGCAGTGGCTGTGTCGGCTGCGGTCGCTGCATTGCCTGGTGTCCGGTGGCCATCGATCTGGTGGAAGAGAGCCAGGCCCTGCTGGAGGAGCCATCACAGGAGGGCAAACATGGCTGACGGGGTGCCCATGGTCGCCACCCTGGCGGCCAAAACCATGGAGGTGACGGGAGTACATACCCTGAGTCTGGCGCTGGACACGCACTCACCGTTCGACTTCGATTACGGCCAGTTCAATATGCTTTACCTGTTTGGCGCCGGTGAGGTGGCCATTTCCATCATGGGCTGGCATCAGGGGCTGTTGCAGCACACCATTCGCGCCGTGGGCCGGGTCACGCGGCCGCTGGTGGCGCTGGAGGTCGGCCAGCAGCTGGGCCTGCGTGGCCCCTTTGGCCGGGGCTGGCCACTGGCGCAGCTGCGGGGGCGGGACCTGGTGTTTATTACCGCCGGGCTGGGCTGTGCCCCGGTGGTGGCGGCCATTCACCATGCGGTGGCCAACCGGGATCAATACGGTCGCATCGTGATCCTGCAAGGGGTCAAGCATCATGCCGATCTGCTGTGGCAGACGCAGTACCGGCGCTGGCAAACCCTGGGCGAATGCCAGGTATTGCTGGCCGCCAGCGAGGAACACCGGCACCGGCATCACTGGCGGCTGGGGCTGGTGACCGAATTGCTGGCGCTGGCGGAGTTTGATGCTGATCACTGTGCGGTCATGATGTGCGGGCCCGAGATCATGATGCTGGCGGCCCTTAAACAGCTGGCGCGCTTAAAAGTGGCGGACGAGGCGGTTTACATGAGCCTGGAACGCAATTTTCAGTGCGGCCGGGGCCTGTGTGGACACTGTCAGCTGGGGCCGTATTTTGTCTGCAAGGACGGTCCGGTGTTTCATTATCCGACGGTGAAACGCTGGCTGGGCAAGGAGGGGGTGTGATGGCGCATTCGTCCGGTGTCGATGGCCAGCTGGGGCATTCCTATGTCGTCTGCAAGGACGGTCCGGTATTTCATTATCCGCAGGTCAAGCCCTGGCTGGGCAGGGAGGGCGTATGACGGCCAAGCTGACCCTGGCGGTGCACAAGCTGACCTCCTGCTCTGGCTGCCAGCTGGCCTTGCTCAATCAGGGGCCGGCGCTGCTGGATTTATTGGAGGAAGTGGAGTTTGTGCATTTTATCGAGGCGGGCATAACCGGGCCGGACAAAACCGTGGATGTGGCCTTGGTCGAGGGCAGTGTGTCCACGCCGGACGATCTCGAACGTGCCCGAACCCTTCGCCGCAACAGCAGGCTGGTGGTGACCATGGGCGCCTGTGCCACCAGCGGCGGCATTCAGGCCCTGCGCAATCTGGCGGATGGCCCGGGCTGGAAAGCGGCCGTTTATGCCCGGCCGGACTTTATCGCCACCCTGGCCACGTCCACCGGGGTAGCCGAGCACATTCAGGTGGACTTTGAACTCTGGGGTTGCCCCATTACCGTGGAGCAGATGCGCCATTTTCTGCGTCAGTTGCGCCTGGGCGTGTGGCCCCGACCCGAGGCTGAAAAGCTGTGCATGGAGTGCAAGCGCCGCCAGCAGGTGTGCGTCATGGTCACCAGGGGCGCCCCCTGTCTGGGGCCGGTGGTGCGCACCGGCTGTGGTGCCCTCTGCCCCGCCTTTGGCCGGGCCTGCTATGGCTGTTTTGGTCCGTCCGAGCAGCTCAACGGCGACAGCCTGGCCAACCGCTTCGCTGGCCTGGGGCTGCTGCCCGACGACATTGCCCGGCGCTTTGCCGCCATTCACAGCCACAGTCCGCCGTTTCGCGAGCAGTACCGGCGCTGGCAGCGCATCGATGTGCGGGAGGTCGACGAATGAAGAAAAAGGCCAGGCGTCGCATCGCTCTCAAGGTGCCCTTTGTGACCCGGCTGGAAGGGGAAGGCAGCCTGGAGCTGAACGCCAGAGGCGACCGCATCGACCGGTTGCATCTGGCCATTTTCGAGCCGCCCAGGCTGTTTGAGAAGTTTCTGGAAGGGCGGGGCTATCAGGAGGTGCCGGATCTCAACGCCCGCATCTGCGGCATCTGCCCCATGGCCTACCAGCTCACTTCCATTCAGGCGATGGAGCGGTTGTTCGGCATAGCGCTGCCCCCGCCGCTGGCGCAGTTGAGACTGCTGATGAATCTGGGAGAGTGGGTGCAAAGCCATGCCCTGCATATTCACTTTCTGGCGGCACCCGACTTTCTCGGGTTTGATCATGCCCTCGACATGGCCAAGGTGTTCCCTGGGGTGCTGAAACGGGGCCTGTTGCTGCAGGAAGCCGGCAATGCCCTGATGGCGCTGCTGGGCGGTCGCTCCGTACACCCGGTGGGGTTGCAGGTGGGGGGCTTTGGCCGTCTGCCGGATCACGAACGCTGGCATGAAGTGCGTGGGCTGGTGAAGCAGGCGCTGCCCGCCGCCGAGGCACTGGTGCGCTGGACCGCGGAGCTGACGTTGCCCGATTACAGCCACGACTTTATCTGGGTCAGCCTCACCGAGCCCGACGGTTATGCCATCAATGGTGGCCGTATCACCAGCAGCCATGGCCTGAGCCTGGATTATTCCGACTACCCCCGACATTTTGCCGAGCATCAGGAGCCTCATTCCACCGCGCTCTATTCCCTGCTCGATGGCCAGGATTACCTGGTCGGCCCGCTGGCGCGGATGAACAACAGTTTTGAGCGGCTGCCTGCCGAGGTGCGCGCCCTGGCCCGGGGATGCGGCTTTGCGTTTCCCAGCCGCAACATGTTTACCAGCATTCGAGCACGGGCACTGGAAATATACTGGGCTCTGTTCGAGGCCGACCGATTGCTGGCGCAGCCATGCCCCAACGGCGATGCCAGCCTGCCGGTCACTCCCACCGCGGGAGAATGCTGTTGCTGTACCGAGGCGCCGAGGGGCATGATTTATCATTATTACCGGCTGGATGAGCAGGGCCGGGTGCTGTCCTGCTGCATCATTCCTCCCACCAGTCAGAATCAGGCCCGTATCGAGCAGGATCTCAGGGCTTCGGTCACCCGCTTTGGCCTGCACCACAGCGATCAGGAGCTCAAACTGTTCTGCGAGCGGCTGATCCGCAACTACGACCCCTGCATTTCCTGCTCCACCCATTTTCTGCAGTTCAGGCTGCGGCGCGAATAGCCGGTTTATGGCTAAACTTGCCTCAAGAGCGTCAAAGGGCGGCATCATTCGGTCACCCGCTCTGCCACCCGTAAAGCCACCGGCAAGCAGGAGGCTCGCATGGGCTTTGAAATCATCACCAAGACACCGGAGCCGTCCGGCCTCAGGCCCAATCTGCCGGACTACCGGCAAGGCTGTCGGCAGTTTGACTGGCAGCAGGCCAGAGCCAGGCTCAAGGGTCGTGACGGTGACATCAACATCGCCTTTGAGGCACTGGACTGCCATGTGCTGGACGGGCAGGGCGAGCAGACCGCGCTTGTCTGGCTGAGCAAACAGGGGGAGCGGCGCACCTTCAGCTACCGTGAATTGCAGGGGCTCAGCAACCGCTTTGCCAGCCTGCTGGCCGGCCTGGGCGTCGTCAAGGGAGAAACCGTGTTCAGCCTGTGCGGACGCACGCCCCAGCTGTATGCCGCCTTGCTGGGCAGCCTGAAAGCCGGCGCCGTGTTTTGCCCGCTGTTCTCCGCCTTTGGCCCCGAGCCCATTCGTTCCCGTATGGAGATTGGCAATGCCAGGGTATTGATCAGCAGCGCCCGTCTTTATCAAAAGAAAGTGGCGCCCTGGCGCAGCGAGCTGCCTTATCTTCAGCATGTGTTGCTCTACGACTGCCACGGCGACTGCCCCGCCGGCTGCCTGGATCTGGACTCCGCTCTGGCGGGGGCCGCCGAAACCTTTTACATCTGCCCGACGCAACCTGAAGATCCGGCCCTGCTGCACTTTACCAGCGGCACCACCGGCCTGCCCAAGGGCGCCCTGCATGTGCATGAGGCGGTGGTGCATCACAGTTATTCCGCCTGGTGCGCGCTGGATCTGCATCCCGGCGACATTTACTGGTGCACGGCGGATCCGGGCTGGGTTACCGGCACCAGTTATGGCGTGATTGCCCCCTTGTGCAACCGAGTCACCCTGGTCGTGGACGAGGCGGAGTTCGATCCCGAGCGCTGGTACCGGATCCTGGCCGACGAAAAGGTCAATGTCTGGTATACGGCCCCCACCGCCATTCGCATGCTGATGAAAGCCGGTGACGAGCTGCCGGCTCGGTATGATCTGGGGGCACTGCGTTTTCTGGCCAGCGTCGGCGAGCCGCTCAATCCCGAGGCGGTGGTCTGGGGGAAGCGGCTATTTGGCATGCCTTTTCACGACAACTGGTGGCAGACCGAAACCGGCGGCATCATGCTGGCCAATTTTGCATCCGAGCCGGTGAAGCCGGGTTCCATGGGGCAGCCGCTGCCGGGCATCACGGCGGGCATAGTCCGGGTGGATGACCAGGGGCGGCTCACCGAGCTGAGCGCTCCCGGCCAAGTGGGCGAGCTGGCGCTGAGGCCGGGCTGGCCGTCCATGTTCAGGGGCTATCTGCATGATGAGCAACGTTACCGCCACTGCTTCAGGGACAACTGGTATCTGAGCGGCGATCTGGCCTGGCGGGATGAAGACGGTTATTACTGGTTTGTGGGGCGCAGCAAGGAGCTGATCAAGTCTTCCGGCCATCTGATCGGTCCCTTTGAGGTGGAAAGCGTGCTGCTCGAGCACCCGGCGGTGGCGGAAGCCGGGGTCATTGGTATTCCCGATGTGGTCGCCGGGGAAGTGGTGAAGGCCTTTGTGGCGCTCAAACCCGGTTATGAGGCCGGTGAGGACGTGCTGAAAAGCCTGATGGCCCATGCCAGAAAGCGCCTGGGCCCGGCGGTGGCGCCCCGGGAGATCGCCATCAAGGACAATCTGCCCAAGACCCGTAGCGGCAAGATCATGCGCCGCCTGCTGCGGGCCCGCGAGCTGGGCTTGCCACCGGGCGATATTTCCACCCTGGAAAGCGATGAGGGCAACGGTTATGAACACTCACGCCGAAGCTGACGGCAGCGGGCCGGACAGCCGTCACTTGCTGCAGTTGCTGCAGGCGATGTTGCGCATTCGCCGTTTTGAAGAGCGCTGCGCCGAGCTGTATATGGAAGAGAAAATCCGCGGCTTTCTGCATCTCTATATTGGCGAAGAAGCGGTGGCGGTGGGCGTGATGCAGGCGCTGACGGCGGAAGATGCGGTGATCGCCACCTACCGGGAGCACGGCCATGCGCTGGCCCGAGGGCTGGACATGAAAGCGGTGATGGCCGAGATGTTCGGCAAAGCCGGGGGCAGCAGCCGGGGGAGGGGCGGCTCCATGCATATTTTCGACAAGAACAAACGTTTCTATGGTGGCAATGCCATTGTCGCCGGCGCCCTGCCGATGGCGGTGGGCATGGCATTGGCCGACAAGCTGCAGGGGCACAAGCGGGTGACCTGCTGCTTCTTCGGTGAAGGGGCGGCGGCGGAAGGGGAATTTCACGAAAGCCTCAACCTGGCCCAGCTGTGGCGGTTGCCGGTGTTATTTGTATGTGAAAATAACCGCTACGCCATGGGCACGGCCCTGGCCATCTCCGAGTCGGAGCAGCGGATCTTCAAAAAAGCCGAAAGCTATGGCCTGGTCGCCCGCGAGGTGGACGGCATGCAGGTGGCGGCGGTGGAAGCGGCGGCGCGGGAATGTTGCGAAGCCATTCGTCAGGGGGGCGGGCCTCGTTTTCTGGAATGTTTGACCTACCGTTTTCGCGGTCACTCCATGTTTGATACCCAGCTTTACCGTACTCCGGAAGAAGTCGAGCAATGGCAGCAAAAGGGCCCCATTGTGCAGCTCAGGCAGCGTCTGGAGCAGAGCGGTGAGCTGGATGAAGCCCGGTGGCAGCAACTGGAACAGGCGGTCAGATTGGAGTTAAATGAGGCTGTCTCCTTTGCCGAGCAGTCGGCGTTTGAGCCCGAGTCGGAGCTGTGCCGCGGCGTCTATCAGGAGCCGGAAGCATGAATATGCCAGACATCAGCTATCGGGAAGCGGTGCGGGAAGCCATACGGGAAGCCATTCGGCAGGATCCCCGGGTATTCCTGATGGGCGAGGACGTGGGCCATTACGGTGGCTGCTATGCGGTGACCAAGGGGCTGTTGCAGGAGTTTGGCGAGCAGCGGGTGCGGGATACGCCCTTGTCCGAGTCCGGTTTCGTCGGTGCGGGGATAGGCGCGGCGCTGGGTGGCATGCGGCCCATTGTGGAAGTGATGACGGTCAATTTCAGCCTGCTGGCGCTGGATCAGATCGTTAACAATGCCGCCACCCTGCGCCATATGTCCGGTGGTCAGCTGGGAGTGCCGCTGGTGATCCGCATGGCCTGCGGCGCCGGCCGGCAGCTGGCGGCCCAGCATTCCCACAGTCTGGAAAACTGGTATGCCCACGTGCCCGGCCTCAAGGTGCTGGCGCCGGCCACCCTGGCCGATGCCCGTTACATGCTGGCGATGGCCCTGGCGGATCCCGATCCTGTGCTGCTGTTTGAGCATGTGCTGCTCTACAACATGACGGGGCCGGCCCCCACGGCGGAGGAATGCCCCGACATGCACCGGGCACTGGTGCGCCGGCAAGGGACGGATCTCAGCCTGGTCAGCTACGGTGGCTCCCTGCCCAAAGCGCTGGAGGCGGCCGCGTTGCTGCAAGGCTGGGGCATCAGCGCCGAGGTGGTGGACCTGCGCTGTTTGCGTCCGCTCGATAGCGACACCCTGTTTGCCTCGGTCAACAAGACCCGGCGCCTGCTGGTAGTGGACGAAGGCTGGCGCACCGGCAGCCTGGCCGGCGAGATTTGCGCCCAGGTGGCGGAGCATTGCTTCTGGTCGCTGGATGCACCGCCCCAGCGGGTGTGTAGCAGAGAGGTACCGATCCCTTATCCCCGGCATCTGGAGCTGGCGGCCACCCCCCAGGTCGAGGGCATAGTGGCTGCCGCCATCAGGGTGGTGGGAAAATGATCAAAACCATCAGCATGCCATCCTTCGGATCCGACATGGCCAAGGGCACGGTGGCGGAATGGCGGGTGAAACCCGGGGATGCGGTGCACCGGGGCGATGTGATCGCCACCATCGACACCATGAAGGGGCTGATTGATCTGGAGGTCTTTGACGAAGGCGTAGTTGAGACACTACTGGCACCGATAGGTGAGTCGTTGCAGGTGGGTGAGCCCATCGCTCGCTTGCGCCTGAGTGGTGATGCCGAACAGGAGGAAACGGTCAGAGAACCCAGGGTACCGAATATGCCTGAGCCGGAACCGACCAGGCCGGCGGCTGCCGGGAGATCCGTTCGCATTTCGCCGGCGGCCCGCCAGCGAGCCGGCCAGCTGGGCATCGACTGGCGTGGTCTGGGACCCGGCAGCGGACCCGATGGCGCCCTGGTGCTGGCGGATATCGAGGCGTTGGCGTCATCTTCAAAGCCGCAGGAAGCGGAGCCGCGAATGCGCCAGGCCATTGCCGATGTGGTGAGTCGCTCCAAGCGGGAGATCCCCCATTACTATCTGGAGCAGGATATTGCCCTGGCGCGGGCCCAGGCCTGGTGCACGGCCTTTAATCATGGCAAGCCCGCCGAACAACTGGTGCTGGTCAATGCCCTTGTCTACTGTGCCCTGGCTCGAGCACTGGCCGAGTTTTCCCGCTTCAACGGTTTTTACCGGGACGGTCACTATTACAGCGAACCCCGGGTGCACCTGGGCAACGTCATCCACCTGCGCCGGGGCGGGCTGGTGGTGCCGGCCATCCATGACGCGCACCTACTGGGAGCGGCACAAATGATGGCGGCCCTTCGGGATCAGGTGATCCGGGCCCGGGAAGGAGGGCTGCGCAGCGCTGAACTGCAGGAGGCGACGGTGACCGTGTCCAGTTTGGGGGAGCGGGGAGTGGATCGCATTCAGGGGGTGATCTTTCCGCCGCAAGTGGCCCTGCTGGGCATGGGTCGGGTGCGCCTGGCTCCCTGGGTACAGCAGCAGAACATAGTGCCCATGCTCCAGGCCAGTTTCAGCCTGGCCGCCGACCACAGGGTGAGTGACGGTCACGAGGGCGCCCGTTTGCTTAACCGGATAGACAACTTATTGCAACAGCCGGAGCAACTGGAATGAAAGACAAGCAAGCGCTGACCGAGCTGGTCTGTCGCCACATTCGGGACATAGCACCGGATGCCGATACCGCACAGCTGGACCCGGACGAAGACATGAGAGATGCACTCGATCTGGACTCGATGGATTTTCTGCGGCTGGTTGAGGCGCTGGGCCGGGAGCTGGGGATACTTATTCCGGAAGCCGACTTTGCCCGCATCACTCGGCTGTCGCAGATGGTGGATTACCTGAGCCGGCACACCGGCAAATCCGGGCAAAAAAATACCGGCCCGGGGCCGGTATGACTCATGGGGCGGGGGAGAGGGACTTTCAGTCCTGCTCTTTCAGCATGTGGCCCAGCTTGCCGGCCTTGGTGTCGAGGTAATGCTCGTTGAAGGGATTGCGGCCTTCCTGCAGCGGCAGGCGCTCGGCCACCTTGATGCCGAAGTTCTCCATCGCCTTGACCTTGCGCGGGTTGTTGGTCATCAGCCGAAGCTCGCTGACCCCCAGGCTGCGCAGCATGTCGGCACAGATGGTGTAGTCACGCATGTCGGCGGCAAAACCCAGCTCCACGTTGGCTTCTACCGTGTCCTTGCCCTGATCCTGCAGGTGGTAGGCGTGGATCTTGTTCAGCAGGCCAATGCCCCGGCCTTCCTGACGCACATACAGCAATACACCCCGGCCTTCCCGGGCAATGCGCTCCAGCGCGGCCTGTAACTGAAAGCCACAGTCGCAACGCAGGCTGAACAGGGCGTCGCCGGTCAGGCACTCGGAATGAATGCGTGCCAGCACCGGCTCACCGTTGCCGACATCCCCCATGACCAGGGCGGCATGATCCTTGCCCGTGCCCTTTTCTTCAAACCCGACCAGGGTAAAAGTGCCCCAGGGAGTAGGCAGTTTGGAGTTTGCCATTCGGGTAACACTGCTCATGGCGTTCCTCTTTGAGTCAATTCATCAATAAAAAATGGCGGTTATTGTAAAGCGGATGGGCCGGCAGGTATAGGCGCAATCGCGCCATGGCATTTGTTAATTGTTTGTAATGCCTGTCTTTGTGGCACAACTTGGTTATAATGCCGCCCGCGCGGCGCCCGTCTTCAGGCGGTGTGCCCGGACTCATGATTAACTGGAGGATGTATGTCTGAACAAGCTCCCGTCATCACTGTGGATGGCCCGGGCGGTGCCGGCAAGGGAACCCTCTGCCAGCTGTTGGCCGAGCAACTGGAATGGCACCTGCTCGATTCCGGCGCCATCTACCGGGTGCTGGCACTGGCCGCCCTGCACCACAACGTGGCTCTGAATGACGAAGCGGGCCTGATGCCCCTGGCAGCTCACCTGGACGTGCAGTTTCCGACCGCAGGCGGTGAAATCCGCGTGATCCTGGAAGGCGAAGACGTTTCCCGGGACATCCGCACCCAGGAAGTGGCCGACGCGGCCAGCAAGGTGGCGGCCTTTCCCAGGGTACGCGAAGCGCTGCTGCGCCGCCAGCGCGCCTTTCGCGCCCGGCCCGGCCTGATTGCCGACGGGCGCGACATGGGCACCGTGGTGTTCCCGGATGCGGAGGTCAAAATCTTTCTCGACGCCAGCGCCGAAGAGCGTGCCCGCCGGCGCCTCAAGCAGTTGCAAGACAAGGGCTTTGATGTTAGTTTTGACCGCCTTTTAAGCGAAATACAGGAACGTGACGACCGGGACAGAAACCGGGCCGTGGCGCCTCTCAAGGCGGCCGATGACGCCTTGGTTATCGACTCCACCAGCCTTTCCATAACAGACGTGCTGGACAGGGTGCTGAGTCATACTAAGGTTAAACTTGGTCGTTAAGCCATTTGGCAATGCCACCCTCAGGGAAGAAGGGCGGAATGTGTTAGTCACCCCACGTGTGCCGGAATGCCCCGTGGATGTTCAACTCAAACAGTGTGTATTCATTAATCATATGACTGAATCTTTTGCTCAACTCTTTGAAGAGTCCCTGAAAGAACTCGAAACCCGTCCGGGCTCCATCGTCAAGGGCACCGTTGTTGCCATTGAAAACGGCATCGTGCTGGTTGACGCCGGTCTGAAGTCCGAGTCCGCCATTCCCGCCGAGCAGTTCAAAAACGCCCAGGGCGAGCTGGAAATCAGCGTTGGCGATGAAGTAGACGTAGCGCTGGATGCCGTGGAAGATGGCTTCGGTGAGACTCAGCTGTCCCGTGAAAAAGCCAAGCGTCACGAAGCCTGGCTGCAGCTGGAAAAGGCCTACGAAGACGAAGAAACCGTGACCGGCGTGATCAACGGCAAGGTCAAGGGTGGCTTCACCGTGGAAGTGAACAGCATTCGCGCCTTCCTGCCGGGCTCCCTGGTAGACGTGCGTCCGGTTCGCGACACCACTCACCTGGAAGGCAAAGAGCTTGAGTTCAAGGTCATCAAGCTGGACCAGAAGCGTAACAACGTGGTGGTTTCCCGTCGTGCCGTGATCGAAACCGAAAACAGCGCCGAGCGCGAGCAACTGCTGGAAAACCTGCAGGAAGGCCAGGAAGTCAAGGGTATCGTCAAGAACCTGACCGACTACGGTGCTTTCGTGGATCTGGGCGGCGTCGATGGCCTGCTGCACATCACCGACATGGCCTGGAAGCGCGTTAAGCATCCTTCCGAGATCGTGAACGTTGGCGACGAAATCAACGTTAAGGTGCTGAAGTTCGACCGCGAGCGCACCCGTGTGTCTCTGGGTCTGAAGCAGCTGGGCGAAGATCCGTGGGTAGATATCGCCAACCGTTACCCGGAAGGCACCCGTCTGGCCGGCCGCGTGACCAACCTGACCGACTATGGCTGCTTCGTTGAAATCGAAGAAGGCGTAGAAGGCCTGGTTCACGTGTCCGAAATGGACTGGACCAACAAGAACATCCACCCGTCCAAAGTGGTTTCCGTTGGCGACAACGTAGACGTGATGGTGCTGGACATCGACGAAGAGCGTCGTCGTATCTCCCTGGGCCTCAAACAGTGCAAGTCCAACCCGTGGCAGCTGTTTGCAGAAACCCACAACAAGGGCGACCGTGTTTCCGGCAAGATCAAGTCCATCACCGACTTCGGTATCTTCATTGGTCTGGATGGCGGCATCGACGGTCTGGTTCACCTGTCCGACATTTCCTGGAACGCCAACGGTGATGACGCCGTTCGTGATTTCAAGAAAGGCGACGAGATCGAAGCCGTTGTGCTGCAGGTCGATCCGGAGCGTGAGCGCATCAGCCTGGGCGTGAAGCAAATCGACGAGGATCCTTTCAATAAGTACCTGTCTGACAACAAGAAAGGTGCTATCGTTAAGGGTACCATCACCGCCGTTGACGCCAAGGGCGCTGTGGTTGAGCTGGAAGAAGGCGTGGAAGGTTACATCCGCGTTGCCGACATCTCCCGCGACCGCATCGAAGACGCCTCCACCGTGCTGAACGCTGGTGAAGAAGTTGAAGCTCGCTTCATGGGCATCGATCGCAAGAACCGCACCGTCAGCCTGTCCATCCGCGCGAAGGACGAAGCTGAAGAGAAGGCCGCTATCGACACCCTGAACCAGCAAGACGAAGTTGTTGGTCTGAGTGCCATGGCAGAAGCATTCAAGGCGGCAAAAGGCGAATAAGCCTGACCGTATTGAAACAAGGGGCCTCATGGCCCCTTTTTGTTTTGTGTTCCGGAGACTGAATCATGACAAAATCCGACCTGATTGAACGACTGACCGAGCAATATGCTCATCTTTCTGCCAAGGAAGTGGAAAACGCCATCAAGGAAATTCTGGAGCAAATGGCGTCAACGCTGCAATCGGGTGACCGTATTGAAATTCGCGGTTTCGGCAGTTTCTCCCTGCATTATCGGGCTCCCCGCCTGGGCCGCAATCCCAAGACCGGTGAAAAGGTGGAACTCAACGGGAAATACGTTCCCCATTTCAAACCGGGCAAGGAGCTGCGTGAGCGGGTAAACCCGGCGTGAGCTCACTTTTCCCGGTGGCTGCGCTGGCGAAGCCCGGGCTTTTTCGGGATAATGCCAATTACTCTAAAATCAGGATGTTGAGAGGGTAAGGTGAAAATTGTTTTTGGCCTGATAATTCTGGCGATCCTTTTTGCGGTGGGTCTGACCCTGGGCTCCCAGAACGACCAGCTGGTGCACGTTAACTATTTGCTGGCCCAGGGAGATTACCGTCTTTCTTCCCTGCTGGCGGTGGTGTTTGTGGCCGGCTTTCTGATTGGCTGGCTGGTATTCGGCCTGGTCATGCTGCGCCTTAAAATGACCAACAAGGGACTGAATAAAAAGGTGGAACGTCAGCAACGGGAACTGGAAGAGCTCAGGGCGCTGCCGGTTAAGGACTGACGAATTTCATGCTGGAATTGTTGTTTCTGCTGCTTCCGGTGGCAGCGGCCTATGGCTGGTATATGGGCCGCAGAGGCGTTCGCCAGGACGTGCAGAAACAATCCAGTCAATTCTCCCGGCAATATGTTGCCGGGTTGAATTTTTTGCTTTCCGACGAGCCCGACAAGGCGGTGGACCTCTTTATTCAGCTGTTGCAGGTCGACAGCGAAACCATTGAAACCCACCTGGCACTGGGCAACCTGTTCCGCACCCGCGGTGAGGTGGACAGGGCCATCCGCATTCATCAGAATCTCATTGCCCGGCCCAACCTGTCCCTGGAGCAACGCCACCTGGCCATGCTGGAGCTGGCCCGGGATTTTTTTGCCGCCGGCCTGCTGGACCGGGCCGAACAGATCCTGAGCGAGCTGAAAGACGATCCCGACTACGAGCAGGATGCCCTGGAGCTGCTGATGACCCTCTATCAGCAGTTGCGGGACTGGGAGCAGGCCATTGCGGTGGCCACCCGCCTCAAGAAACGCCAGGGCAGCAAGGCGTTGGTGCCCATGGGACATTTTTACTGCGAGCTGGCCGAGCAGAAATGGCAGCGCCAGGATGCCAGGGGCGCCATAACCGATTTGAAAAAGGCGCTCAAGGCCGATCCCGGCTGCGTGCGCGCCAGCATGCGGCTGGGCGCCATGCACATGGCGGCCGGCCAGTGGAGCCAGGCCGCCGCTTGCCTGCAGCAAGTGTTTGAGCAGGATAGGGGCTTTGTCAGCGAAGTGCTGGCGGACCTGCAGCACTGTTATCATCAGCTGGGGCAGGACGACGCCTTTACCAGCCTGCTGGAGCAGTGGGTGGCGGCGGACAGTGGCGCTACCGCGGTGTTGATGCTGGCGGAGCGGGTGGCGGCCAGGGAAGGGCAGGTCAGCGCCGAGCAACTGGTGCTTGCTCATTTGCAACGGACTCCTACCATGAAGGGGTTTTACCGGCTGATGTCCTACCACGCCGCCAATGCCGAGCATGGCAGGGCCAGAGCCAGCCTTGAGATGCTCAAGGCGCTGGTGGCCGAGCAGATCAAGGCCAAACCCAGCCATCGCTGTGGCCAGTGCGGATTTTCGGCCCGCAGTCTGTTCTGGCAGTGTCCGTCCTGTAAACAGTGGGGCACCATCAAGCCGGTACGGGGACTGGACGGGGAATAAATTACGACAGGGGTGAAGCGTGAGGAGTGAGGGGAGAGAAACACCGGGTTTTTCTCCTCACCTCTGACTCCTCACCCCTCACAAAAAAGAAAAGGTAATCCATGCAAACATCACACAATGGCGATCCCAAGGTACTGATCGCCCTCGATTTTGCCGATGAGCAGCAGGCTCGCGCCCTGGTAGCTCAAATGAGTCCGACCCAGTGCCGGCTCAAAGTGGGCAAGGAAATGTTCACCCTGTTTGGCCCCGACTTCGTGCGCCACCTGGTGGCTCAGGGGTTTGATGTGTTCCTGGACCTCAAATTCCACGATATCCCCAACACGGTAGCCAAGGCCGTGGCCGCCGCTGCCGAGCTGGGGGTGTGGATGGTCAATGTGCATGCCAGCGGTGGCAGCCGCATGATGGAAGCGGCCAAGGCGGCTCTGGCACCCTACGGTGACCGAGCCCCCCTGCTGATTGCGGTGACCGTGCTCACCAGCATGACCGCCGAAGAGTTAACCCAGACCGGCGTGCTGCGCTCGCCGGCCGAGCAGGTGCTGGCACTGGCGCGGCTGACCCAGCAGGCAGGGCTCGACGGTGTGGTGTGCTCCGCCCAGGAAGCCAGCTTGCTGAAAAGCGAGTTGGGCCCGGATTTTAAACTGGTGACCCCGGGTATTCGCCCGGCGGGCAGTGAGGCCGGCGATCAGCGCCGTATCATGACGCCGGAGCTGGCGCTGAAAGCGGGCAGTGACTACCTGGTGATTGGTCGCCCCATTACCCAGGCCGCGGATCCCGCCGCCGCCTTGGCGGCCATCAATGCCAGCCTGCATGGCTGAGTCGGTTCTGCCCGGCCTGGATCAGGCCGGGTTGCTTCGCATTATTCGCAAACCCATGCCCTATGGTAAATACCGCGGCCAGCCGCTGTTGCGGCTGCCCCTGGCCTACCTGTGCTGGATGGAACGCAAAGGCTGGCCCGAAGGCGCCCTGGGCGCCGAGCTGGCGCTTATTTACGAACTGAAACACAATGGCCTGGATCAGGCTCTTTATGGGTGGGTGCGCCCTGAGCAACAGGGATGATGGCCTGGGCGTATTTATGGCGGTGAAGGCAGCGATAGCGGGATGATGGAAACGCGCCCTGCGCCATATTCCGGCGCAATATACGCTAAGGGCATTAGGAACAGGGTTGTCATCCCTATTTTCGGTAATAAAAAACGGGGCCATTTGGCCCCGTTTTGACAACTCGTGTTGTATTACTGGTTGATCAGAAATTGCTCCAGGGAGCCGCCATTTTCGATGGCTTTTTTGATCACGGCGGGCTGACGGCCCTGGCCGGTCCAGGTTTTATATTCACCGTTGTCATCGGTGTAGGCGTATTTGGCAGGACGCTTGCTGCGCGGCGCAGAGGCTTTCTTGGCCGGCTCAACCACGCCGGCCAGTTCACTGATATCAATGCCGTCGGCAGCCAGCATATTGGCGTATTCCTTGAGCTTGCGCTCTTTTTCTTCCGCCTTGGCGCGTTCTTCTGCTTCGGATTCGCGGCGCTCATCTACCACTATAGTCAGTTTGCTCAGGGCTTCTTCCAGCTGCTCCATGGTCAGTTCGCGGGCGGCGGCGCGCAGGCTGCGAATATTGAGCAGGGTTTTCAAAAAATCGGTCATCTTGTTCACCTGTAGTATCTTTGTAATCGTTCTAATGGTTTAAATTTACCGTCAGAAGTGCATTGTTGCAAGTAAATTGATTTTATCTTTTCCATTTCAATCCATATTGTACGGGAACTTTTCAAAATGGATTTTATATCTATTGCAATATGCAAAGGTATTCTCTGCCTGAGAATCATATTAAATCTATGGAATCAGCAGGGCAGCACAGAGAGCGAGAGGGTAAGCAGCACAAGATGTTAGCCTTAAGCCGAGTTGAAGGAAATCTTTATCATTATATAAGAAAAACACACCATTTCTTATAACAATTCGCTCACAAAGTAGCAGGTTCTGTTGATCTTTCATATTTAGGCAGTAAAATCCGCCAACTTACCTGCGTAGAGGCGCAGCGCTTATCAGTAGACCGGAACAGGGTGATGCCGTTGACCCCGGTTGAAAGGAGGCGTTGCCGAAGTGGCGGTTTTTATCGAGAACCGGCTGCTGGGATCAGTGCTGAAAAGGCTGATACTGTCACGATAGCTGATCGTGATGCGCTACTGCTGGGAAAGATAGGACGAGACAGCTCGGTTTCCTGCTCCTGGTGGTTTTTTATTACTCAACATTCAGGGGCCGCTGTGGAAGCTCATCCGTTTATTCAAAGTGTCTGGTCGTTGTTACCTCCCGTGCTGGCCATTCTGCTGGCCATTGTTACCCGTCGAGTGCTGTTATCCCTGGGGCTGGGCATTGTGTTGGCGGCCTTGCTATTACAGCAATTCAATCCACTGGCAGCGCTTTCCCATGTGGCAAGCAAGGTGTTTTCCCTGCTCTGGAGTGAGGGGGAGCTGAACGAATGGAACGTCAATATATTGCTGTTCCTGTTGTTGCTGGGCTGCATTATCAGCATGCTGAGCCGCGCCGGCGCGACTCATGCCTTTGCCGAGTGGGCCCAGGCGAAAATTAAAAGCCGCCGTCAGGCCAAGGCCATGACAGGTCTGCTGGTGTTTGTTTTTTTTATTGACGATTATTTCCACAGCCTGTCGGTGGGCACCATTTGCCGGCCGGTGACCGATCGTTTTGGCATTTCCCGGGCCAAGCTGGCCTATTTGCTGGACTCCACCGCTGCCCCCATTTGCGTATTGATGCCGGTGTCGTCCTGGGGAGCTTATATTATTGCGCTGATCGGCGGCATTCTGGCTGGCTTCGGCCTGACCGGACAAAGCCCGCTGGCGGCCTTTATGACCATGGGCGCCATGAATTTTTACGCCATTTTTACCCTGCTGATGGTGATCCTGGTGATTCGCGGAAAGTGGGATCTGGGGCCAATGAAACATCACGAGACCCGGGCCCTGGAAGGGGAGCTGTTTGATACTGCCAAGGGCACGCCACCCGGTGTACACGATCACGAGGTATCCGGCGGCCGGGTATCGGATTTGCTGCTGGCCATTGGCGGGCTGACGCTGGTCACCGTGGCCGGTCTGCTGTGGACCGGCGCCCTGGCGCTGAGCGAGGCCGGACAGCCCTTTACCCTGCTGGGCGCGCTGGAAAATACCAACGTGGGCCGGGCGCTGGTGGCTGGTGGCCTGGCCGGACTGGTGATCTGCGCCATTGCCTTGGTGCGCGAGCGTACTTCGGGTCGCGACTGGCTGCATACCCTCAAGGTGGGTCTCAAGGGCATGTTGCCGGCCATCTATATTCTGCTGTTTGCCTGGACCATCGCCGGCCTTATCAGCGAGCTGGCCACCGGCAAGTACCTGGCGTCTCTGGTGCAGCAAAACCTGCCGCTTTACCTGCTGCCGGCCATGCTGTTTGTACTGGCGGGCATCATGGCTTTTGCCACCGGCACCAGCTGGGGCACCTTTGGGGTCATGCTGCCCATTGCCGCCGACATGACTATGGCCATTGATGCCCAGATGCTGCTGCCGGGCATGGCGGCGGTGATGGCCGGTGCCGTGTTTGGCGATCATTGCTCGCCGATTTCCGATACCACCATTCTTTCCTCCACCGGGGCGTCCTGCCATCACATCGATCATGTGATGACCCAGCTGCCCTATGCCCTGTCCATGGCCGTGGTCAGCATTGCGGGATTTCTGGCCCTGGGGGTGACCGGCAGCCTGCTGGCGGGCTTTATGGCGGCGGCCATGGTCTTTGCCCTGGTGCTGGGATTCTGGGCACTGACCCGGCGCTGAGTAGCCTGTGAGCATCAAAAAACGGCCACCCTGGGGTGGCCGTGCTGGTTTATACCCAGGCGCCGTGTTGCGCCTGGCGCCGGTGTGACAATACGGGGTTAGGGCCGGTTGGCATCAATGCGATTGCTCCAGCAGACGGCCTCTTCATAGCAGCGGGCATTGATCTCGGGTTTCATGCCCAGGAAGTCGAGCCGCCGTTGCAGCCTGGCCCAGTCGGCCTGCTCATGTTCACGCACCATGCCAAGCAAAAAGCCCAGCTGGCCCTTGCCGCTTTCCAGGGCCTGGCGTACCGAGTCCGACACCGGCAACTGGGGCAGAATGTCCGCCAGTGGCCGCTCCAGCAACACATCCAGCAGAGAAAACAGGCCGCACATAAAGGCGTCGTCGGCCATGTCCTGGTTGATGTGCCCAGCCAGCAGTTCGCACCAGCGGGCGCGCACAATGGACAGCCGGTACAGCTCGCGATTTTTCTTTTTGCCGATATAGGCGGTCATCACCATGGCGGTAAACCGTTTGAGCTGCTCCTGACCCAGGTACACGATGGCATTACGCAGGTTTTCGATGCTGCGGCGTTTGTAACCCAGGTGCAGGCTGTTGACGTAACGCAACAGATTATAGGTCAGCGGCAGATCCCGGCTGAACAGCCCGGTCAGGCGGTCGTAGTTGATATTCTGCTCGCTGACCGCGGCCAGCAGTTCAAAGGCGGTGGTTTCATCGGTGGTCAGCAGCCGGCGTCTGATGACCTGGGGCTGCTGAAAGTAATAACCCTGAAAATAATGAAATCCGGCCCGGCGCGCCGCTTCAAATTCTTCCCGGGTTTCCACCTTTTCCGCGATAAAACGCAGCGCCTCAAAGCGGGAATACTGTTCAATGAGCTGGCGGCATTGCGCCAGGGGCAACTGACGTAAATCCAGTTTGATAAAGTGGAGATACGGCAGAAATTCGTACCAGTCGTCTCCCGGAATATGATCGTCCAGCGCCACCTTGATGCCCATGGCATGGAGCTGTTTTACCCGGTTCAGCAACCGCAGGGTGGGTTTGGCGTCTTCAAGGATTTCAATCACCAGGTTGTGCTGCCTTAGCCCTTCGGCCAGCCCTTCTTCCAGCAAGGTTTCGGGAAAATTGACAAAACACATGGCAGCGCCGACCAGATCGTCGATTTTCTCACTGAGAAATTGCTCGGCAATCAGTCTGCGGGTGGCCTGTTCGGCACAGATATCAGGAAAACGATTTTCAAGGCCAAGCCGAAACAGCAGTTCATAGCCCAGCGGGTTACCATTTTCATCAAGAATGGCCTGGCGCGCGACAAAACTGTAATTGTCCATGAAAACACCACAATAAAACCGAACGCCGTAATATACAGGAAGCAACTGGGCTAGACCAAGTTTCATACAGCCACATTAAAAAATAAAAACGCCGGTTGGCGTTTTTATCGACAAAAAGGGAGTGTTGACGGCATTCAGAATTGATAGTTCATCTGCAGGCCCAGCAGCCAGGCGTCGCCGCCGGAAGTAAATTGATAGGGGGTTTCGTTCACCTCCACCTGGCCACCATGCAGAAACGCCAGGGCGGCATCCAGGCTCAGCGCTTGGTTCACCGCAAAGGTGGCGCCCAGGGTGTACCAGGTGCGATCCACGTCCGGAATGGAAATGCTGCGGGTTGCCGCCGGCACCGGTGACTGGTCGTAGGCCAGGCCACCGCGTAGGATCCATTGATCGTTCATCAAATGCGTAACCCCGGCGCTGACCCGCCAGCTGTTTTTGAACTTTTCATCTTTCTGAAAGCAGTCAGGGGTACAACGGGGGTCATTACTGATCGCTTTCAGCTCTTCAAAGCTGCTCCATTCGGTCCACATCAGACCATAGTGCAAAGCCCATTCGGGATTAACCTGATGGAAGCCTGACAGTTCCGCAATGGCGGGCAGTGTCAGGTCAAGAGTAGCCGGTGTTGGTTGACCGCCTGTATTAATACCTGAATAGTCTCCCGCCATTGTGAGGTCGATTTCAGAACGGTAAGTCAGCGCCCAGCGATTATGTTCGTCCGCCTCCAGCAGCAGGCCGATATTCCAGCCATAACCCCAGTCATCGCCTACCAAGCGGGCTACTTCGTCGGTGGCATTACCGCCAAATCCTTGGGGTGGCGGTTGAAGGCTGGCAATCCCTTTATGCCTTATCAACTCCGCATCCGCATACACCGCATTAAACCCCGCCCCCAGCGACAGATGCCGATTCATTCGATAGGCAATATTGGGGTTGAGGTTAAGGGTGGTCAGGGCGGTTTTACCCGCCACCGGCCCGGCGTAGTGATTATCCTGATAGCTGGTAGACAGACCGTAATTGGTAAAGGCGCCAATGCCGGCGGCCCATTGTGCATTAATGGGCTGCACATAATAGAAAAAGGGCACGACCGCATCGTCGGCAATATCATTAGACTGGGTGGGCAAGCCTGCCTGACTGGCACCCGCAGCCTGTTGCTGCGTGGGCTTGCCTTCCACATCAATTTCCGGGTTCACATACACCGCCCCCGCCGACAGCGCCGGACGGTGAAATAACGTCATGGCGGCCGGGTTGCGGCCCAGCACCGCGGCATTGTCGGCGGCCGCGCCTTCGCCGGCGTAGGCCCGGCCCAGGCCGCTGGTGCTCTGCTCCGCCAGCTGAAAGGCCGCCGAGTGGGCAAGGCCGGTGGCCATGGCGGCCGAGGTGGCCAGCACCGACAGTGTCAACGTCTTTTTGCTCATAATGCACTCTCGCTGTGTAGGGTGAACAAAGGGGGCGCGACAACACAACGCGGCCGGCGGAAGCAAACAGCGCCTACCAGTGGCCAGCGTAGTCAATAAGTCATAAAAAAGTAAAACGGGCGTTTATAAAAAAGGGGCCGGAAGGCCCCTTTTGTGAGAAAAATCAAACCTTAAAGCTCGGATTCCATACGCCGGAAACCCAGGGTGATGGTTTTGGACGGCTCCTTGTCGGCGCGGCTGACCAGAATACAGGCCAAGGCACAGACCACAAAGCCGGGGACGATTTCGTACAGGTCGAACAGGCCGCCTTCCAGCTGTTTCCAGCCGATGACCGTCAGTGCCCCGAGAATGATGCCGGCCAGGGTGCCGTTACGGGTGAGGCGTGGCCAGAATACCGACAGGATGATCACCGGACCAAAGGCAGCGCCAAAGCCGGCCCAGGCATAACTCACCAGGCCCAGCACCGTGGTTTGCGGATCCATGGCAACCACCATGGCGAAGATAGCCACCGCCAGCACGGCAAGACGGCCGACCCACACCAGCTCGTAGTCGCTGGCCTTGGGACGCAGCCAGCGCTTGTAGAAGTCTTCGGTCAGGGCGGAGGAGCACACCAGCAGCTGGGAGTCGATGGTACTCATGATGGCGGACATGATGGCGGCGATCAGGAAGCCGGCCACCCAGGGGTTGAACACGGCATTGGCCAGGGCCAGGAATACGGTTTCCGGGTTTTCCAGCGGAGCACCGCTGAAATACACGGCGCCGGCCAGCCCCACACCCAGGGCGCCAATCAGCGACAGTATCATCCAGCTCATGGCGATACGGCGCGACAGCGGCACCGAGCGGGGCGAATCAATAGCCATAAAACGCGCCAGAATATGGGGCTGACCAAAATAACCCAGGCCCCAGGCCAGCAGGCTGAGACCGCTCAGCAGCGAGAAATCATGGAACAGATCGAGCTTGTGCTCGCCCATGCCGTCCAGCGTCGCCATGGTCTGCCCCATGCCGCCCAGCTCGTTCATCACCGCCCAGGGCATGATGATCAGCGCCAGCAGCATCAGAATACCCTGGAAAAAGTCGGTCCAGGACACCGCCAGAAAGCCCCCCATAAAGGTGTAGGCCACGATCACCGCGCCACCCACAAAGAGGGCGGTGAGGTAAGGCAGGCCAAAGACCTTCTCAAACAGAATGGCACCGCCCACCAGGCCGGAAGAGGTGTAGAAGACGAAAAACACCAGTATGGTGAGGGCCGAGATCACGCGAATCAGCCCGCTTTTGTCATCCAGCCGGTTTTCCAGAAAGTCGGGCAGGGTCAGGGAGTCGTTGGCCTGTTCGGTATATACCCGCAGCCGTTTGGCCACAAACAGCCAGTTGAGCCAGGCGCCGATCACCAGGCCAATGCCAATCCAGGCCTGGTTGATGCCGTGCAGATACACGGCGCCGGGCAGGCCCAGCAGCAGCCAGCCGCTCATGTCCGACGCCCCCACACTGAGGGCGGCCACGCCCGGCCCCAGGCGGCGACCGCCCAGAATATAATCGCTCAGCGAGCTGGTGGCCTTGTAGGCCACCACGCCGATCAGCATGGTCAGCACCAGATAGCCGACAAAGGTAATTAAAATAGGGAGTTCAATGGTCATAGCGCGTTCCTGTTGTTGCAAACAGCATTAATGGCGTCCGTGTGAGCAAGGGGCTCAAATGTTACACCAAAAGCGGGTACAACTCTTATAGTAGTATGGCGCTTAATGGAACGGGGGTGGAAAACTGTGAGGGGGAGCCAGGGCTCCCCCGGAAGGAGGGATTAAATGGCCTTTTCCATTGATGCCTTGATCTTTTCCGCCATGCGGTGCACGTTTTCCTGGCGATCGCTGACCACCACCAGGCGGTTATAGCTCATGGTCATGACCTCGCCATGCAGGTTGTCTTCGGTAAAGCGTTCCTGCAGTTGCATGGCGCGCTCCATGGGCACCAGAAATACATGTACCCGGTCGTGCTCTCCCTGAATAACGAGATGGGCCGCCGGGCCGCCGGCAAACATGCAATGGTTGGCATAATAAATCTTGCCGACCTCGGTCATGTCGTGCAGCCGGGTGCCGTAAGGACGCAGCTTGGCGTTGACCGTGGTCAGGCTGACTTCTTCATCGATATAGTGAGTAAACGGCATTTCCTGCAGCACATGGTGCATGGCCACCTGCGCCACCGACGGCAGTTCGGCCACCGCCTGAGGGGAGAAGGTGACAAAGCGGGTGGCAAAGCCCAGAGCAAAGGCCACCGAGGCTGCCACGGCCAGGTGCCGCCAGCCGGGCGCATCGCTGTCGGGCTGGCGCAGCAGGTGGGACAGCATAAGCTTGTCGGGCAGGGTGGCCGGCACCGGCTCTTCCAGGGCGCAGGAGAGTTTGTGGTTAAACGCCTTCATGTCGTCCAGAAACTGACGGTTGCCGGGGCTGGCAGAAGAAGCGGTCAAAAACTCGGGGCTTTTGTCATCGGGATCCGCATAGGCCCGGCGGCGGAATTCCAGATCATCCATTGCTGAGACCTCTTGCAGTCTTGTCTCTTTCCAGGGCCTCTTTCAGCTGGTTGCGTGCGCGGAAGAGGCGGGTCATCACGGTATTCTTGTTCAAGTCCAGTATTCCGGCTATTTCTTCTCCACTAAAGCCGCCGATGACCTGCAGCAGCAGCGGCTCACGATATTCAGGGGCCAGCCCGGCAATGTGCCGGCGCAGCCACTCGTTTTCCATGTTCTGTTCAAGCCCCGGCGACTTGCGATCCGGCACCGCCGTGGTTTCGATATCCACCAGATCGAACTGTTTTCGCTCAAACCGGCGGGCGTTTTCCCGGCGCAAAATGGTGATCAACCAAGCCTTGGCGGCCTTTTCTTCCTTCAGGCTGTCGAGCGCCTTCCAGGCCCGCAGAAAGGTCTCCTGCACCAGGTCTTCAGCCACCTGCCGGTCATGGCACAGCCAGAAGGCATAGCGGAACAAATCGCCATGCAAGGCATACACCAGAGCCTCGTAACGTTTTTGTTTTATCATCATGTCTCTAGAGACCGAGCGCTGCCCTTGTTGCTTTCGCTTGAATACGGAAATCATCACTTACCCCATGTGGGTGCCTGTAGTTCAGTCTAACCACTGTTGCTCCCCGGTGCGACCAACTTGTGTACGGCGGCGATCGGTAACGCGCAACGTGCCTGTTTGAAACCGCCATCGCCGTTGCTACTATGCTGTGAGGTCGAACCTCCAGCTACCACGGACAAGGAGCGCCCATGTCGTCGACTTCCCTCCTTACTACCCGCCACGGGGATCGCATTGCCATCGTGACCGGGCTGCGCACGCCCTTTGCCCGCCAAGCCACCCTGTTCAACGGCATAGCCGCGCTGGATCTGGGCCGCATGGTGGTGGCCGAGCTGCTGGCCCGCGCACCGCTGGCGGCCAGCGACATTGAGCAACTGGTGTTTGGCCAGGTGATCCAGATGCCCAGTGCCCCCAATATTGCCCGGGAAATTGTGCTGGGCACCGAACTGCCGGTGAGCACCGACGCCTACAGTGTGACTCGGGCCTGTGCCACCAGTTTTCAGGCGGTCTCCAGCCTGGCCGAGTCGATGCAGGCGGGTCGGGTGGAGGTAGGCATTGCCGGCGGGGCCGACTCCTCCTCGGTGCTGCCCATCGGGGTGTCCCGCCGGCTCGCCGATGCGCTGCTGGCGCTCAGCAAGGCCAAAAGCTGGAAACAAAAGCTGGCCATCGTACGCCGGCTGCGCCTGAAAGACCTGGCGCCGGTGCCGCCGGCCATTGCGGAATACTCCACCGGGCTCACCATGGGCCAGACCGCCGAGCAAATGGCCAAAAGTTACGGCATTTCCCGCCGGGAGCAGGACGAATTCGCCCACCGCTCCCATCAGCTGGCGGCCCAGGCCTGGGAGCAGGGCCGGCTGCATGACGAGGTCATGACCGCCTATGTGCCGCCCTTTCGTGCTCCCGTTGAGCGGGACAACACCCTGCGCGCCGAGGCGAGCCCGAGTGACTATGCCCGCCTGAAACCGGTGTTTGACAGGCATCATGGCAGCGTGACTGCCGGTAACAGCACGGCACTGACCGACGGTGCCGCCGCCATTCTGATGATGACCGAAAGCCGGGCCAGGGCGCTGGGGGTAACACCGCTGGGCTATTTGCGCAGCCATGCCTATGCCGCCATTGAGGTGCGCCACAACATGCTGTTGGGGCCGAGTTACGCCACGCCGAGGGCACTGGCCCGGGCCGGTTGTTCCCTGGCCGACATGGATCTTATCGACATGCACGAGGCCTTTGCCGCCCAAACCCTGGCCAACCTGCACTGTTTTGACAGCCGGAGCTTTGCCGAGCAGGAGCTGGGGCAGAGCGCGCCCATCGGCAGTGTGGACATGAGCAAATTCAACGTGCTGGGGGGCTCGCTGGCCTATGGCCATCCCTTTGCCGCCACCGGTGCACGCATGATCACCCAAACCCTGAACGAGCTGAACCGCCGGGGCGGTGGCCTGGCGCTCACCACCGCCTGCGCCGCCGGCGGCCTGGGCGTGGCCATGGTACTGGAGGCAGCCCAATGAGCGAACATACCTTTACCCTGCGCATTGACGACGGCATTGGCATCATCACCATGGACGTGCCCGGCGAGCGCATGAATACCCTGCGCGCCAGTTTTGCCGGCGAGCTTCGCGCCCTGCTGGCCGAGATTCGGCAGAATGCCGCCATTACCGGGCTGGTGCTGCGCTCCGGCAAACCCGACTCCTTTATTGCCGGCGCCGACGTGCACATGCTGAATGACTGCACCACGGCGGAGCAGGCCGAGGCCCTGGCCCGGGCCGGGCAGGCCCTGTTCAACGAGCTTGAAGCGCTTGAGCTGCCGCTGATTGCCGCCATTCATGGCCCCTGCCTGGGCGGCGGCCTGGAGCTGGCGCTGGCCTGCCATGGCCGGGTGTGCAGCGAGGACGACATTACCCGCCTGGGCCTGCCCGAGGTACAGCTGGGGCTGATTCCCGGCTCCGGCGGCACTCAGCGATTGCCCCGGCAAGTGGGGCTGGTGCGGGCGCTGGACATGATGCTCACCGGCAAGCAGTTAAGGCCCAAACAGGCGCTCAAAGCCGGCTTGGTCAACGACATGGTGCCGCACAGCATTTTGCTCGATACCGCCGTGGCCATGGCGAAACAGGGCAAACCGGGCCGTACCCGCAAACCCGATGTTAAAACCCGGCTGCTGCAAGGCAATCCCCTGGGGCGCAAACTGGTGTTCGACCGGGCGCTCGGCACCCTGCGTCACAAGACCCGGGGCAACTATCCGGCGCCGGAAGCACTGCTGGAGGTGGTGCGTACCGGTTACCAGCGCGGCATGGCCGAGGGATTGAAGGCCGAAGCCGCCGCCTTTGGCAAGCTGGTGATGACGCCGGAGTCGGCGGCCCTGCGCCACCTGTTTTTTGCCACCACCGAGATGAAAAAGGAAACCCGTTATGACGGCGCCGAGCCTGGCCCGGTAAACCGGGTGGGGGTGCTGGGTGGCGGCCTGATGGGCGGTGGCATTGCCTTTGTGACCGCCACCAGGGCCGGCTTGCCGGTGCGTATCAAGGACATTGGCCACAAAGGCATTAACCAGGCCATGGCCATGGCGCACCGCCTGCTCAGTAACAAGGTCACGAAAAAGCAGTTGAGCCAGCCCGGAATGAACCAGCAACTGGCCCGGCTCACCGGTACCCTGGACTATCGCGGTTTTGAGCGGGCCGATCTGGTGGTGGAAGCGGTGTTTGAGGATCTTGAGGTGAAACGCCGCATGGTGAGAGAGGTGCAGCGCCATTGCCCCGAGCACACGGTGTTTGCCAGCAACACTTCGTCGCTGCCCATTCACCAGATTGCGAAAGGCGCCGAGCACCCCGAGCGGGTGGTGGGGCTGCACTATTTCAGTCCGGTGGAAAAAATGCCCCTGGCGGAAGTCATTCCCCACGCCGGCACCAGTCCGGAAACCGTGGCCACGGCGCTGAAGCTGGCCCGTGCTCAGGGCAAAACCCCCATAGTGGTCAAAGACAGTGCCGGTTTTTACGTGAACCGCATTCTTGCGCCTTACCTTAATGAAGCGGCCCGGCTGCTGCTGGAAGGCGAACCCATCGAGGCCATTGACCGGGCGCTGGTGGACTACGGTTTTCCGGTGGGGCCCATTACTCTGCTGGACGAAGTGGGCATCGACGTGGCCGCCCACATCGCGCCGGTACTTGAAAACGAGTTGGGGGAGCGGTTCAAGGCGCCGGCTGCCTTCAGCAAGCTGCTGGACGACCAGCGCCTGGGCAAGAAAAACGGCCGGGGCTTCTACGCCTTTAACAAAAAAGGCAAGCCCGCCGATCCCGAGATGTATCGATTACTGGGCATCACACCCCAGGCTCGGTTGCCAGCCCAGGACCTGGCCGAGCGCTGCGTGCTTGCCATGCTTAACGAAGCGGCGCTGGCGCTGGATGAGGGGGTGGTGGCATCCACTCGGGATGGCGACGTGGGTGCCGTGTTCGGCATTGGCTTTCCGCCCTTTACCGGTGGGCCCTTTCATTATATGCACCAGCAGGGCATCGACCGGGTGGTGGCCAACCTGGAAGAGTACGCCCGCAAATACGGCCAGCGTTTTGCCCCCTGCGGGCCGCTGCGGCAAATGGCAAAAGAAGGGCGCAGCTATTACTGACGCCAGTAAGGGGTGAGGATGGAGTGGCCCCGATAAAGTAGACACTTAAGTTAAGCGGCAGCTGCGTAGGCATTGGGAGTTATTCCTCCCAGCGCCATGTGGCGCCGCACTTTCGGGTAATACTCGTCCGTATAATACCGGACTTCATCTGCCATTTCGTCTCTTCCGAGCATTCCTAATGGATGTGTCCATTCCTTCTTGAGCAGCGCGAAGAAGCTTTCCGAACAGGCGTTATCCCAGCAGTTACCTCGCCGAGACATGCTGATGGTGATTCCCCGTGTAGTGAGCCATCTCATCACCTCTTCGCTGCGATACTGACTCCCCTGGTCAGAGTGGAACAACAACTGTGTCCCATCTGGCCGCTGATGTTGCCATGCCTGCTCAAGGGCCTCCAGCACCAGCTGGGCGCTATTGATGGCACCCATGGCTCGGCTCACCACGCGACGTGTACCCAGGTCCAGGACTACTGCGATGTAGAGCCAGCCTTCGTGGCACCGGATTTGAGTAATATCTGATACCCAGACTCGATTTGCCGCACCAACCGAGAAGCGGCGATTCAGCAAGTTCGGTAGCACAGGCAAGAATGATGTCGGCTTTTGATACCCTGTTTTAAGAGCCGTGCATGAATGGTAACCAGCGTCTCTCAGCAAGCGCTGAACCTGGTTCTTGCCGCAGCAGAACCCGGCATCCCGTGCTTCCAGCCACAGCTTGCGATAACCCGGCACATTCTTTCTGTTGCCTGGCTCGCTCGAGCAGGAAGGTTTTCAGAGTTTGTCGCTTGATGACACGTTCTCCCGGAGCATGCTGACGTGCTCGCCAACGATAATATCCCGCTCGTGACACATTGAGTACTTCACACATTATCGAGACCCGCCAGCGTTGACTTCGGTGAGCCTCGATAAAGGCAAACCTTACTTGCTGTGCTTGGCGAAGTACTCTTGCGCCTTTTTTAGGATTTCGTTCTCCAGCTCTTTTCGTTCAAGCAGCTTCTTCAGTCGAGCATTTTCACGCTCCAGATCCTGCAAACTTTTTTCTGGTCCGATGTTTTCAACTGCTTTGTCAGATGATTTCTTGGTCATGATCCACTCTCTGCGCCAGCGACTCAATTGGTTAGGATGGATCCCGAGTCTGCCAGCAAGCTGAGCTTGTGTCTCTGTGGTGGATAGCGAGGCCTCGACGGCCTCACGTTTGAATGCATCGCTAAAGTGACGGTGGGGTTTGTACTTCATAACACCTTCTCATTAAATGAAGGTGTCTACTTTTTTCGGGCCAGTCCAAGGAGGGAGGCGTCTCACGTTTTACGTATAACGTTCCTCACCCCTCACTCCTCACGCTTTTTTCCCCTCGTCTCTTGAAACTCCAGCATCCACCCCCATCTTTCTCGCTGTAGGTTAAACCAAGCAAGGAACATCAAGATGACCGAAGCCGTGCATACCGAAACTCATGGTTTTCAAACCGAAGTCAAACAGCTGCTCAGCCTGATGGCGCACAGCCTCTACTCCAACAAAGAGGTTTTTCTGCGCGAATTGGTGTCGAACGCCGCCGATGCTGCCGACAAGCTGCGCTTCAAGGCCCTGTCCAACAGTGATCTGTTCGAGAATGACGGCAACCTGCGGGTGCGCCTGGTTATCGACAAGGACAACAAGACCCTGACCATTTCCGACAACGGCATCGGCATGACCCGGGACGAGGTGATTGAGCACCTGGGCACCATTGCCAAGTCGGGCACCAAGGCCTTTTTCAGCCAGTTGTCCGGCGATCAGGCCAAGGACTCCCAGCTCATCGGTCAGTTCGGGGTGGGCTTTTACTCCGCCTTTATCGTGGCCGACAAGGTCACCGTGCTGAGCCGGGCCGCCGGTGAAAGCAGTGATCGCGGCGTGCGCTGGGAATCGGACGGTGACGGCAGCTTTACCGTGGCCGACATCGAGAAAACCGGTCGTGGTACCGACGTGATCCTGCACCTGCGCGACAGTGAGCTGGAATTTCTCGACGACTGGCGCCTGCGCAGCATCGTGGGCAAATATTCCGATCACATCAGCATTGCCGTGGAAATGTGGAAGGACGGCGAGCCGGAGCAGACCGACGAAGACGGCAATGTCACGTCACCGGCCACCGAGGGCGAGTGGGAGCAGGTCAACAAGGCCACCGCCCTGTGGACCCGCGCCAAGGGCGAGGTGAGCGACGAGGAATATCAGGAGTTCTACAAGCACATCTCCCACGACTGGCAGGACGCCCTGGCCTGGAGCCACAACAAGGTGGAAGGCAACCAGGAATACACCAGCCTGCTCTATGTGCCCGCCAAGGCGCCCTGGGACATGTGGAACCGGGAGCAGAAGCACGGCCTCAAGCTGTATGTGCAGCGGGTGTTCATCATGGACGACGCCGAGCAGTTCATGCCCACCTACCTGCGCTTTGTGAAGGGCGTGCTCGACTCCAACGATCTGCCCCTCAACGTGTCCCGGGAGATCCTGCAGGACAACAAGGTTACCGCCCAGCTGCGCAAGGCCTGCACCAAGCGGGTGCTGTCCATGCTGGAGCAGATGGCGAAGAACGAAGCCGACAAATACCAGGGCTTCTGGAAAGAGTTCGGCAACGTGCTGAAGGAAGGCCCGGCGGAAGACTACGCCAACCGGGAGCAGATTGCCGGCCTGCTGCGCTTTGCCAGCACCCACGCCGACTCTGACGCCCAGACCGTGTCGCTGGATGACTACATCGCGCGGATGAAGGACGGCCAGGACAAGATCTACTACATCACCGCCGACAGCTACGCCGCCGCCAGCCACAGCCCGCACCTGGAAATCTTCAAGAAGAAGGGCATTGAAGTGCTGCTGATGTGGGAGCGGGTGGACGAGTGGCTGATGAACCACCTCAGCGACTATAAAGACAAGCAGTTTGTGTCGGTCACCAAGGGTGAGCTGGACCTGGGCGAGCTTGACGACGAAGAGACCAAAAAGGCCCAGGAAGAAGCCAAGGAAGCCCTGGCACCGCTGCTGGAGCGGGTGAAAATCGCCCTGGGCGACGAGGTGAAGGAAGTGCGCCTGACTCACCGCCTGACCAGCACGCCCTCCTGCGTGGTGGCCGGTGAGCACGACATGAGCACCCAGATGATCAAGCTGATGCGCGCCGCCGGCCAGCCGGTGCCGGAGCAAAAGTATATTCTGGAGCTCAACCCCGACCACAGTCTGGTGAAAAAGCTCGAAAGCTTGGGCGAGGGTGAGCAGTTCAACGAGTGGTCCCAGCTGCTGCTGGAGCAGGCCCAGCTCGCCGAGCAGGGCGGCCTGAAAGACCCCGCCGCCTTCGTGGCCCGGGTTAACCGCCTGCTGCTGGGCTAATTCACAGCCCCACCCTGACCCTTCCCTGACAAGGGGAAGGGATGAAATCAACTCCCCCTTTACCGGGGGAGTTTTTGTTTGTGCCCCCTTCTTTTTTTCGCTGCTTATATCATCAATAGGTCTAACTGGCCGTGCTGTTACTTGTCCCCATCTCGGTGTCATGACACAATCAGCCCCCAATTGTGAATGACTAATCAAAAAGAGGACGCTGTTATGCGCATCGTTTTGCTGGGTGCTCCGGGCGCGGGTAAGGGAACGCAAGCTCAGTTCATCATGGAGAAGTTCGGTATTCCGCAAATCTCGACTGGCGACATGCTGCGAGCCGCTATCAAGGCCGGCACTCCCCTGGGCCTGAAGGCCAAGGAAGTGATGGATCAGGGCCAGCTGGTGTCTGACGACCTCATTATCGGTCTGGTCAAGGAGCGCATCAGCCAGGACGACTGCGCCAAGGGCTTTTTGCTCGACGGCTTCCCCCGCACCATTCCCCAGGCCGATGCCATGAAGGAAGCCGGTGTGGAGGTGGACTTTGTGCTGGAATTCGCCGTGCCCGACGAGGAAATCGTCAAGCGCATGAGCGGTCGCCGGGTGCATCCGGGCTCCGGCCGGGTTTATCACCTGGTGTATAACCCGCCCAAGGTGGAAGGCAAGGACGACGTGACCGGTGAAGACCTGGTGATCCGCGCCGACGACGAAGAAAGCACCGTACGCAAGCGTCTGGCGGTGTATCACGAGCAGACCGCGCCGCTTATCGACTACTACAAGAAAGAAGCCGAAGCCGGCCGTACCCAGCACCATAAGGTGGATGGTACCCAGTCGGTGGACGCCGTCAGCCGCGAGCTGACCGACATTCTGGCGTAAGCCGGCATGGTTCAAGCCGGGCCCGAACAGGTCCGGCTTTTTGTTGTTTGTGAAGGACAGGTAACAAAGTGAAAACAGGCGTTTTGCTGGTCAACCTGGGGACGCCTTCCGCGCCGACGTCGGCGGCGGTAAAGGCCTTTCTCAGTCAGTTTCTGCACGACCACAGAGTCGTGGATGTGCCCCGCTCGCTGTGGTGCCCGCTGCTCCATGGCATTATCCTGCCGTTCCGCTCGCCCAGGGTGGCCAAGCTCTATCAGTCCATCTGGTGGCCGGAAGGCTCGCCCTTGATGGTGATAAGCCGTCGCCAGCAGGCGGCGCTGCAACAGGCGTTGCAGGATGAAGGCATTGATGTGCCGGTGGTGCTCGGCATGAGCTATGGCGAGCCGTCCATCGGCTCGGCCTGGCAGCAGCTTAAAGATCAGGGCGTGGACAGGGTGATAGTGCTGCCGCTGTATCCGCAGTATTCGGTCAGCACCACCGCCTCGGTGTTCGATGCCTGGGCCAAGCTGATGAAGCAGGAGCGGCTGGTGCCGGCCCTGCGCTTTGTGCACGATTATCACGACTTCAGCGGCTACATCGGCGCCCTGGCCGACTCGGTGCGGGCCCACTGGCAGGAGCATGGGCGGGGGGACATGTTGTTATTGTCTTACCACGGCATTCCCAAACGCTATGAGAATGAGGGCGACCCTTACGGCCAGCAGTGCCACCGCACCTCCGAGCTGCTGGCGGCTGAGCTGGGGCTGGAGCCGCACCAGTGGCGCACCACCTTTCAGTCGCGGTTTGGCCGGGAAGAGTGGCTCAAGCCCTATACCGACAAAACCATGGAGCAGTTGCCCGGTGAAGGCATTAAAAAGCTGGACGTGATCTGCCCGGCCTTTTCCGCCGACTGCCTGGAAACCCTGGAAGAGATTGCCGAGCAAAATCAGGAGATTTTCATCAAGGCCGGGGGAGAGCAATACCATTATATTCCTGCCCTGAACGACAACCCCGCCCACATTCGCATGCTGGTGGATCTGGTGTGTCGCGAGCTGGTGTAAGCCTGACAGGGGTTAAAACCTGAAAAACCGGCGTTGCTTTAATAGCAGCGCCGGTTTTTTTATGGGCCGAAGAGTCAGTGCAGCGGGCTGGCTGGCACTGCCGGCCCGATCACAAAAAGACGGCCGCCGGCTTGCCGCTGGGGCGAAAAGGTTTCATCTTGCTGTTGCCAGCACACCACGGCGGCGATGGCCGGGCTCGACAGGGCCCGCTGCAACTGGCCCGGGTTCAGGCGGTGCGCATCCACAATGCGGGCGGGATTAATGCCGGCGGCGGCCAGGGTGCGGCGGCACAGCCGGCCCGGGGCGTTGGCGATCAGGATCCAGCCGGTGTTGCCGTGGCTGAGGGCGGCCAGGCGGGCCAGCAGTCCGGCCTGGGGCGCATTATGGGCGAAGGAGGCGGCGCAGTGGGGCAGGGAGTCCTGCCGGGAGATCAGTGCCTGCTTGCGGATTAGCGAAAGGTTCATCATGGGTCGGCCCTGCCTGTGGTGATACTGTTTATATATACAGTATTCACTTGAGGCGGGCTGGTCAATATTTAACTGGTTAAATTTACAGTATTCTGATCGGGCCGGCAGATCACCGGCCTGTTACCTGCAGGAGAGCAACATGGACAGAGCACAACTGGAACGCATGGACACCCACATGGTACTGAGCATTCTCAATGAAAAGTTGCGCATTGAATGCGACAGCCTGGACGCCTTGCTGTCCCGCTACGAGCTCGACAGGGGCTGGCTGAGCGCGCGCATGGCGCAAATCGGCTACCGCTACGACAGCCAGAGCAATCAGTTTAGGGCGGCATGACTTGAAAAGGGAAAGCCGGGCTGTCATGGTCCGGCTTTTTGATGTGAGGAGGCATCATGGAACCACATTTCTGGCATCAGCGCTGGCAGAGCGCCCGCATCGGTTTTCACCAGCGGGAGATTAACCCCCACCTGCGGGCCTGCTGGCAGCATACCGGCGCGCCGCCAAACACCGAGGTACTGGTGCCTTTGTGCGGCAAAAGCCGGGATATGTACTGGCTGGCGGAGCAGGGCCATGCCGTGGCCGGGTTTGAGCTGTCGCCGCTGGCGATAGCAGACTTTTTTGCCGAGGCAAAGCTTACGCCGAAGCGCGAGCCCAGCGGCCTCTTTGTGTGCTGGCAGCACGAGCCCTTCCGCCTCTACGAAGGGGACTTTTTTCATGCCGATGCCCTTGGGAGGCAGTTTGACCTCGCCTATGATCGGGCGGCCCTGATTGCTCTGCCCGCCACCATGCGGCCCGCCTATGCCGCCTTGCTGGCCCGCCTGAACAACCCCGGTGGCCGTGTGTTGCTGGTCACGGTTGATCACGATGCGCAAGCGCCGTCGCCGCCTTTTGCGGTGAATGAGGCCGAAGTGCGCACCCTGTTCGAACCTTGTTTCGAGGTGGCTTTGCTGGCGCATCTTGAAGAAGGAGCGCGCAACCGCCGGGTGGCGGCGGGGGAGTGTACTTTTTTTGATGAATGGTGCTTTTTGCTGACTCGCCGCTGACAAAATGTTACCGGGTGTTTTCGCATTGGTTAAATAATTTGGGTGTAGCTCCGGTTTTTTCCTGTTTCTTCAGTGTAATATTCCAATTGTGTATTTCAGTGCAAAATCTTTGCCTGTAAAATAACTATTCATCGCGCACCTTATCCGGTGCGGCATTATGCGCTGTTTCCTGCTCTTTTATGCACTTTGCAAGGGCGGGACAGCCGGCACACGATAACGGTATTGATGCCGCCGGCCCCGGGGCCGGCGCAAAGGAGTATTCATGGAAAAAACGCTGACGGGGCAAGCCGGTGGCACCCGTAACTGGCTGATGTTTCTGCTGCCTTCGCTGGCGGGCATTTTGCTGTTTATGACCCCGGTTGCCTGGCAGGGCAATATCACCATCATGATAGCGGTGCTGGCCAAGAGCGTGCAGGGCGCCCTGGGGGAGCAACTGCCCGCCATGGTGACCGGGTTGATTACCCTGTCGGCGTTGCTGTCGCTGCTCGGCAGCCTGCTCAGGCCGGCCTGGCTGCTGAACCATGCCTTTCTCAACACCCTGTTCAATGTGCGTCCGGTATGGCTCGCCAGCCGGCTGCTGGGCGCGGTGTTTGTGCTGCTGGTGCACTTTCAGGCAGGGCCCGAACTGCTTTACAGCGGCGATACCGGCGGCCTGGTGCTGAACGATCTGCTGCCGGTGCTGTTTGCCGTGTTTATTTTTGCCGGCCTGTTGCTGCCGCTGTTGCTTGACTTCGGTCTACTGGAGCTGGTGGGCACCCTGCTGACCGGTATTATGCGGCCGCTGTTTCGTCTGCCAGGACGTTCGGCGGTGGACTGCATGGCTTCCTGGCTGGGGGACGGCAGCGTGGGCATTCTGCTGACCAGCAAGCAGTATGAAGGGCATCATTATACCCAGCGGGAAGCGGCGGTGATCGGCACCACCTTTTCGGCGGTGTCCATTACCTTCAGCCTGGTGGTGCTGGCCCAGGTGAAGCTGGAGCACATGTTCCTGCCCTTTTACGGTGCCGTGTGTCTGGCGGGGGTGGTGGCGGCCATAGTGGTGCCGCGGTTGCCGCCCCTGTGCTGGAAAAAAGACACCTTTATCAATGGCGAGCCGCGCCCGGCCAATGCCGAGGCCACGCCGCCGGGCTATTCCCGCCTGGGGCATGGCCTGACGCTTGCGCTGGCCCGGGCCGGCAAGGTGGAAAGCCTGGCTCAGGTGGCGCGCGCCGGGGTGCACAATGCCCTCGACATGCTGCTGGGCGTGCTGCCGGTGGTCATGGCCTTTGGCACCCTGGCGCTGATAGTGGCGGAAACCACGCCGCTGTTTGCCTGGCTGGGCATGCCCTTTGTGCCGCTGCTGGAGCTGCTGCAGATTCCCGAGGCCGCGGCCGCGTCCCAGACCATGGTGGTGGGCTTTGCCGACATGTTCATTCCGGCCATTCTGGCCACCTCCATCGAGAGCGAACTGACTCGCTTTGTGATTGCCGCCCTGTCGGTGACTCAGCTGATTTACATGTCGGAAGTGGGTGCCCTGCTGCTGGGCAGCAAGATCCCGGTGAACATTGTTGAGCTGTTTGTGATCTTCCTGATGCGCACCCTGGTCACCCTGCCGGTGATCGCCCTGGTGGCCCACTGGGTATTCTGATGGGCGTGGGCTCTTCTATACTGTTGCCACACCAACAGTGGACAGGAGAAGCCCATGTATCAGTCGGTACTGCAGTTCTGGTTTGAAGAGCTGACTCCCGCCCAGTGGTGGCATAAGGATGCGGCGCTGGATACGGCCATTGCCGAACGGTTTGGCGGCCTGCATGAGCGGGCCTGCCGGGGGGAGTTGTTTGAATGGCGCAGTCGCGCGCCAGGGAGGCTGGCCGAGATCATTGTGCTCGACCAGTTTTCCCGCAACATTCACCGGGGGCGGCCGGCGTCGTTTGCCGCCGATGGCATGGCCCTGGCACTGACTCAGGAGGCCATCAGCCAGGATGCCGAGCGTGCACTCAGCCGCGAGCAGCGGCTGTTTCTGTACATGCCCTTTATGCACAGCGAATCCCTCAAGATTCACGACCAGGCCCTGATCCTGTTTGAGCGGCTGGGGCTGGCCGACAACCTGGACTTCGAGCATCGCCATCGCAATATTATTGAGCGCTTTGGCCGCTACCCCCACCGCAACGCCATTCTTGGCCGCCCCTCCACCCCTGAAGAGCAGGCATTTTTGAAACAGCCGGGCTCGGGGTTTTAATGGGTAGTTGCGCCTGGGTGTAGCCTGATATTTGTAGCCGGCACCTACGGTCATCCGGGTTAGGGTAGCTGCCGCTTCAGCCGGCAGGGCCTGCGTTGCAGGCCGTTGACGCGGTCGTTGACTGACAAATGCGCTGGCTAAAACGGCGCCTACAGCCCGGTTCCAGACTTGAGCGGATAGCCTTTGAGTTACACTGTTTTCATGACTT